>PXSB01000064.1 GCA_003023185.1 Halobacteriales archaeon QS_9_67_17 | reverse complement strand
TGGGGCGCGGAAGCGCTCGCGAGCACGGACGCGTCGACCAGCGGAGGGGTAGCCACGACCACCGCGACACGCTGAAACCTCCGAGCGTCGTAACCGAGGTGTGGACACCGACGCGGTGCGACGACGGGCGAACGAACTGCCGACGAAGCCGGGCGTCTACCAGTTCGAGCGGGGCGAGAGCGTCCTCTACGTCGGGAAGGCGGTCGACGTGCGCGACCGCGTCCGCTCGTACGCCACCCCGCGCGGCGAGCGAATCCGACAGATGATCGAGAGCGCAGCGCGGATCGATTTTTCCGTCACCGAGACGGAGACGCAGGCGCTGCTGCTCGAAGCCAACCTGATCAAGCGGTTCCAGCCGAAGTACAACGTCCGACTGAAGGACGACAAGTCATATCCGCTGGTGCAGTTGACCGACCACGAGTTTCCGCAGATCGAGGTGACGCGCGACCCGGACGACGCCGCGACCGTCTTCGGCCCGTACACGAACAAGGGGCGCGTCGAGACGGCGGTGAAGGCGCTCCGCGAGACGTTCGGCGTCCGCGGCTGTTCGGACCACAAGTTCTCGAACCGCGACCGCCCGTGTCTCGACTACGAGGTCGGTCTCTGTACGGCCCCCTGCGTCGACCGCATCGACGCGGACGCGTACATCGGTGACGTGGAGAGCGTCCGTCGATTCCTCGACGGCGAGACCGGCATCCTCACCGACCCGATGCGCGAGGCGATGGAGGCGGCCGCCGAGGCCCGCGACTTCGAGCGTGCGGCGAACCTCCGCGACCGGCTAACGGCCGTCGAGTCCTTTCACGGGAGCGGCGCGGCCGCGATACAGGGCGACGGCGAGGAGCGCGTCGAGGTGCTCGGCGTCGCCATCGAGGGCAGCGACGCGACCGTCGCCCGCCTCATGAGCGAGCGCGGTAAGCTCGTCGACCGAGAGCGCCACTCCGTCGCCGCCTCGGAGGTGCGAGAGGTCGCCCCCCTGCTGTCGGCGTTTCTGCCCCAGTTCTACGCCGAGCGAGCGCTCCCCGACGCCGTCCTCCTACAGGAGCGTCCGGACGACGCCGGCGTCGTCGACTGGCTTGAGCGCGAGGGGACGGCGATGCGCGTCCCCGGCGCGGGCCGCGAGGCGACGCTGGTCGACCTCGCACTCAAGAACGCCCGCCGACAGACCGGCCGGTCGGACGAGTGTGCGCGACTCGCGACGGAGTTGGGTATCGACGCCGCCGACCGGATCGAGGGGTTCGACGTGAGCCACGCGGGCGGGAAGGCCGTCGTCGGGTCGGACGTCTGTTTCGTCGACGGCGAGGCGGCGAAGGCGGACTACCGGCGCAAGAAACTGACCGACGAGAACGACGACTACGCGAACATGAGACGGCTCGTGCGGTGGCGAGCCGAGCGCGCGGTCGAGGGCCGCGACGACCGCCCCGATCCCGACCTCCTGCTCATCGACGGGGGTGAGGGACAGCTAACCGCCGCGCGGGACGCGCTCGATGCGGTCGGCTGGGACGTGCCTGCCGTCGGTCTCGCGAAGGAGGAAGAGTTGGTCGTCACGTCCGACGGCGTCCGCGACTTCTCCAGCGACGCGGACCACCTTCGTCTGCTCCAGCGCGTCCGCGACGAAGCCCACCGGTTCGCAGTCGCCTACCACCAGCAGGTCCGCGACGCGGTGTCGACGACGCTCGACGACCTGCCCGGCGTCGGCCCGGCACTACGGAAGCGACTCCTCCGGCGCTTCGGCAGCGTCGACGGCGTCCGCGAGGCCAGCGAGGAGGAACTCGGCGAGGTCGACGGCGTTGGCCCGGCGACGGCCGCGACGATTGCCGCACGGCTGTAGCGCGGGGCCTGACGGTTAACCCGCGTCGACACGCCGATGGCGACCGCCGACGAACAGATTCGTGTCAGCGACACGGTGAAGCGAGAGAATCTCGGGGCAACTTGTCCTCCGTCAGCTCTCGTTTGGGCTACCGTGCCGGTGAGGGCCCAGTCTCGCGTGGAGGCGACCAAGTGCTGATGCCGATTAGTGGCCCTACGGTGACTACCGAGAGGATGATAGCGAGCGGTGCGCTGTACCGGGTCATGATAATCGTACTGAGCTGTGCCGTGTAAATCCAGCCACCATACCACATAATCGCACACGCGTAGAGAGGTAATTTGACCCGACGGCTCTGGATACTGACGCCACCGACGATCACTAACAGTGCTCCAACTCCACCGACAACTGCTGCGAATACACTGGCAACACCCCCCGCGAGCCCTGTACGCGCCCAAGGCTGCAGTGCAATGATTCCCCCGATAGCAATGAATCCGCCCGTAGCGACGGCGATAACCCCCGGAATCTGTCGAGTCACGTCGCTGTGCCCGGTGGTGACCAACGCGACGGCGAGCACGCCGAGGAAGATAGCACCAGCCACGCCACTGATCCCAACAACGACCGACAGTGGGGCAACGCTCCCACTCGCCTCGATATACCAGACAGCCCCGACGCCACCGAGCAACGCGAGTGCCCACGCTCCGCATATCAGCGCAAACTGTCGGTCGTTCAAATTCATAACTCAAAATGAAATAGTTCTAAACAAGTGCCTTGTGGCAATTATCCTGTCGCGTAGCAAAGCCGTCCAAACTTTACCCCAGTCGGCTCAACCGAAAGTGTGAGTCAGAACTCCTCGGGGGCCGGTACGGCCTCGTCGGTCACGTCCAACTCGAACTCCGCCTCCAGCCGGCGGATGCGGTCGCGGATGTCGGCCGCCAACTCGAACTCCAGATTCTCCGCGGCCTCGTCCATGCGGCGCTCCAGCGACTCGATCAGCTCTTCGGCCTCCGTCTCGGTGTCGGCGTCGAGCCCGGAGACGCCGCCCGTATCCGTCTTCGACCCCGGAAGCGAGGTTTCGCCCACCTCCTTCTGGATGGTTTCGGGCGTGTAGCCGTGCTCCTCGTTGTACTCGCGCTGAATCGTCCGACGGCGCTGTGTCTCCGCAATGGCGTCCTCCATCGCGTCCGTCCGGCCGTCGGCGTACAGCACCACCTTCCCGTTCACGTTGCGCGCGGCCCGCCCCATCGTCTGCACGAGCGTCGTCTCCGAGCGGAGGAACCCCTCTTGATCGGCATCGAGGATGGCGACCAGCGATACCTCCGGGATGTCCAATCCCTCCCGGAGGAGATTGATGCCGACGAGCACGTCGATGTTGCCGAGCCGGAGATCGCGGATGATCTCGTGGCGTTCGAGCGTGTCCGTCTCGTCGTGCATGTACTCGACCGCGAGGCCCGCCTCCTCCAGATACTCGGTGAGGTCTTCTGCCATCCGCTTCGTCAGGGTGGTGACGAGGACGCGCTCGTCGTCGGCGACCCGCTCGTCCACGCGGTCGAGCAGGTCTTCCACCTGTCCGTCCGCGCCCGTCACCTCGATTTCGGGGTCGACGAGGTG
>PXSB01000063.1 GCA_003023185.1 Halobacteriales archaeon QS_9_67_17 | reverse complement strand
GACGCCCGCTTCGAGGGTGCCCGGGCCTGCGCTCGCTGTGTCGTGCCCTCCCGCGATCCCGACACCGGCGAGCCAATCGAGCGGTTCCGCCAGCGGTTCGTGGAGCGGCGCGAGGCGACCCTGCCATCGTGGGCACCGACCGATGCCTTTGATCACTACTTCACCGTCATGCTCATCACGCGCGTGCCGTCGGCGAGCCACGCTGACACGGTTGCCGTCGACGACGCGGTCCGGGTCGACGACGCGTAATCGCCCACTCCACCCACCGATGTCGTTAAGCCACGGTCGGGCGAACGGCTCGCCAGACACCCTGCGAGTTCCAAATGGACCACCGACGGCCACTGATCGTACTCAAACCGCTCGCGCTCGTCGCCACCGGCGGCTTTCTCGGCGCGAACGCGCGGTATCTCGTCGGCCGCGCCGTCGCGGGGCTGCCGGGCACGTTTCTCGCCAACGTCGTCGGCTGTTTCCTGCTCGGCTTTCTCGTCTACGAACAGCAGTTTGCGGGCTCGCTCGGAGAGCGGTCGCGGCTGGTGTTCGCCGCCGGCTTCCTCTCATCGTTCACCACCTACAGCACGTTCGCGCTCCAGACGGCGCTGGCCGCGCCGCTCGTGGGCGCGGGGTACGTCCTCGCCAGCTACGCCGCCGGCTTTCTCGCCGTCGTCGGCGGTCGCATCGTCGCATCGCGGGTCGCCGCCCGGAGAGCAACGCCCGGGGGCCAGCCGTGAATATTCCGCCGGCGTATCTGGTCGGCATCGGCGGTGCCGTCGGGGCCGTGTTGCGGCATCTGGTCGGCCTGCTGGTCGCGGACGACCGGCTCCCGGTGAGCACGCTGACGGTCAACGTCGTCGGGAGTTTCGCGCTCGGCACGGTGACGTTCCTCTCCGTCGGCTCCAAGTTGCTCCTGTTCGTCGGCACCGGGATCTGCGGTGCCTTCACCACGTTCTCGTCGTTCTCGGTCGACGCGGTTCGACTCTGGGAGGCGAACAGACGCCGGGCGGCGCTAGGGTACGCCGCGGCGAACACGGCGGGCGGCCTCCTCGCCGTCGGGCTCGCGTGGGTGCTCGTGCGGGGGCTCTGAGCGGCTGGCCCGTCTGTGGCCTCAGTCGGTCGGCTTCCGCGCCTGTTCGGGATGCTCGGCGACGAAGACGCTGGTGTGGTCCGACACGTCGTCCGTCACCCACGCGTTCGCGCCGATGCTCACGTGGTCGCCGACCTCGATAGGGCCGAGGACGTTGCTGCCGGTCCCCACGACGACGTGGTCGCCCAAGTCCGGGTGGCGCTTGTAGCCTTTCGCCAGCGCATGGTCGTCGTCTTCGGCCTCCTCGAAGTGGAGCGCCCCCAAGGTGACGTTCTGGTAGATCCGCGCCCAGTCGCCGACCGTCGCCGTCTCGCCGATGACGACGCCGGTGCCGTGGTCGACGAAGAAGTAGTCGCCGATGTCAGCGCCGGGATGGATGTCGATACCCGTCTCGACCTTCGCGTACTCGGCGAGTTCGCGGGCGTACTCGGGGTGGTCGGCCGTGTAGAGATAATTCGCCACCCGGTGGATCAGGGTCGCGTGAAAGCCGGGGTACGACCGGATGATCTCACAGTAGCTCTTCGCCGCGGGGTCACCCTTGTATGCGGCCTCCACGTCCCGCTGGAGCGTCTCGCGGATCGCCGGCAGTCGGTCAAGTAGGTCGTCGACGACGCCGGACACCGTCTCGGGGTCGCGGTCCGCGTACGCGCTCACTCCCTTCTGAACCGCGGTCCCGAGGTCGGTCAGTCGGGCGCGGACGGTCTCGGGATCGTCCAGCAGGTCGGTCGCGTTCCAGCAGTGCGGAAACAGGAGTTGCTTGAGCAGTGCCGGCTCGTCGCGCAGATGGTCGCGCCGTGGATACGTACGGGAGTCGTCCGTCGGGAACGGCGACTCGTCGGCGCGATACGCCGCGACGAGCGCGTCGTGTACCGACCCGGTGTAGTCGTACGGCATTCTTCGAGACGTTGCTGTCGGCGAGTAAAAGCCGTTCGCCCGTGCTTCGTTGACCAGTCTCCGGCCGCCGAGGGCGACCAGCGGCGGAGCACGCTGTGGCCGCACCCGATGAGGTGCTGCACCGCGCACAGCGCACCGTCGTCTCTCCCGACAACGCTATATGAGAGAATGTTCAACTAGCCATCTATGTGTCCACAGACAGAACGACTCGAACGCCTCATGTCCGAGGAGAGCGGGGAGTGCTGTGAAACCGACGTAGCGGAACGGCTCGATTCACTGCGCTCGTATCGACCGGAGACGCCTGCCGGTCCTGACGCCGACCTAACCGCGCTCAAGACGCTGGGGAACGATACGCGATACACAATCGTCCGACTGCTGACGGCCGCGGGTCGGGAGCTGTGTGTCTGTGAGATCAATCCGGTCGTCGACGTCAGCGACAGTGCGATCAGTCACGCGCTTTCGGATCTTCACGACGCCGGACTCGTCACGCGACGAAAAGACGGGACGTGGCGGCACTACGAGGCGACCGACCGGGCCGAGGCGATTCTGACAGCCCTCGACGAGACGCGGCGAACCGACCGATGACCGACCCACAGGTTCGCGTGGCGTTCGTGTGCGTCCAGAACGCCGGACGGTCGCAGATGTCGACTGCCTTTGCCGAACGCGAGCGTGAGCGTCGTGATCTCGGCGATGTCGTCGAGATCCTCACCGGCGGAACCCGTCCCGCTGAGTCCGTTCACGACGCCGTCATCGAAGCGATGCGCGAGGAGGGGTTCGATCTCTCGGGCCGCACGCCACGGAATATTTCGACGGACGAACTCGAGTCGTGTGATTACGTCGCCACGATGGGCTGCTCGACGCTCGAACTCGATGCCAACGACTCCAACGTCGACATCCGCAACTGGGCGCTCGACGATCCCGACGGGAAAGCCCCAGACCGGATTCGAGCGATCTGTGACGAGGTTCGCGACCGCGTGGATTCGCTGTTCGACGAAATCGAACAGGAGGTGACCGCGAGTGTCTGAGACGGACGACGCCCGGACGGAGTCCGGTCTCGACGCACGGACGCGACTGGTCTCCTGTGTCGCCGGCGCGTCGACAATCGACCGACTCGAAGCGATGCTCGCCGACGCGGGCTTCGAAGCGGTGGACATCTCACCGAAGGGCGACAACGAGACGTTCATCCGCGACTGGGACGACGAGTACGACTTGAGCGAGTTCCTCGTCTCCGCGAGTATCACCGCCCGAAAGCTGGAGGTCGCCGATGAGTAACGTCGACGCTCACGACCACGGCCCGAACTGCGACTGTGAGAGCTGTGGTGACCCGCGGTCGATGGACTTCCTCGACAAGTACCTCACCGTCTGGATCCTCGGTGCGATGGCCGTCGGTGTCGGACTCGGGTTCGTCGCCCCGTCGGTAACCCAGCCGATTCAGGACTACCATCTCGTCGAGATCGGCCTCATCGCGATGATGTATCCGCCGCTCGCGAAGGCCGACTACTCACAGCTGCCCGCGGTGTTCAGCAACTGGCGCGTCCTCGGGGTGAGCCTCGTTCAAAACTGGCTCATCGGCCCGACGCTCATGTTCGGGCTCGCCGTGGTCTTCTTCAGCGGGCTCGTGCCCGGCCTGCCTGCTCGCCCCGAGTTCTTCCTCGGGCTGGTGTTCATCGGGATGGCCCGGTGTATCGCGATGGTGCTGGTCTGGAACGAACTCGCGGACGGCTCGACCGAGTACGTCACCGGATTGGTCGCGTTCAACAGCCTGTTTCAGATCGTCACCTACGGCGTGTACGTCTGGTTCTTCGGGCTGTTCCTCCCGCCGCTGCTCGGCATGGAGACGCTCGTCGCCGGCATCCAGACGTTCGACGTGACGCCGGTGCAGGTGCTCCGAGCAATCGTTGTCTTCCTCGGCATCCCGTTCGTCGGCGGCTTCCTCACCCGACGTGTCGGCACACGAGTCAAGAGCGAGGAGTGGTACGACGAGACGTTGGTCCCGAAGATCGACCCACTCACGCTCGTTGCGCTGCTGTTCACCGTCGTCGTGATGTTCGCCACGCAGGGCGAGAACATCGTCGCTGCGCCCGAAGACGTGCTCCTGATCGCCGTCCCGCTGACCATCTACTTCGTCGGGATGTTCTTCGTCAGCTTCGGGATGGGCAAGGGCATCGGCGCGGACTACTCGACGACGACCGCCATCGGCTTTACCGCCGCGAGCAACAACTTCGAACTCGCGATTGCCGTCGCAGTCGCCGTGTTCGGCGTCGGCTCCGGCGTCGCGTTCGCGACGGTCGTCGGCCCGCTCATCGAGGTGCCGGTGCTGCTGGCGCTGGTCAACGTCGCCCTGTACTTCCAGCGCAGACTCGACTGGGCCGACGCCACGACCGGACGGCTCGCCACATCGGCTTCGGAACCGACGCTCGAAGACGACTGACGGCGGATTAAAGAAGCCATTTCACCGTGGCGGGACAGCCGAGGGGTCTGTCCGGCGACCCAAGCGTTGATGTGGGCGACAGTCGTGTGTAGTGGTACCGATGAGCAAGTTTGCGTTCCTGATTAATTCGCCGCCGGACAATCCCGGCCCGGTCGCGAACAATCTCGAGTACGCGCGAAACTTAGACGAGGCCGGCCACGAGGTCACCGTCTACTTCGACGGGCAAGCTACCCAGTGGATTCCAGAGGCCGAGGAGAACCCGGACGGCGTCGTCCACGAGTACTACGTGGAAGCGAAAGATCGCGGCCTCATCGCCGGAGCGTGCGGCTACTGTGCGGCGTTCTTCGAGATCGACGACACCATCGATCAGGCCGGAATCGCGCTCGATGGTGGGACGCGTGAGGACGCCGACGGCCCCGGTGACCACCACGGTCCCGACGTGGCTCACCTCGTAGCGGAGGGGTATCAACTGATCAACGTCGGGTAGCGACGCGCCGACGGGTCGGCGTCTTCTGCTCCCGAGAAATTCGACGGTGCCACGCCACGCGAGAGCGTCCCGTGGCGTCGTGTGTGATTCGGTGTGGCGGCGGAAACGGGGGTGTGAGCGCCGGCCGACCCGCAGGAGGCATCCTGTGCCGGCCGACGCCGCCGATAGGGTGCCTCTGTCGTCCCGAACTCTATCGGCACTCAATGCTCCACACTGTATCTTCCTGACGTCTGTGCCGAATATATCCGGTAGCAGACCCGCGACGCCTGCTTGAGTCGGAGGGGAGCCGCGTGTCGCCGGGTTAGATTATCGCCGACACGCGCCTCGTACAGCCGACACGACAGCGGTCGCGACCGCTCACACGTACCACACCCGTATCGTAACTCGGCCGTAGCCGGTCGCGACGGTCCGCTCGCCGACCGGGACGCCAGCCGGGACTGGATAGCCGACCGCGCCGTGCGGGGTGTCGACGCGGTACAGCAGATTGGCCGGGAGAATGCGGTCGACGCGTCGGTCGAGCGCCGCGCGTTCCCGCTCGAAGCTCGCCTGCGACCGTGCCACCTCGTCGAGCCGCGTCGTGCCGCCGTGGCGCGGCGACTCGTCGGCCAGCACCGTCGCGGTGTCGTCCGCGTACGTCTCTAACTGCGCCGTGCTTCCGTCCGGGCCGGCCACGCCGAACGCAAACCCGCTCGCCACCGCGAGCACGAGCACCGTCCCGACGGCCGCCTCGACGAGGGACAACGACAGTTGGCCCCTACGCATCGACGGTCACCGACAGCGTCGCTTTCGTCGTCTGACTCGGCCGGTAGGTGACGGTCACGTCCCCCTGTCGAAGCGGGCCGTCGGCTGCGAAGTCGAGCGTCACCGTCGCGTACCGGCTGACGGACACGTCGTATTGTCCGGCGAGGCCGTTCGGATTGCGCAACACGACGCGGTCGTTCGCCCGGACGGTCGTCACCGTCGTCCCCGGCGACGGGTCGATGTCGACGGTGACGCGCTCGGTGCGGCGCGGCAGCGTGGTGCGGTTCGTCGACAGCGGCGGCGTGACAGTGACCCGCTCGCGCGACTGGACGAGGACGATTCGCTCGACGGTCGCGCCGCCGCGCGGGTCGCCCCGTTCTGCGAGCGTCTGGTCGTCGAGACGAACACGGAACGCGGCGTCGGCCACGACCGGGAAGTCGCTGGCCAGCGTCGCGGCGTCGAGACCCGTGACTGCTCCAGCAGCCAGCACGTTCGCCCGCTCGGTCAGCGGCGACCGAGCGTCCACCAGTCGCTCGGCGAGCGCTGCCGTCCGTGCCTCGTCGGTGTCGCGGCTCGCGCCGGCAAACGCGTCGTCGGCCAGCGAGAACCCCAATCCGGCGGTCGTCGTCACGACGAGCAGCGCCACCGCCAGCGCCGGCAGGTTCGCCTGCCCCCTCACGACGCCAACCGGACGGTCGGTCCGTCCTGCGTTTCGCGGACGACGACGGCCGGATCGCCGTGGCTCTCCCACGACCCCGAGAGGGTCGCGCCCGCGGGCAGCGCGACCGGCGTCTGCCCGCCGATTGCGGGGTGTGGGTGATCGAGCACCAGCGTCCGGCCGTCCGTCCGGATCTGATACGACTCCCCTCGGATGGTGCGTGGAAGGTCGACTCGGTGGCGAGCCGTCGCTCCCGCGACGGACGGCGGGACGGTCTGCTGGATTCGTTCGGCACTGAGCGCGAGGACGCGCTCGCCGACCTCCGTGCCGGCCGCGCTCCGATACTCCGGGACGGCGCCGCCGAACAGCGTCGTCGACAGGAGCCCGATGAACAGCACGACGATTGCAACCTCTAGGCTCTTGCCGACGGGACCGGTGAGCCCACGGTCGCGGGTCACGCGGCCACCTCCGCGTTCAGGTCGTGGCGAACGAGCCACGCCGTGCGCTCGCCCGGATAGCGCGCCACCACGCTCGCGACGCCGTCGCCGTCGAGGTCCCGTTCGGTGACGGTCGCGCCGGTCCGCTCGAAGTAGGTTCGCCACGGGCGCGGCGTCGCCGTCTCGATGGCGACCCGATAGGTGCCGTCGCCGAGCGCGGTTCGCTCGTGTTCGACTCGTGTTCGGAGAGTGACTCGCCCGCCGCCGCTCACGCGCGTCGTCACGTCGCCGAGCGTCGCGACGCCGACGACGAGTGCACCGTCGTTACGCGAGGCAGTGATCGGTGGAGGCGTCCGCATGCGGGCCCCGGGTGGCTGACCACGGACGATAGCCCCGCCAAGGAACGTCACCCGACGGTCGCCCGCCTCGAAGACGAGTGCGTCCGCGTCG
This sequence comes from Halobacteriales archaeon QS_9_67_17, assembly GCA_003023185.1. Taxonomy (GTDB): domain Archaea; phylum Halobacteriota; class Halobacteria; order Halobacteriales; family Haloarculaceae; genus Halosegnis. The sequence continues at coordinate 12,614 of PXSB01000063.1, read as the reverse complement.
ACGGTGCGGACGACGCCCGATTCGTTCAGGATCCGCACCTGTCGGTCGACGGCGTAGAGTCGGCCGTCGGTGAAGGCGACGCTGCCGCGGTGGTCGCCGGTTCGCTCCACCGGTTCGAGTGCGGTGTCGATCCCGTCGGCGACTCGTCGGGCGTCGGCGCGGGCGGCGTCCTCCTCGACGACCGCCCCGATACTCGCCGTCAGCGTCCCGAGTGCGACGACGGTGACGCCGATCAGTAGCGCCACCCCGACGACGTTCGCCTGTGCGCGGACGTCCCGGTCGCCTCTGTCGTCGTGCCGGCTCATGGGATCATCCCCGCGACGGCGAACACAGTGTAGCAGACGACCACGAGCGCCGCCGAGTGGAGTAGTGCCTCGTACCGGTCGCGCGAGGCCACGCCGGCGAACCAGCCGCAGGCCAGCATCGTCGCCTGCGTCACGAGATAGAAGCGGTAGCGGTCGCGTTCGAGTTCGACGGCCTGTGGGTCGATGGCGATGCCGCCGCTCGTCCCGGAGACGGCCGATAGCTGTGCGAACCCGTCCAGCACGTGGAGGTTGACCGCGAGCACGATGCCGATGATGAGCAGTGCAGTCGTCCATCCGACCGCGACGTACGTCAACATCGCCGAGCGGAGCGCCTTCCGCTCGTGGTAGAGGCGACCGATCTCCTGTTGGAGCGTGTCGAACACCGCCTCGGTGTCGCCGCCCACGTCGAGTGCGCCGGTGACCAGCCCCATCGTCTGTGCGGCCAGCGGCGTGCCGACGGCGGCGGTGAACCGCTGTAGTGCCGCGCCGCGCGTGTCGCCCTCGCCGGCGCTCGTCGTCAGCGAGAGCGTGAACGCCAGATCCTCGATATCCGACTGGAGTGCGCCGCTGTCGACCTCTCGTGCGACCGTCTCGACGGCGCTCGGAAACGGCCGGCCGAGGCTCATCCGGCCGGCGACGGCGTGGACGAAGTCCTTCATCTCGCGGTCTTTCGCGTCGTCGATACGGGCGCGTCGAAGCAAGACGGCACCTACCGGCAGTCCGTACGCCGCGTACGCGAGCAAGGCGACGTTGGCGGGGTCCGTCCCGACCGCGAACAGCGCGCCGCCGACGCCACACGCCAGCGGGACACAGACGACGGCGGCGCTCGCGGGGTTGAACGGCGCGCTCGTCAGCGTCGCGAGTCCGCTCGGACGGGTGTAGTCCGGCGGCGCTTGGTCCGGTGGCCGGAGTTCGGCGACGAGCCACGCCGCGCCCGCACCGACCGCGAGCGCGAAGCCGGCCGCGCCGTACACCGCGACCGCCCGAGGCGTCGTCGCACCGAGCGGCGTCCGAATCGGCGTGGAGAGCCCCGGTGCCAGCACCGAGACGACGGTTAGCACGACGACGAGCAGTGCGGGGAGCACAAGCAGGACGATGAACAGCTCCGCGAGCAGTTCGAGGAAGTCACTCGCCTGCTGGCGCGCGCGGTCCTGCCGGTGAGACAACATTCGGGATTCGAGGCGGAGATACGACCGGAGCGCGTCCTCGCCCTGTGAGGCGTGTTCGCGGAACTTGACGAGGAACGGCGAGAGCAGGTCCCGCGAGGGAGTGTCGCGGGCCGTCTCGCGGAGCGCGGCGTCGAGACTCCCCGACAGCGTCGCCCGCGAGAGCGCTCGCTCGAAGGCGACGCCCGTCTCGCCGTAGACGTCCTGTTCGGCGACCTTGCGTAACATCCGCTCGGGGTCGTCGCTCCCGGTGGCGAGCGCCCGGAGATACCGAACCGCGCCGGGTAGCGTTCGCTCGATTCCGCTCCGGCGTGCGGCCGCTCGCCACCGGAGATAGAGCCCGCTCGCTCGGACCGTCGCCCACTTCGCGAGCAGTCCGACCGCCGACCCGGCGAGTATCGCGACCACGAACCGGACCATTGGCGGCGCGGCGAGCGGTGCAAGTGCGGGCGGAAACACACCACGACCGGATATTGGGACGGCTGTCGTCGGCAGCGCGAACGCTGCGAGCACTGCGCCCAGCGAGGCGAGGCTCCCGACGAGCCACGAGAGACCGTAGACGCGGACGAGAAACCAGTCGAACGACCCGGTGTGGTTGGCCGCGCGGAACCGCTTGCGGTCACGGGCGTGTCGCCGCTGCTCGGCGTGGTCGGCGAACAGCGCGTAGAGGCCGCGTTTGAGCGCCCCGGTTCTCCCGCGGCCGACGCGCTCCTCAGGCGGCGTCGCCATCGCTCACCCCCGCTGACTCGGCGTCTCCGGATCGTTGCACGTGCGGTGTGGGGTCGCTTTTTGATTTAAATTTTCGTCTCAGATGTGAAACAAACGCTCACGAGCGGTCGTAACGATGCGTCGGTCGCGGCCAGCTGGCTGATGGGCAAGTTGGCCTCGACGCTGTCTTCTACGTCAGCGACGGGGTCGCCCTGCTCGGCGCGGTCACGTTTCTCGGCGTTCTCCGACGGCTCCACGGCCCACGAATATTCGCGGAGTCGTGACCGTGACTGACAACAGGACATCCCCGCCCGTCACGTGTACCACCACGCCCAGAGTACGAACACCGCCTGAAACGGCAGTCGTGCCCACGTCGCGGCGTCGGAGGGCGTGTCAATCCACGCGGGGCCGCCGGTGATGACGACGTCGCTGGTCGCCATGTAGATGTTCGCCGGGAAGATTGCGATCAGCAGGAGTATCAGCCCCCACGCGGCGACTCGTCGCGTGCGAGGAATCACGACACCGACTCCGAGCGCGATCTCGGCGACGCCGGAGAGATACACGAGCGCGAGCGGGCGGGGGAACACTGGCGGAATAACTTGTGCGTACACGCTCGGGAGCACGAAGTGCATCGCTCCCGCGATGACGTACAAGCCGCCCATCACGTACCGGAGCGGACGTTTGGCCCGCGCCGCGACCGCTGACACGTCTGGCATCATCGACGGGCGACGGTTGACTGTGCTAACTTCGTCACGCGCGTTCGTAGCCGCGGCTTGGCTATGGCCGTTACGGACGGGCGAGCTCCGGCCGGTAGTGTTTCCGCCGCTGATGCGTGGATCGTACACACCGGCAACGTGTTTTGTTTCGTCGAAGCCCTAACGGGCACATGCCGAAATGTCCATCGTGTGAGACGGAGACGACCAAGCGGATGGCAATCATCGACCAGTCGGAGCTGCGCGAGGAGCGTGACTACTGTCTGACGTGCGACCGGTATCTCGACGAGGACGCACAGCCGGTCCCGGACTCGGAGTAGCGGACCAGACGCCGTCAGTTCGCTAGCGCTGCACGGCGAGTACGGGAACGTCGCCGTCCTGTATCACCTCTTCCGTGATGCTCCCGAACAGAACTCGGCCGGCACCGCTCCGCGCGTGCGTGCTCATGACGGTGAGGTCGGCCTGCACGCGGGCCGCGTACTCCGTGATGACGCGAGCCGGACTCCCGGCTTCGACCGCCGTCTCGACAGTCACGCCCTCGTGGGCGACCGCGTCGACCACCGCCTCCGCGGCCGCGGCTCGCTCGGTCTTCCGTCGCTCGATGCGCTCTGTGTCGCGGTCGCCGATGTCGAGGCTGCCGGAGAGTTCGACGACCGAGAGCACGTGGACCGTCGCGTCGTACTGCTCGGCGAGGCCGAACGCGTGTCTCGCGGCGTCCACCGCCGCCTCGCTGCCGTCGGTCGGAAGCAGGATGGTATCGTACATGTGAGGTGTGTATGGGTCGTGGGTGTGAAATCAACGTTCGGCCATCGAGCGGGCTGTGGTCACTGTCGGCGGGCGATGAGGACGGCGTCGGCGAGGACGTCGTAGCCGATGGGGAGCAGTTGGACGAGTCCCCCGACGACGAACACGTTGCGCGCGACGACCAGCGACACGCCGCCGACGGTCACGGCGAGGAGTCCGAGTGTCGCGACGCCGCTGAGTGCGTACACGATGCGTTCCTGCCGCCGGAGTTGTGGACTCTCCCACTTGTACATTCCCGTCACGAGGTAGCCGAGTCCGATGACCGCGAACCACGGATGCCAGTAGCCGTAGGCGGCCAGCTCGACCGGCAGGAGCCCCGCGACAGCGAGGAGATTGACCGCAGTGGCGAGCAGGTTCAACGCGCCCCACACGAGCCAGACGTGGGTCCGGCGGACGGTCGGCACGGTGTAGGTCACCCCGATGAAGACGATACCGGCGGTCAGCCCCGCCCACAGCAGCGTGATAGAGATGATTATGCCGAACGGGGCAACCGCCGGGTAGTTCGCGAACACCCAGCTGAGCCCCCAGCCGACGACCCCTTCGAGGAATCCGACGAGGAGGAAGCCGTCCCCGGGGAGCGGCGGCGTCAGAAGTCGCCCGAAATACGCGCGGAGGGCGGTCACCGACCGCCGTAGCCGTCCGAGGTCCGCGTTCCGGCTAGCTTCGGCCATCCTTTCCCTCCGTCAGTCCGGCTCCACGCCGCGTGACTCCGAGGAACACTACCTGTGTGTACGGTTCAGACGAGTGTAAAGACTTGGTCGTTGGGTGACACGGTCGCAAGCCCGCCCAGTATCGCGGCACCACCGAGCAGTTCGGTTTCCAGACAGCAGATCGTAGCGCCACCGAACCGGCGCATGCGAGCGGCGATTCGGACTCGACCGCGTCAGCTATCGGGTTCGCTCGGCTCGACGGTCTCGCATCCGAGCACGCGCTCGATGTTCTGTCGGATGCAATCGTCGGCGAGTTCGACCATCTCCCCGGCCTCGGGACGGCTCGCCTCGTAGTACCGCTTGCGCCCATCCTTCTCGGCGTCCACGAGCTGACAGTTCTTGAGACACTGGAGGTGGTGGGAGACGAGGTTCGTCTTGCAGTCCGTTCGCTCACAGAGTTCAGTCACCGTCAGCGGCGTCTCCGCTTCGAGAAGCGTCTGGAAGATGCGGAGCCGAGTCGGATCACTCAGCGCCCCGAAGATGGTTGCCCGCGCCTCGTTCACGTCGTCGGTCGATTGGAGCAACTGCACGCTCATTACGATGCTCGTTGTACTATTAGAGAATGTACCTTGTGACCCTAATCTTGCTCCATCTGACCTCTGTACGGGTATTCAGAACGCTCTTGCATCCAAATACTCTAACGAGTATTAGAATGTCTAACGAATACGATCTGGTGATCCTCGGCGGTGGGGCCGCGGCGTTCGCCGCGATCACGGAAGCGAGCAGTCGAGGGCTGTCGACGGCGATGGTGAACACGGGCCTCCCAATCGGTGGCACCTGCGTGAACGTCGGGTGTGTCCCCAGCAAGCGGCTCCTCGCGATGGGCGAGCACGCGGCCACACCGCAGGAGAATCCGTTCGATGCGGTACAGTACGGCGGCGAGTCGACCGTCGACTGGGCTCGGGCGCTCGACGGCACCGACGACCTCGTCGAGGGATTCCGACGGGAGAACTACGTCGACGTCGCCGAGCACTTCGAGACGGACATCTACGAGGGCTACGGCGAGTTGGTTGACAGTGAGGGACGCAGTCCCTCGGGCAACCGGACGCAGTCCGGTGACACCACGACCATCGAGGTCGTCGACGGTCCCGACGAGGGAGCCAAGATCACCGGTGAGAAGGCGCTCGTCGCAACGGGCAGTTCTCCGTGGACGCCGTCCATCGACGGCATCGAGAAGGTCGATTACTACACCAGCGAGACCATCCTCGAAGAGCGCGATCTCCCCGAGAGCATCCTCATGCTCGGCGGCGGATACATCGCGCTCGAATGGGGCCAGATCCTCCACCGCGTCGGGGTCGACGTGACGATCCTCCAGCGTTCCGAGCGCGTCCTCTCGGGGATGGAGGGCCAACTCGGTCGCGAGATACAGCGAGCCTTCCGCGAGGCGGGCATCGACGTGGTGACCGACAACGAGTTCCAGCAGGTCCGGTCGCCGGCGGCGGACGGCGGCGTCGAAGCCGTCCAACGGAGCGTCACGGTCGAGACAGCTGTCGACGGCGACTCGCGGACGTTCACCGCCGACGCGCTGTTCGTCGCGACGGGCGTGCAGCCGAACAGCGAGAACATCGGCCTCGACGCCGTCGGCGTCGAGACGAACGACGACGGGGCGATCCGCGTCGACGAGCAGTTCCAGACGACCAATCCCGACGTGTACGCCGCCGGCGACGTGATCGGCGAGCCCGAACTCGAAACCGTCGCCGCCAAGGAGGGTAATCACGCCGTGAAGAACGCGTTCGCCGATGAGGATGCGACCATCGACTACGACGCGGTTCCGTCGGTCGTGTTCACCAGTCCTGAGGTCGCGGCCGTCGGGACGACCGAACTGGAGTACGTGGACGAACACGGCACCTGTTCGTGTCGAACCGTCCAGATGGAGGACGTGCCGCGGGCGAAGGCCGTCGAGAACACGCGGGGACTGGTGCAGGTGGTCAAACATCATGAGACCGACGAGATCGTGGGCGTCCACATGGTCGGTTCCCGCGCCGCCGACATGATCATGGAAGCGACGCTCGCCGTCAAGTTCGGGCTGACAGTCGACGACATCGTTGACACCGTCCACCCGTTCCCGACGTTCTCCGAGGCGTTCAAACACGCCTGTCAGGCGTTTCGGCGGGACACCTCGACGATGAGCTGCTGTGTCGAGTAGTCCGGATCGGAGGTTATTCTAATAGACGTTAGAATATTCGGGTGAGATGCTTCGCCGCGCCCGACGCCACGAGTCCACGATAACCGGCGGTCACGTCGGGCGGTGACCACCGGCCACACGAAAACACGAAACAACGGGGTAGCAGTTCTGTCGTAGGTAGTTTTATGTTCTGTGATAAACACAATTAAATATGGGGTCGGGGTGCGCGGAGTGTAGCGACGACGGCGCTACACCCGTGACTGTCGAATACGCGACCGGACGTACCGAGAAGTTACTGCTCTGCGACAGTTGCCGCGCCGAGTACGAGAGCGGCAGCCTCGTCGACGACATCTCTGACCGTGAGAAGTGAGTCCACGACAGCACAGTATCACGCGGTTTGCTGGCTGTAGACCTCGGACACGGCTCCTCGGTGACGCGCGACGCGACAGCGGTTCGCGGCGCACATCAAAAGAAGGGACGTGGCGGTCCAACCGGCGCTCACGTCCGCGCCCAGCCTCACACGAGGCTATGATATGCGCACGGTTCCCACGGACTTAACAGTTAATCCACCGACACTACTGGCGGCAAGCGAACTGCGCGCGTTGTATCAGTAGGCGGGACCACCGTCTCCGTCGTCAGCCAGTGAGAGTCGGATGATATTTGCATCGCTGACCGTCACGGTCACGTCGCCGCCCGGGCGACGAAGGCAGTGTATCCAGATAGCAGTCAAAGCCGTACTCCTGATAGGAGGGTCGTCGCCTCGGCTTAGTCCGGAGCGTCAGGAGCGGCGCGGGCTGTCGGGCGCGAGCGCGTCGTCGTACACCGTGACGAACAGCTCCTCCAGTTCCTCGCGGGTCGGCTTGCGCGGGTTGTTGTCCGGCGACCCGGAGTCGAAGGCGTCGCCCGTCATCTCCGGGACGACATCGAGATACGCCTCGCGCGAGGGCACCTCGCCGAAGTCGTCGAGATAGCTGGTCAGCGAGATCTCCTCACAGAGCCCTTTGACGGCGTCGCCGGCGCGGCGAGCGGCGACCCGGTCCGAGTCGCCGGCGTCGGCCGCGCCGAGCATCCGGGCGACCTCGGCGTACTTCGACTGGGCCGCGACGTGGTTGAACTCCACGACGTAGGGGAGGATGAGCCCGTTCGCCAGCCCGTGCGGGATGTGAAGCTGTGCGCCGAGCGGCCGCGCCATCCCGTGAACGAGCGCGACCGAGGAGTTGCCGAACGCCTTCCCCGCCTGGAATTGCCCGATGAGCATCTCCGTGCGCGCCTCGATGTCGTCGCCGTTGGCCCACGACCGGGGGAGCGCGTCGACGATGCGCTCCATCGCGTCGCGGGCGTAGCCGTCCGTGACGCTGTAGCTCTTGACCGAGGTGAACGCCTCGATGGCGTGGGTGAACGCGTCGATGCCGGTGAACGCGGTGTGACTCTTGGGGAGCGACCGCGTGAGTTCGGGGTCCTCGACGGCGACGGTCGGGACGATGTTCTCCGAGACGATGATGAACTTCGTGGACGTGGACTCGTCGCTCAGGACGGCGGTACGGGTCGTCTCGCTGCCGGTGCCCGCCGTGGTGTTGACGGCGATCATCGGCGGCGTCGGGTTCGGAACGCCCCCGTAGCCGGCCTTGTCGACGCCGAAGCCGCGGATGTCGCCCGCGTTGTTCGCGAGGATGCCGACCGACTTCCCTACGTCGATGGACGACCCGCCGCCGAGCGTGACGACCACGTCACACCCTTCCGCCTCCCAGACGGCGAAGGCGTCCCGGACGTTCTCGACGGTCGGGTCCGGCCGCACGTCCGTGTACAGTGCCGTCTCGACGCCGGCGGCGTCGAGGGTTTCGACGATTCGGTCGCCGTGGATGTCGTAGATCTCCTGTGAGGCGACGAGCAGTGCCGTCTCGCCGTGGCGGGCGGCGTAGTCGCCGACCTGCTCGCTCACGCCGACGCCGAACAGCGTCTTGGCGGGCGAGACGACCGTCCGCGGACCGTGACTCGGGGCTGGTTCGACCATGACTCCTATCGGTGGCTAACGGCATGAAAAGCGTGTGTGATACCGATCTGATACGACGCCACGGCGCACGTACAGCCGCCGGTCACCGGGAGCGTAATCGAAAGGGCATCCCCGTCGGTGAGTCCCGTCGCGCTCCCCGCCCGGTTGGTCACGTTGGTGCCGTTGTGGAGAACGGTGATACCGCCGGCGACCTCCCCGTCCTCGAGCAGTGTCCCGTCGAGCGACGGGTAGTCGGCTTCCAGTCCCGCGAGCACGTCACGGACCGTCGTCCCCTGCTCGACAGTGCGCGTGGTCGTCCGCTCGCCGACCGCCTCGCGCACCGTCGCGAAGAAGCGGAGTTCGACCTCCATCAGCCGACGGTCTCCGCCACGTCCTCCATGTCGAGGCGTTCGACCGTCTCGGTCGTCGGGTGGCCGTTGTCGTTCCAGCCCCGGTACGCGTAGTAGTCGTTGAGCATCGCGTCCAACTCCTCGGGCGGACAGTACATCCCCTGTGCGGGGCCATCCGGGATCGGTTCCTGCATCACCCGACGTGGAAGCGTGTCGGCCTCGCGGTCGGCGACGCCGCGGGAGACGTTGATCAGCCGTTCGAGGTTGTAGACGCGCTCGCCGATGCGTTCGACCTCGTCGACGGAGAGATCCCACCCCGTCGCGAGGTTGATCGCCTCGGTGTACTGCTCGTTGACGCGGGCACCCCAGCCGCCCTCGCTGACGAACCGACACTGGGTGAGCGAGTCACCGAGCGCGGTGAAATGCTGGATGCGGGCGGCGAAGGTCGGCGTCCCCTCCGTCGTCTCGTCGTGGTGGCCGTCGTACTGGAGCGTCGGCCGCGTGTCGTGGTGGGAGCCGCCGCGCGTCGCCGTGGCGTAGCCGATACTCATCCCCTTCAGCCCGCGGGCGGAGTGGGCCGCGAACTCCAGCCCCTTCGTCCCGTAGAGATAGCGGTCGGCCGCCTCGTCCAGTGACGCGGCCAGCCGGAACGACCCCTCGGCGAGTTCGTCGCCGAAGTCCTCGCGATGGGCCGTCTTCCGCACGAGTTCGACCAGTCCGTCGGCGTCGCCGAAGTCGAGATGCGGCGAGTCGTCCTCATCGAGCAGGCCCTTCTCGGCACACTCGCGGGCGAACGCGACCGTGACGCCCCACGAGATGGTGTCGACGCCGAGCCGGTCACACAGGTCGTTCGCCTTCATTACCCGCTCGATGTCGTACACCTCCTGCATCGTCGCCGTGCCGAACAGCGACTCGAACTCCGGTATCTTCGCCTCGGTGATCCCCTCCGCCTCGACGGAGACGTGTTTGCCGCACTTCACCGCGCAGTTGGCACAGGTGGTGTCCTCGGTGACGTACTCTGCCTTCAGCCGCTCGCCGCTGATCGCCTCCGCCTCCGCGGGATCGGTCTGCTCGCGCTGCATATTGCGTTGGCCGAGTTTCCCCATCTCGTTGATGGGGTTGACCAGCCCCGCGGTGCCGTACTCCTGTAGCATCTCCGTCTCGGCCATCAGTTCGCCCATCTGCTGGACGGTCCGCTCGCGGAGGTCACCGGCCGGCTCGGGCTGGAAGTCGCCCCCCTGCACTGCGATGGCGGTCACGTTCTTGGAGCCGAGGACCGCGCCGGCCCCGCCGCGACCGGCGACGCCCTCGCGCATCTCCGACTCGTGGAGGAGACACGCGTACCGGACCTCGTTGTCGCCGGCCGGCCCGGTGGCGAGCACGTGCGTGTCGTAGCCGACGCCCTCCCGCTTACGCACCGCGCCACACGTCTCGTAGGTGCCCTTCCCGTCGAGGTCAGGGGCGGTCTTCACCGTCGCGCCGTCCTCGTCGACGAGCACGTAGGCGGACTCCGGAGCGCGGCCGTGGAGGACGACCCCCTCGAAGCCGGTCGTCTTGAGCGCCTGCGGGAGCGTGCCGCCGAACGTGGAGTCGAAGAAGCCGTTCGTCATGGGACTCACGAAGCCGACGACGCCGCGCGAGGTGGACTGGAACGGCGTGGCGTTCATCGGCCCGACCGCCAGCGCCAGCACGTTCCCCGGGTCGAGCGGGTCGGCGTCGGTCGGGACGTGCTCGGCCACCTGCTTCGCGGCGAAGCCGTTGCCGCCGAGGAACCGCCGGGCGTCACGCGGATCGAGTGTCTCTGTCTCCGTCTCCCCGGTGTCGAGGTGGACGTGAAGTATCTCGCCACCGTACACTGGGGGTAACGTCTCTGTCATTGGTAGCGGTACACAAAGAGACCACTAAGATGCGTCGGAGACAGAACTGCGCCGCCTTCAGCAAGCGTCAGTCGACGACGAGCCGGTCGAGTCGGCGGTGGATCATCCGGCGGACCGCCTCGGTGGGGTCGCCGTCGGCGGTGTGCTGTTGGACCATCGCGCCGGTGAGCGCGGCGTACAGCATACCCGCGGTGTCCTCGGGGTCGATCTCCGCGTCGAAGACGCCCCGCTCGACGCCGGCCGCGAGCGCGCTCCGTATCCGCTCGCGGAGTCGGTCGTCGACCCGGGTGAACCGCTCGCGGAACCGCGGCTCCGACACCGCCTGTCCCCGGAGTTCGATGATCATCCGCTGGCCGTCGCGCATCTCTCGGCTCTCGACGGTGAGCAGGTGGTCGACCAGCGTTCGGACCGTCGCCACCGGCTCCTCGGCGGCGGTGACCGCCTCGATGTCGGCCATGAACTGGTCGGCCGCGAACGAGAGAAACGCGGCGATGAGGTCGTCCTTCGAGTCGTAGTGGTAGTACAGCAGCGACTTGCTCTTCTTGAACTCGTCGGCGATCTGGGCGACGCTCAGATCGGCGTAGCCGTGCCGACGCAGGGCCGCGTACGTCGCCTCCATGATGAGCACTTCCGTCTCCGATCGCGTGGTGTCGTCCGTCATCGTGCTCGCCTCCGTCGTCGCGGCTGCTGGCCGACGAGCGTCGCGGTCATCCGCCAGCCTCCGCCGCGTTGTCGGCGGCACCGGTCGCAGTGCCCTCAAGCGGCTTCGTCGGGTCGTTGCCTTTCGCGCTGTCCCACACGACGATGGCCGACGGAAGGACGAATATCGACGCGAGGAACGAGTAGAAGATCGACAGCGCCGTGAGCAGGCCGAACTGGCCGAGAATGCTCAACACGGCCAACACGAGCACGCCGATGCCGGTCGTGGTGGTGAGCATGCTCCCTAGGAGCGCGCCGCCGGTGCCGACGACGGTCCGGTCGAGCGCCGTCTCCAGATCGTTCTCTCGGCGCTCGTCGACGAACCGGTGGACGACGTGGACGGAGTAGTCGATGCCGAGACCGATGGTCAACGCGAGGATGGTCGCGGTGAAGGCGTTGAAGGCGATGCCGGCCAGCCGCATCGTCGCCGCGACGAGCGTCACCGCCACGACGATGGGCACCGTGTTCACGAGCCCGAGCGTCGGCAACCCTTCGAGCACGCCGTAGATGAACAGCAGGAACACGACCGTCAGCCCCAGCGCGACCGCCAGACTCTGGACGGCCGACGCGAAGATGAGGTCCGACACCGCGTTGAACACGACCGTCCCGCCGGTCGCGATGGCGGCCCCGCGGTAACGCTCCGCGACCTCCCGGCCGTCGGCGGTCACGGCAGACTGTGAGGCACCCGCCTCGGTCGAGTAGACGACGCGCGTGCTCCGGCGGTCTTCGGCGAGATACTGCAAGGCCTGATCGCGCGAGGAGGAGTCGAGTAGATAGTCGTATATCTCCCCGAGATTGTCGTCGGGGATGCCGTTGGCGTTCCGGTCGTTCCGCTGAACGAGCGCGCGAAACTCCGGGTCGCGGGCCGCCCGCGACTGGATGACGGTGACGATGCTCTGTGACTCCGCGCGGCCGTCGGTCGTGACGAACGTGTCGGGTGGGTCCTCGCCCAAGCGATGTATCTGTTCCAACCGCGAGGCCGACTCCATGTCCGTCTCGACGTATATGGTGACGGAACCACCCTGCGAGGCACTGAACGTCGAGTCGAGATAGTTGATCGTGGCGACGGCCGAGTAGTCGCTGGGCGCGAACGGCTCGGGCAGGTCGGCGAGATACGGCGGCGTCTCCTCCGGCGGGAGGAACTCCTCCTGTGAGAACGAGGTGGAG
>PXSB01000062.1 GCA_003023185.1 Halobacteriales archaeon QS_9_67_17 | reverse complement strand
GTAGCCACCGCCGGATTTCGGGATGGCGCTCGCCAGTTCCGCGTACGACAGCGCCGTGAACGCGGTGACGACGCCGTTGAGCGCGAACACGAGGATGGCAGCCGGCCCGGCGATCTCTGCGGCCAAGCCGGTGAGGACGAAGATACCGGCTCCGATCATCGCCCCCATTCCGATCATCGTCGCGTCCAGCAGCCCAAGTTCAGCCTCCGGCTCTCGTGTACCTCGCTCGCTCATACTGTTAGATGATAACGCATGTCAGGTTGGTGGGGCCGCACCGGTATCGTTCTGTCGCCGAGCTACCCGCGAAACAGCCGCGTCACCTCGTCGGTCACGCCGGATTCGACCGCGACGAGATAGGTGTGGCCGGCGACGAGTTCGGTGTCGGACTCCGCGACGTGGTGGCCGGCTGCGCCGGAGACAACGAGACTGCCGTGCGGGAGGGAGACCTGCGAGAGCGGCTTCCCCGCGACGGGGGCCTGCGTCGCCACCTCCAGTTCGAGCAGGCGAAGGTCGCCGGGGAGGTCCTCAACGGTGCGGACGCCGCTGCCGACGACGGTGTTCGTCACGGCCGCCGCACCGGCTCCCTCCGGGCAGACGACGGCATCAGCGTAGTCGGCGTACTCGTCAGTTTCGCCCGGCGGCGCGCGAATCACCGTGCGGGTAGACGGTGCGTGTCGCTCGGTGAGCATGGCGACGGAGAGATTCGTCGCCGTGGTGTCCGTCATCGCCGCGACGACATCGGCTCGGCCGAGCCCGGCTTGTCGGAGTATCGACGGGCGGGTGGCGTCACCCTCGATGACGGTGGCGACGTACTCGTCGAGCGTCGCGAGCGCACGGTCGGGACTCCGCTCAACGATGAGCACGTCGTGGCCGCGTTCGTCGAGAAGTCGCGCGGTCTGTAGCCCGATCCGGCCGCTGCCGACGATGACGACGCGAAGATCACCGTTCATACCCACGTTCCGTGCTCATGGTTAATCATCCTCGGGGTCAGATGGCTACGCCGACGGTGAGCAACGTCCCGAACCGGCGGTACCGCTCGACCATCGCCTCGCGGTCCGCCCACGAGTCGGTGGGGAACTCCACGCTCGGCGGAATCTCGATCTCCTCGTCGGCGATGTTGTCCTGCGTCGCGACGGCGAGACCGGCCTCGCGGAACGCGGCTCGGTACTGGCTCGCGTCCCAGCGGGTCATCTCCACGCCGATGTTCTCCTGCCAGTCGTGGCTGTGGACGTTCTCCTCGTAATAGTTCACGGCACAGTGGAAGGTGCCGCCGGGCCGGAGGACGCGCGCGACTTCGCGGAGGGTCTGATGTGGGTCGTCGCTGTAGTAGAACGCCTCCATCGTGAACGTGTGGTCGATGCTGTCGTCCTCGAACGGGAGACGCCCGAACTCGCCGACGAGGAAGCCGACCCTCTCGTGGCCAGCGTCTCGGGTGTACTCGCGGGCGTTGCGGGTCATCTCGGGCGAGCCGTCGAGACCGTAGCCGCGCGCGATGTCGGTCGTGTCGGCGAGTGCGCGCAGCGCGTAGCCGCTCCCGGTCCCCAGATCGAGGACGGTGTCGCCTGCCTCGACGGGCATCCGTGCGAGCGCGTGTTTCGCGGTGTGCCAGTGGCGCTCCTCCATCCCCTTGTCGCGGCCGTCGGCCGCCCACGCGTCGAACTCGTCGCGAACGCTCATACCGCGACCACGACGCCGTACCACTTCAGGCGTGCGTTTACTGCCGCGTGGGGGCGAAACCGGCGAGTTCGTTTCAGACCGGCCGGGTTTAAGACGCAGCGACCCCGCGCTGTGGATATGGAGTACGACCTCGCCATCGAGAACGCGCCGGCGTCGATCCCCGGCGGGACGGGCGTGCTGCTCGTCCATCCGTCGACCGGGCAGACCGACCGCATCGACACGGATTTCCTGAAGACGGACACCGACCACCGGCTCGTCGTCTCCACGCGAACCACCGCGCGCGAGGTGCAACAGAAGCTCGAATACTACGAGGTGGACGACGAGACGACGGACATCCTCGACACGCTCTCCGTCGAGCGCGGCTACTCGCGGCGCTCCTCCGAGCGCGTCCACTACATCGCCGCGCCCGACGACACGGACGGCGTCGTCACGAAGGCCGCCGAGTTCTTGGAGAGTCACGATGGGAAGCTCCGCGTCTCCTTCGACTCCATCACCGAACTCGCCTACTACGCCGACGAGGCGGGGGCGCGCGACGCCGTCGAGCGCATCCTCGAACTGCTGGAGGAACACGACGCCGTCGGACTGTTCCACCTCGCGGAAGAGGTCCATGACGAGAGCGTGGTCGCCGGCTACCGCGACCTGTTCGAGCGCGTCGTCACGCTCGATGAGGACGGCACCGTCTCCGCCGACTTCTAATCCAGTTTCTCGAACGTCTTCTCGGCCCACTCCACCGCGTACTCCGGGCCGTGGTGGCGGTAGGCGGTGGTGTTCAGCGCCGCGAACGGGGTCGGGAGCGTCGGGCCGTCCTCGCTCGCGTGTCTGACTGCCGCACAGGCGAGCTCGGCCGCCTCGGCGAAGCTCGTCTCGCTCGTCGCCACTTCGCGGGAGAGACCGTCGAGACGCGGCCGGAGCCGGTCGCCCGCGTCGACCCACTGCTCGTGTAGCGATGGATGGTCGCCGGCCCACTCGGTGAACGTCTCGCGGGTCGTGAGGCCGACGTACGCCTCGTACAGGGCGTTCGCGAGCTGGTAGGTGTCGGCGGGCGACAGCGGCGTCGCGGCCGCAAGATCGGGGTACGTCTCACCGAAGAAGCCGAGGAAGTGCTCCGGGAGGTCCGTGCCGGCCTCCACGAGCGCCGCAGCGACGAGAAACCGGATGAACGACGCCGGCGATCCCTCTAATCGTGGCTTGACGAGGACAAACGCCGGGTCCGTCTGATGGGTCCACGTGACGCCGCCGTCGCCCGGCGCGCCAACGGTGAACTCGTCGCCGGCGAGCCGATGGAGCACCTCGGGCGCATCCGCCGGCACCCACGTGGGGTCGTACTCCAGCGGCGAGATCGCGTCGGCGCGGAGGCCGAGCTGCTCCGCGACCGCCGGGTCGAGCGTCTCGAAGTTGCGGGCCGTGTCGAGAACGACCGCGTCGGGCGCGTGTGCCTCTCTGACGGCGGCCACCTCCTCGTTGAGTGTGCGTTCCGAGAACATTAGAGAGCAAGAGCGATGATGATGAGAAGCGACAACAACCCGGCGACGCCGACCGTTCCGAGCACTACCTTCGTGGCATCACTCATTGCCCGGGGTTCCGACGGCGACATTTTAAACCCTTTCAGTTCCGCGCTGACGGTGTTCAGATCCGCGGGTTGTCGCCCGGCCGAGGCAACCGTGGTGGGTGGGACTGGAAGGGGCCGGGCGCTTCCTACATCCCGTTGTCCGCCTACCTCCGAAGTTACTCTTATTTGAACACTACCTCCGCGCTCGGCAGATTTCAGGTCGCAGGAGGCCGGAGGCGAACCGGAGGCCGTTGACGGCCGCCTTCACGTAGAGCCCGCCGAGGATTGCCGCGAACACGGCCGGCAGGCCGAAGCCGTAGCCGACCGACAGCGACCACGGACCGACCGCGACGGCGTAGCCGGCCGGGAGCGCCAGCGCCGCGACCGGCAGCCGGACGAGATAGGTGCCGAGCAGGGTGCCGTACAGCGGCCATCGGGTGTCGCCGGCCCCGCGGAGGGCACCCCGGAGCGTGCGAGCAATCGAGAACCCGGCGACGCCGAGCGCGAACACGCGGACGAACGCCGCCGTCTCTGCGATGGCCTCGGTGCCGAAGCCGCGGGCGATGGCGGGCGCGAACGCGGCGATGACGACCGCGACGAGCAGTTGCGTCGCCAGCGCGATGCGGGTCGCGGACCAGCCGTAGGCGGTCGCTTCTCGGTCCTCGCCGCGCCCGACCGACTGCCCGACGAGCGTACTCGCGGCCGTTGCGTACCCCCACGCGGGCATCATCGCCAACAGGATGACGCGGCGGGCGATGCCGTACGCGGCCAGCGCCGTCGGCCCGAGCACTCCGAGCACGAACAGGAACGGGAACCGCGCGAGCGTGCGGCTCAGCCGCGTCCCGGCCTCGGGCACGGAGACACGTACCAGTTCGCGCACGAGGGCAAAGTCCAGCGTCAGGTCGGGGGGGAGTCGGACGCCGCCTCGTCCGCGGAGGAGTATCGCCCCGAATATTAGCGCCGCGAGCAGGTTCGCGACGACGGTGCCGACAGCCGCGCCGACCACGCCGAGTCTCGGCGCCGGCCCGACGCCGAAGATGAGGAGCGCGTTCAGCGCCACGTTCGTCGGCAGCGTCACGGAGCGAACCCACATCGGCGTGCGGGTGTCGCCGGCACCGGCCAGCGACCGAGAGGCGATCAGCCCCCAGAAGCGCGGGAGTGCCGCCAACATCACGACGGCGAGATACGCCGACCCGTAGCGGACGACATCCGGGTCGTCCGTGAGTACCGCGACCAGCGGCTCGGCGTAAAGCCACGCCCCGGTCGTGAGCGGGACGGCGACGACGATAGCGAGCCACAGCGACTGCTGGATAGCGCGGTTCGCGCGGGTCGGCTCGTCTGCACCTCGGTAGCGCGAGACGACGCTGATCGTACCCGAGGAGAGCGCCAAGGCGAGTCCGAAGGCGATGAAGTAGTACTGAAACCCGATTTCGAGGCCGGCGATGGCGCTGTCGCCGACGGCGAGTCCCACCATCGCGAAGTCGGCGACCTGCTGGAGCACGCGAAAGACGCCGGTCACCATCACCGGGACGGCGAGGTCGAATGCCTCCTCGCCCCGCTTCCGGTCGACGATCCCGACTCGTGCGAGTGCAGCCGGGAATAGTCGGGCGTACGCGCTAGCGCGCTCGCGAACGCTCACTCGTAGGCGCAGGAAGGGCGACAACGAGTAACTTCCGGGACACTACGCCACGTCTTCGTCGCTGATCCACTGCTCGGGCATCTGGATCACGTACCGACCGTTCTCCTGTAACGCGATGATGTACTCGTCGCGGTCGTACAGCTCCATCAGGTTCAGCTCGTACTGGCCCGGCTCGACGATCTTGATCG
>PXSB01000061.1 GCA_003023185.1 Halobacteriales archaeon QS_9_67_17 | reverse complement strand
CCGCGACGAACAGGACATCGAGTCGTATCTCGCCGCGCGAGGCTTCTCTCGCAAGTATATCGAGCGGTTCGTCGCGCCCTTCTACGGCGGCATCACCCTCGACCGCTCGCTGTCGACGGCAGCGAACGTCTTCGAGTACACCTACAAGGCGCTCTCGGAGGGGGCAATCGGACTCCCGGCAGAGGGGATAGGCGCGATTTCGGCCCAACTCGCCGACCGAGCACGTGCGGCCGGCGCGACCATCGAGGCTGAGCGCGGCGTCACCGCGGTCGATTCGGACGGCGACGAGGTGACGGTCGAAGCGGGCGGCGAGACGCTGACCGCGGACGCGGCAGTCGTCGCGACCGATCCGCAGACGGCCGAGGCCCTGACCGGCGTCTCGACGCCGGACGGCGCGAAGTCGTGCGTCACCCAGCACTTCGCGTTCCCGGAGCGGCGCGACCTGCGCACCGGTCGACGCATCGTCCTCAACAGCGCGGACGACCGACCGAACCCCGTCTCGCCCACCTCGGACGCACAGCCAGCCTACGCGCCCGACGGTCAGCAGCTGTTCGTCGCCAACTTCGTTGGCGAGCAGGCGCAGTCGGACGCCGAACTCGCCGCGGAGGTGCGCGAGGCGATGGCCGACTGGTTCCCCGAGACGACGTTCGACGAACTGGAACTGCTCCACACCGACCGCGTAGAGTTCGCGCAGTTTCCACAGCCACCGGGCTACCGCGCGGACCTTCCGGCCCCGACCGCGCCCGACGGCAATGTCGTCCTCGCGGGCGATTACACCCGCTGGTGTTCGATTCAGGGCTCGATGGCGTCCGGGAAGATCGCCGCCGACGCAGTAGCCTGACCGTCTGCCTCAGGCTGGCGGGTACGCAATCTCGAACTCGCTTTCGAGCAGGTCGCGCCACTCGTCGGGGCCGATCTCTCGCTCCGTTCGGTCGGTGCCGTTGACCTCGATGAACGCGTCCGGTCGCAGTTTCAGATATCCCGTCGCCGTGCTCTTCGCGACGACTGGGTCGCCAGTGAAGCCGGATTCGGGCGCGGTGGCGAGATACTCGCAGGTGGCCACGAAGTACGACCGCGGCCGGTGGCGGTCGGCGAACACGTACCGGTCGGTCCACCCACCGTCCGGGTCGCGGCGCTGGACGCGGTGTGTCGCGTCCGGACGGCCGCTGTCGGCAACGCGCCACTCGACGCCCGACGCCGCCGTGCGTGACTCGCCGTCGAGCGGAATCGGCTCGCGAGGGCGCGGACAGCCCAACCCCACGTCGACGACGTACCGACGGTCGAGTTCGACGACGTGCGTCAGATGGTTCGCCGGCGGCGACGGGTCGCCGTCGTCGCTCAACACCATCGCGGCCACGCGGTCCGGGTCGTAGGCCAGCGCGTCGAGCAGCCAGCCGAACAGCCCGTTCAGTTCGTAACAGAAGCCGCCACGCTCCCGCCGGACTACCTTCTCGAAGCAGTCCTCGACGGCGAACGAGACGCCTGTACCCTCGTAGGTGCCGTGTGGGTCACCGGCAACCGCCAGCGTTTCGAAGGGGACGCTCGTCGCGTGCGCGGCGACGAGTCGAGCGAGCGTGTCGTACTCGGGTGCCGTCACCTGCGCCGGGTCGACACCGATCCGCGTGAGATACTCGTCCGGGTTCATGCGGCTCTGCGATGTCCAATGAGGGGGAGACAGCCCCCTTTCGTGCCGTCGGCACGGCGACACCGCCGAACGAGGCTCTTGAGATGTCGCACGCCCCGAGCGAGGACAGCCCCGAGCGCGGCGCTTCCGGCGACGACTGGGTAGGACGCGGCTCCCATCGCGACGAGGAAAACGGTCACCGACGCCGCCGCGCCGACGAGCGTCCGTCGCGGCCGACAGTCTGTCCGCGGGTCCGTTCCATCGTACAGTGTCGAACTCGTACCGGGTCGCATCATATCTAAACCGTGGACCGGAAGCCCCTTAACGATAATCTGAATGATGTTTCTGTAATCCGCGATACTGAAACGAGCTTCAGCGTCAGGCGTCGCGGCGACGGCGCTTCGCGCGGCGGCGGTACTCGCCGTAGTGGTCTTCGGGATCATACGGTGCCGGTGCGCTGTTGACCGCGTCCGCGCCGCAGTCCGGACAGGTGTCGTCGAGCGTGTACACCGGTCGCTCGTGGGCCGCCTGCCAGTCGGCACAGACGCGGATGTCGGACTTCACTCCTCGTCGGTACGGCGGTCGCGGTGGAAGTCGGCGGTGCCGCCGGCCGCCTCGATGGCCTCGCTGGCGCGGGCCGCGCTCGCCTCCAACTCCGACTCGGCCGTCTTGTAGTTCGGAGCTTGGACGCGGATGCGGTACTCCGGTGAGCCGACGTACGTCACGTCCAGATCGACCTCTTCGGGGACCTCGCCGTTCCCTCCTGCGGCCTGTAGTGCGTCGCGGACGTCCTCGACACCCTCGCTGTTCGGCGATTCGAGGTCGACGTAGCCGCTGACAGTCACGTACGGGACGGAGACGTTCTCGCGGGCGGTGTCGACGACGGCCGTCAGTTCCTCGTCGCCGAGATCCAGTCCGTCGAGCGCCTCGGGGCCGTGGACGGCCGCCTGCTCGAACCCGTCGTAGAGGCTGCCGTACTCCCCGACGAGCGCGTTGGCGACCGAGCTGAACTGCTCGTCGCTCACGTCCTCGCCGAAGGCCAGCTCCATCCACTTGTCGGCCTTCTGCTCGTTCTTCCACTCCTGAATCTTCTCGGAGCGTTGGTGGTCGTTGACGTCCTTGATCGACAGGTCGGTCTGCTGGCTCGACTCGTCGACATCGAGCACCTTGCAGACCATGACCTGATCCGTGTTCACGTGGTCGCGGACGTTCTTGATCCAGCCGCTCGCCACCTCCGAGACGTGGACGAGACCGCGCTTGTCCTCGTACTCCAGTAGGTCGATGAAGACCCCGAAGTCCTCGATCTCGTCGACCTCGCCGACGACGAGTTCGCCGGATTCGGGCCAACCTGAGTATTGCATACCGGTCGGTAACGGACTAGTAGGTATAAACCGTTCGTGACCCGCGAGGGCACTGTTCAAGTAAGCGCGAGTTCGGCGACTAGGCGGGCAACACAGTGTAGAAAGCCCCCGGACGCTCAACTCGCGCGCCTCGCTGCGGTCCTCGTCGGTCGCTCTGCTCCCTCCTGTGGTCCTTGGGTCGGCGTGCTTCGTCGAGCGTCCGGCCCCTTTCAGTCCCACCCACCACAGTCTCTCGACCGAGCGGCGACCCGCGTACCTGAACACCGCCCTCGCGAGCGGACCGACACGTCATTACGGGGCAGTGCAGTCGCTCGCCGACTGCACGAACAGCGAAAAGCGGCGACGGTCGTTACGCCAGCGCGTCCTGCGAGCGGTCTTCGACGACCTCGACGACGTCGCCTTCGAGTTCAGCGATGCCCCCCGTGGGTCGCGCGAGCGTGTGACCACAGACCGCACAGGCGACCTCGTTCGCGACCTTCTCGAAGACGACCTGCTCGCCGGCGCGCCATCCCTCGCGGAGGTGGGCCTTGCCACACTCGGAGCAGCGGTACTTCAGGTCCGTCTTCTTCGTCGGCTTGTCGCCGCCGGGCACCTTCGAGAAGCGACCGGCGTTGCCGATGACGGAGCGACCGCGGCGGGTCTTCCGCTGCTCGTGGGTCATCCCGGACGTGCGGCCGGTACGGACCTTCTCCACTTCGTGCTCGTGGTGGGTGTGACAGTGCGGACAGTACGTGTTGAACCGACGTGGCATCTGCATGGTTTGTTATGCAATCGTAGCGCAGCCCCCGATAAAAGGCGTACGGTTCCGGGTTCGCCGGGAGAAGACACTTACCGGCCAGTCCGAAATGCGTCGTGCATGCGACGCGTTGCCCTCCTCGCGGCGCTCCTCCTCGCCGCGACTGCCGTCGTCGTCCCCGCGACCGCGAGCCCACAGCCGACAGCCGTGTGTCGCTACTGTGGTGGCTTCGACGCCGCGGCCGCCGACAACGGCGCGAACGTCACGCTCACCGAGAGCACGGTCGACGTGCAGGTCCACGCCAACGGCTCCGCGACATGGACCGTCCGCAGCGACCTCGACAGCGCGAAGCCGTTCCGCGAGAACCCCGACGCGCTCGATGCGACCGTTCGGCAACTCACCGACGAGAGCTTTGGGCTCCCCGAGGAGCCGGCCCGGGTGCAGCACCGCCTCGACGGTGAGACGGTGGTCATCACCGTCCAGACGCCCGACGCGGCCGAGCGCCGCGCCGGCGTCCTCGTCGTCGACCTGCTCCACGACAAGGGACGCGAGCTGTGGTACGTCGTCAACGCCGACCGGTTCACGATACACGGCCCCGCCGACACGGTCGTCTCGAACACGCCCGCCAGCGGCACCGTCGAGGATGGCCGGGTGACGTGGACCGGCGAGTCCGACCAGCAGTACGAGGCCCCGTCGCTCGACGGGTCGCCCTACGTCGCCTTCGGTCCCGACGACACCACGGCGACTGAGCTTCAGACGACCGCCGCGCTCGCGCTGGCGACGCTGCCGATCACGCTCAGTGCGCTCCGAGGCTTTGTAGTGCCACAGGCAATCGTCTTCGCGGCTGTAACCGCTGGCGTCGGGGTCGGCATCGGCGGACGGCGGTCGTTCATCGGCTCCGAGCGTCTCGTCGTCGGACTGCTCGTCGGTGCGATCATCATGCTCGCGACTGCCGCAATCGACGGCAGGTCCACCCGGGTCGCCTCGTCGACTCGCCGCCGTCGCGCTCGGCGTGGCGACGCTCGTGGGACTGGTCGCGTTCCTGTTCCCATGGTCCGGCTACGTCGAGCCGTTGCCGCTCGCGATCCGGACGGCGCTCTCGACATTCGCGTTTGCCACGCTGCTGCCGTTTGGCGCGGCCGTCGCGGCCGGGTCACGCCGCTGGTGGGCCGTCCCGCCGGTCGCGTTCGTGATCGCGGTCGTGGCGCTCGTTGACCTGACGGCGCTGCCTATCGGATTGGGTGCTGGCGTACAGCGGATAGGGTTGTTCGTCGCGGCGGTCGCGGTCCCGTTGGTCGGTGCCCCGCTCGCGCTCGTCGGCGCGCGCCTCCACGACCGGCGGGCCACCGACACCCCGGCTTCCGACGGCTCGGACAGCGCGTAACCCTTCGAAGCTCTTACGTCGGATTCACGCCAACGCCGAGGTATGAAGCGGCTCATCATCCACGGTGATCCCGGGATCCGGAAAAACGCCGTCATCGAGGTGGACGGCGAGGAACTCTACTGCTTCTCCGTCACGCGCAACGGCGACTGGCACGGCCCCGACGAGGTCCAACTGTGGTGTACCGTCGGCACGGAGGACGAACTGAAGACGTTCGCTCGCCGCGACTTCGTCCCGATGCACCTCGACGTGGAAGACATCGACGCCGGCGCGGTCGAGGTCATCAAGTCGAAGGGCGAACTCGCGGTGTAAACCCACTTTTTGCACGAGGGGTCGCCCGCGGCGACCCCTCGGCAAAAACTTGGGGAAAATATGCGCGCGTACTCCTTTCGGCGAGCCTTCGGCTCGCCTCCAGTCCGTGCGCGCTACCGCTCACTTCGTTCGCGGTACGACGGGCTTGCTTACCGCTGTTGGATTCGCTAATTGTCGACGCGCTGTGAGCGCGGTCACGAAACTACGGCGAGAACACGTACTCTCGTTGTCGTCTCGATACGGAGATTGCAGTCTACGACGCGAGGTTACTCTTCGTCGCCTTCCTCGTCGACATCCTCGAAGTCGGCGTCGACGTACTCCTCGCCGTCGCCCTCGCCGCCGGCACCTGCGCCCGGACCAGCGCTGGCACCGCCCATGCCACCCATGCCGGCACCGCCGGCGGCCTGCTGTTCTGCCTGCTGATACATCTGCTTGCCAATCTCTTGGAGCGCCTCTGCGAGACTCTCCGTGGCCGAGGTGAGCGCCTCCGAGGCGGTGTCCAGTTCGTCGCCGTCAACCTCAGCGTACTCCTCAAGCGCCTCCTCGACGCGCTCGATCTCGGCGTCGATGTCGCTCCGGAGCTCGTCGTCGACCTGCTCTTCGTTCTCCTCCAGCAGCGTCTCCGCCCGCTGGATGGTGCTCTCGGCCTCGTTGCGCGCCTCGACGAACTCGCGGCGCTTCTCGTCCTCCTCGGCGTGCTGTTCGGCCTCCTCCTGCATCTGCTCGATCTCCTCGTCGGAGAGGCCGACGCCGCCCTCGATGGTGATCTCTTCCTTGTTACCGGAGCCCTGATCCTCGGCCTCGACGTTGACGATGCCGTTCTCGTCGATGTTGAACGTCACCTCGATCTGGGGCGTGCCGGCCGGCGCGGGCGGAATGCCCGTCAGCTGGAACGCGCCGAGCAGTTCGTTCTCGTCGGCAATCTCGCGTTCGCCTTGGAAGACGCGGATCTGGACCTGCGTCTGATTGTCCGCCGCGGTGGTGAACACCTTCGACTCCTCCGTCGGGATGGTGGTGTTCTTGTCGATGAGCCGCTCGAACAGCCCGCCCTTCACCTCGATACCGAGCGACAGCGGCGTCACGTCCAGCAGGACGATATCGTCCACGTCGCCCGAGAGGACGCCACCCTGAATCGCCGCGCCG
>PXSB01000060.1 GCA_003023185.1 Halobacteriales archaeon QS_9_67_17 | reverse complement strand
CAGCCCGAGGTCCGGACGAACGTCGACGGGACGCCCGCCAGTTTCCCCTCCCCCTGTAGCGAGGTGAACAGTTCGTTGACCGGGAGCGCGGCACCGTCGGCGTCCACGTCGTGCTCGGGTGCGGTCTCGGAGACGGGCATCAGCGCGCCTCCAGTTCGCCCGTCTCGCTGACGGTCGCGGACACCTCGCTCACCGTGTCGGGGAGCCGGTCGCTGAGCCGCGCTTCCAGCAGGGTCGCCATCACCTCCGCGGTCGGCGGGTGGTCGAGGACGACGAGCGCGTCGCCGTCACCCGTCTCGCGGAACGCGTCGACGAGCGGATCGCCGTCCTCCAGCAGGAACATGTGGTCCCACTCATCGACGACGGCGGTTACGTCGCCCTTGTCGACGACCCACCCCTCGTCGGTGAGTTCGCCGCGCACCTCGACGACGATCTCGTAGTTGTGGCCGTGGGGCCGCGAGCACTTCCCGTCGTGGTGCATGAGCCGGTGGCCAGCGGAGATACGGAGCGGTCGGTCACCGCCGACGACGAGCGTCCGTTCGCCCGCCCGCTCGACGAGGGGTTCTTCGAGTGCGCTTCGAGCCATATCCGGGGCTTATCGTGGTCACGTATGAAGGTGTCTACCCGCGACCGACAGCCGTTAGCCCGCGACCGACAGCCGTTAGCCCGCGACCGACAGCCGTTAGTCACCGGCGGTCGCACGGCGGGTATGGACCTCGCGCCCGGCTCGTGGCGGCTGGCGACGCCGCTGTTCGTGCTGGCGGTTCCCGCGACGCTCCTGTTCGCGCCCGCCGGTATCCTGCTCGTCGCACTGGGCGTTGCGACGCTCTGGTTCCACCGCGATCCGCCGCGCCCGACCGGGACGGGCGTCGTCTCGCCGGCCGACGGCACCGTCTCCGTGGTTCGCGAGGAGGACGGCCGCCTCCGAGTGGGGGTGTTCATGTCGCCGCTCTCGGTCCACGTCAACCGCGCACCGCTCGGGGGGCGGGTCGCCAGCGTTCGCCACATTTCGGGGGCGTACAAGCCGGCGTTCTCAAAGGACTCCGACCGGAACGAGCGCGTCCGCATCGAGGGGGACGACTGGACGCTCGTGCTCATCGCAGGGTGGTTCGCTCGCCGAATCTACCCGTACATCGACGCCGGGGACGACCTCGCGGCCGGCGACCGCGTCGGTCACATCAGCTACGGGTCGCGTGCCGACGTGATCTGTCCCCCGGCCGTGACTCGCGATGATCTCGCCGTCGAAACTGGGGACAGGGTCCGAGCCGGCCAGACGCTCGCGGACGTTCCGGAGTAGCGACCGCCAGCCGCGTGCGACCGGGATTGGCACAGTCGCGCGTCGCCGGATGTGTCTCGTTACCACGCCTCGGCAAAAATTAATATAGTTCCGCTGAACTGTCGGAGTGAACACGGACCACGGAGGCCCACCATGACCACCACCATCACCCTTGACGGCAACGCTGGACTCGCCAGCGTCTGCGTCGCCGGGATGTGGCCGGTCGCGGGCAACCGTGTGTCGTCCCCGACCCGCGTCGCGTAGACGGGCCACGCCCGTCGTCCGAGACGACGGGTCGGGACACACCTTCCTTCGACCCCAGTCTCGGACAGCGCCGACCGTCGCGTGACGACCCGTGTGTCCGAACGCCCGTTCGGATTCGCTCGCCCGCCCACGAGCCACTGCAACCCTCGATAGCCACCGGCGTCCACGGGGACGCGCGTTCGAGTCGCGCCGGGGGTGTGCGATGTCAGTCCAACTACCCACGACCGAGGTCGAAGCCGACCTCCAACTGCGCGTCCCGCGCGGCGAGGCCGGCAGCCTCGGCGACGGCGCTCGCACCGTTCTCGACGGCGTCGACGCGGTTCGCACCGTCGAGATCGTCGAGATCGGCGGCATGCGACCGGACGCGTTCGACCTCTACGTCGACGCGACGGCGCGCATCGTCGTCGCCGCCGACCCATCGACCGC
This sequence comes from Halobacteriales archaeon QS_9_67_17, assembly GCA_003023185.1. Taxonomy (GTDB): domain Archaea; phylum Halobacteriota; class Halobacteria; order Halobacteriales; family Haloarculaceae; genus Halosegnis. The sequence continues at coordinate 4,315 of PXSB01000060.1, read as the reverse complement.
TGTGAGGTGATCTGACCGTGCCCGAACCCATTGACCCACGACCGAATCGTCCGCTCACTACAAACTCTAACGCACGATGTCACGACTCCGACACACGCACCACACGACGCACCGACACACCCGACCCGCCACTGCAGTCGTCGCCTCGCTGACGGCCGGCGTGCTGTTCGTCGCCGTCATGCTGGCGGTCGCCATAGCCCCTGCCCTGACCGCGACGGCCCTCCTCGCGGCGGCCGCGGCGACCCTCTGCCGGATGCGAATCCGCTCGACGCGGTCGACGAGCGTTCCGACCGACCAGCGGGCCGACGTCGACCGCTGAGCTATCCAGCCCAGCGCGCGTCTTCGAGGGTTCGCTGGACCGCACCTTCGCCGACGGCTTCCGCGAGGTGTTCGTAGCCCGCCCGCTCCCCTCGGCCCGCCGCCTCTGCGACCAGCCGCGAGACGATGAACTCCGGCGTCGACTTGCCCAGCTGGTCGAACCGCGGCTGATAATCCACCTCTAATTCGAGGTCCGGGGTCAACCCCTCCGCGAAGATGCCGTCGACGCGGGCGGCCTCGGGCAGCGGTTCGAGGTCCGCCGCGAGGTGGGTGACGAACGTCCCGAGCGCGTCTTGCTCGACCGTCAGCGTCACCAGCCCGTTGAGCAGGTCGGCGGCCCGTCCCGGCTCCGTGATCGCCTCGAACTCGTCGACCAACATCAGCGTGCGGCCTCCTTCAGTCACCGGCGGAATGACCGACCGGAGCGTCGATTCGAGCACGCCCGCGTTGAACGATGCGTGGCGGCGGTGGAAGACGACGCTGTCGACCAGTCCAACGGCCGCTCGCTCTGCCGGGACGGGCAGTCCCATCAGCGCCAGCAGCTGCACCTGACACAGCGTCTCCAGCACCGTCGTCTTCCCGCCGGAGTTCGCCCCCGTGAGGACGGCGACCCGGTCGCCTGCGGGCACGTCCAGCCCATGATCGCCGACCGCGTAGTCGACCGGCTGGACCGTCTCGCCGGCCTCCAACAGATCGAGGTTGCGCGCCCCGGTCACGGCGAGCGCGTCCGTCCCGACGATGTCGGGTCGCGTGAGGTCGTACGCCAGCGTGAACCGCGCGAGCGACACGTCGAGCGCGAGGTCGTCGACGGTCTCTACGGCCCGGTCGAGTTCCGCCCGCGCGTCGTCGACCGTCGCGCGCAACTCCGCCGCGACGTTCGTCTCGCGCTCGTCGACCTGCGTCCGGAGGTCGGCCGCGAGCGCGCGCAATCCCTCGGTCACGAACGTCGAGGCGTCGCGGGCCTCGTCGGGGGCCGCGGCGCGTATCTCGCCCGGCGGAAGCCCGGACTCGTCGGCAGCGTGGCGGACGAACGCCGACTGAAACTCGGAGGCGTCACGCGCGTTCGACCTGACGGTCTCCAGCACGTCGTTCGGGGCGGCCGCCATGTCCTCAACGGTGGCGAGCGCGTCGCGGAGGCGGTCGAGTTCCTCGTCGGCGTCCGCGCCGAGCCGGTCACCGTCGAGCGCACGGAGTGCAACGGCCACCTCCGCGAGCGTCTCCGTGTCGAGGTCGGCGACGGCGGCGAAGGCTCCCCGTTCGACGCCAGCCTCTGCGAGTGCGACGGCCGTCTCCGCGGCCGCGGCCTCACTACTCCCGCCGTAGCTCTCGAACGCATCGAGCACTGCCGCGCGCGTCTCGTCGTCGAGCGCGTCCCACGAGTCGACGGCCGCTTCGACGGCATCGAGCCGCTCCTCGATGGCCACGCGGTCGGTCAGCGGCGTGAGCACGCGCACGCGGTCGGCGGCGTGGCGCGTCACCGCGTACTCCTCGGCGAGCGCGAGCAGGTCCTTGTACACGTCGCGGGTGTCCCGGGTCGCGAGCGCCTCCAGTCCGGGACCGCCGCTGGCGCGCCGGAGGATGCGGGTCGCGCGCCCGGGCGACAGCCCCGCGTCGACGAGCGTCCGCGAATCCGCGGTTTCGATGGCCTCGACCGCGGTCTCGCCGCCGAGTTCCGACTCCAACAGGTCGGCCGTCTTCGGACCGACGCCCCAGTACTCCTGTAGTCGCATACGGCTCCATCCCACACCCGGCACAAAGAACCCCCGGCAACGGCCGGGTGTGGGTTCCGTTAGCAAAGGATTTATATTGTGAGTATCTCCAGAACATAAGTGTAATGGCAGGGCCCACACGACAGCGGGAACGCGAGACCGAAACCGAGGAACAGAAGGAGACGGCCGGCTGCCCCGAGTGTGAGTCCGACTCGCTCGTCAAGACGGGGGACGGGGAGCTCATGTGCGACGACTGCGGCCTCATTCTGGAAGACGAGAACATCGACCGGGGGCCGGAGTGGCGCGCGTTCAACCATACCGAACGGCAGTCGAAGTCCCGCGTCGGTGCACCGACCACCCAGACGATGCACGACAAGGGGCTGACGACACAGATCGACTGGAAGGACAAGGACGCCTACGGTCGGTCGATCTCCTCCGAAAAGCGGTCACAGATGCACCGCCTCCGTAAGTGGCAGGAACGCATCCGCACCAAGGACGCCGGCGAACGCAACCTCCAGTTCGCTCTCTCGGAGATCGACCGCATGAGTTCCGCGCTCGGCGTCCCCCGCTCCGTCCGGGAAGTCGCCTCCGTGATCTACCGACGGGCGCTCGATGACGACCTGATCCGTGGCCGCTCCATCGAGGGCGTCGCCACCAGCGCCCTGTACGCCGCCTGCCGACAGGAGGGCATTCCCCGCTCGCTGGACGAGGTGGCGGAGGTGGCCCGCGTCGAGCAGAAGGAGATTGGTCGCACCTACCGCTACATCGCACAGGAACTCTCCTTGGGTCTCGAACCCGTCGACCCCGTGCAGTACGTCCCGCGGTTCTGCTCGGAACTGGAACTCAGCGAGGAGGTCGAACAGAAGACCCGCGAGATCATCGAGGTGACCGCCGAACAGGGAATGCTGTCGGGCAAGTCGCCGACGGGGTACGCGGCCGCAGCCATCTACGCCGCCTCGCTGCTCTGCAACGAGAAGAAGACGCAGCGCGAGGTCGCCGATGTGGCGCAGGTCACTGAGGTCACCATCCGCAACCGCTATCAGGAACAGATCGAGGCGCTGGACATCCACTAAGCGCGCCGACTATCCTTCTTTAACACTCCGTGACCAGCGGCACCTACACCCTCCTCGTTGAACTCACTGAGGACGCAACCATTGAGATTGGGACGCTCGGCGAACACGCGCTGTCTGCGGGCTGGTACGCCTACGTCGGGTCGGCGTTCGGCCCGGGTGGGTTCTCGCGCGTCGACCGCCACCGCGAGCTGGCGGCCGGCGAGCGCGACGCTCGCCACTGGCACGTCGACTACCTGCTCGGCCACCCGGCCGCCGACCTCGTCGCGGACGTGCGGACCGCCGAACAGGACGTGGAGTGTGCCGTCGCTCGCGCGCTCCCCGAGAGCCCGGTAGCCGGATTCGGCGCGTCCGACTGCGACTGTCCGAGTCATCTCGCGTACGCGCCCGACCGTGCGTCGCTCGAACGCGCCGTCCGCGCGGCTCACGAGCGAGCACGCGCCGAGTGACAGGAAGTATGGTGCCGCCTCGTCGGTCGCTTCGCTTCCTCCTGCGGTCCTTGCGTCGGCCGGGTTCGCCGAGCCGGCGGCCCCTTCCAGTCCCACCTGCCCGCGCTCGCTCGGACAGCCATCGCGTAGCTGAACACTCCGGGAGTGCCACCGGAACTATTACGTGCTCGTAAACCGCGTTCAGGGCTGTGGTTTACGAGACCGGTAATCGGACGGTCGACGAGGCGGTCGCGCGGGTGCTGGACGGCGAGTCGCTCGACCGGACGGACGGGCTGGCGCTGATGGCCCAGCCGGTCGAGGACCTCGCGCCGGCCGCGGACGCCGTGCGCGCCGAGTTCGGCGACGACACTGTCGACGCCTGTAGCATCGTGAACGCGAAGGCGGGCAACTGCGCCGAGGACTGCGGCTTCTGTGCCCAGTCGGTGCATTTCGACACCGGCATCGACACCTACGGGCTGCTCGACCCGGAGGAGATACTCGAAGCCGCGAAGCGCGCGGAACGGGACGGCGCACAGCGGTTCGGCGTCGTCGTCGCGGAGAAAGGGGTAAGCAAGGAGAAACGACCGGAGGAGTGGGCGGACGTGCTCCGCGCAATCCGACTGGTGCGCGACGAGACGGACGTGGAGGTGGACGCGAGTCTCGGCATCCTCACGGAGGAGGAAGCGCGCATCATCGCCGAGGAGGGCGTCAACCACTACAATCACAACATCGAGACCTCGCCGCGATACTTCCCAGAAATCGTCTCGACACACTCCTTCGAGGACCGCGT
>PXSB01000059.1 GCA_003023185.1 Halobacteriales archaeon QS_9_67_17 | reverse complement strand
TCAATCCGGAAACGCTGTTCGACGAACTCGACGCCCTCGGCGACCGCGGCCTCGATCCGGACGTTCGCGTCGCCGAACGGGCACACGTCATCTTTCCCTATCACCGCGCGCTCGACGGCATCGAAGAGGAGGCGAAATCCGAAACCGACAGCGAGATCGGCACCACCGGCCGCGGCATCGGCCCGACCTACGAGGACAAGGCGGCCCGACGCGGTATCCGTGTCGGTGACCTGCTCGCGCCCGACGTGCTCCGCTCGAAGCTCGAACGGGTCGTCCCGCGGAAACGCGCCGTCGTCGAGGACGTGTACGGTCTCGCGGTCGACGATCTCGACGACCCCGCGGCGTTCGACGTGGGGACGCTGTACGAGACGTACCGCGACTTCGGCCGTCGATTCGCCGAGGCGGACATGGTCGTCAACGCCGGCCAGTTCGTGACCGACGCGCTTGACGACGGCCGCAACGTCATGTTCGAGGGGGCACAGGGGACGCTGATCGACATCGACCACGGCAACTTCCCGTACGTCACGTCCTCGAACCCGACGGCCGGCGGCGCGGCCGTCGGCGCGGGCGTGTCCCCAAGCGTCGTCGGCGACGGCGAGATAATCGGTATCGTGAAGGGCTACCTCTCTCGCGTCGGAAGCGGGCCAATGCCGACCGAACTTGGCGGTGTCGTCGGGGACACCCCCGGCTACGACGAGCAGGGCGAGGGCGACGACGAGGAACTGGCCACCTACATCCGCGAGGAGGGCGGCGAGTACGGCACCGTCACCGGTCGGCCGCGCCGCGTCGGCTGGCTCGACCTGCCGATGCTCCGCCACGCCGCCCGCGTCAGCGGCTTTACCGGTCTCGCCGTGAACCACCTCGACGTGCTCGCCGGCCTCGACGAAGTGCAGGTCGGCCACTCGTACGGCCTCGACGGCGAGGAACTGCTCACGATGCCCGCGACCACCGAGACGTGGGCACAGTGCGAGGCGAACTACCGGTCCTTCGACGGCTGGGAGCCGTTCGACTCCGAGACCGTCACCTCAGAGGGGTACGCGGCGCTCCCGGAGAACGCCCGTGCGTATCTCGAGTACCTGAGCGACGAACTCGACACGCCCGTCTACTGTGTCGGCGTCGGTCCCGGTCGCGAACAGACGGTCATCCGCGAGGGCGTCTGGGAGTAGCCCCCGTCGGTTCTCTCGGGTCCGGCATGCTTTTGCCACGGCCGGCCCCACCGTCTCGTATGAAAGAAGACCTGCTGGACATCGTCTGCTGTCCGCTGGACAAGTCGGAGCTGGAGCTCGAAGCGATCCGACGCGACGACGAGGAGATACTCGAAGGGCGACTCGTCTGCACCGAGTGTGGCGAGGAGTACCCCATCGAGGACGGCATCCCGAATCTGCTGACCGCAGCGAGGTCTGCTCGCGGCCGCAGGCCGCTCGCACGGCCCGCGGACCGTCGGTCCGCGCTGCGCGCGAGGCGAGCGGGCGGGGGCTTTCTACACCTCGTTGGCCCCCTCGTCTTCGGAGTCGCTCTTGTCTGAACAGTACCTCTGAGCGAGGGCTTTTTGTCACGAGCGCGTGACTCGACAGCCGTGACCGACACGCTCGTCGCGGAGATAAATCGGGCCGGCCTCCACTCGCTGGAGGTGCCCGACACGTTCGAGACGGACGGCTCGTTCGTCGTCGAACTCCGGAACCGCGGTGAGCCGACGCACGTCCACCTCCACCTTGATGACCCGCTCTCCGCTATCGGGTCGCTCCGGGCGAGCAACCACTACGTCGACGGCGGCGACAGCCGGCGCGTCCGTGTCGAACTTGACGCGCCCTCCGGGACTACGGAACAGGGGAGTCTCAAGCTCGTCACCGCCCACGGCGCGAAGACGCGCTACGTCACCGTCAAGGTCGACGCGGCGACCAGCGAGGTGACCGTCGACCCCGATCTCGGAACGCCGAGCGACTCCGGTCCGGATGGCCCGCTCGCCGGTATCGACCCACTGCTCGCCGCCGCGTTCGGCCTCGGCGTCGTCGGCGTGCTGTTGGCCATCGCCGCTCTCGTCGCCGCCCAAGGACTGAACGTCGCCTTCGGCGTCCTCGCGGTGCTGGCCGGCCTCATCGCCGCCGGACTGGCGACGATATCCTAACCCGGCGGTTGAAACCGCGCACACACCGACGAGGATCCTCTCCCGACAGGTGTGTCACCGCGTTCTATTTCCGCCTCAGTCGTCGCGGTCGGTCGCCACGCCGGCGAGGTTGCCGTCTTCGTCGACCCGCTTCGCGCGGAGGAACCGTGCCCGGTAGCGGTTCGCGCCGTCGGACACGTCCGCCTCGCGGATCTCGTCGGCGCGGCCGTCCGCCACGGCGTCGAGTATCTCCTCTACCTGCTCCTTCTCGCTCGGCGTGAGGGTGAACTCGTAGGTCTGCTCCTCTTCGCCCGCCAGTCGCGTCCACTTGCGCGCTGCCGCGATGACGAGCGAACACGGCTCTCGACACGGGAAGACGCCGTCCCCGCCGTCCACGTCGAGGGTCGTCTCGTCGTCGTACTCCCACTCCCGGCGCTTGACACACTGCGAGTCGTCACAGCACGCTTCCGCGACCCAGTTGACGTGCTCGTACCCCTCGCCGCGGTCCCACGTCTTGACGACGCCGTAGATGCCGCTCTGTCGGGCGACGGCGTCCCGCCAGTGGTCTACGTCGAGGTCGCCCTGCCGCTCCAGATACCAGTTGGCTATCGTCGCCGGATACACGTATTCGACCGTCTCCGCGCAGGCGCGGCCGTCGAGATCCACGAACGCCCAGCCGTGGGGCAGGGACGGCGCGGTCTTCAGCGGTCGGTAGCGGCCGTCGTCGTCCGTCTTCACGAGCGAGCGCGCGTCGAGCGGGTCCTCGTGGGTGTCCAACTCGTCGCGGTCGCGGTCGATGTCCTCCTCGTGGCGGAGTTCGTAGACGCGTTCGCCGTCGACAAGTCGCGGCGTCACGCGCACCTCTCCCCACGTGCGGGCCATCCCGTCGCGCAGGCGGTCGTACCGCTCGGGCACCGACAGTTCGTCGGCGCGCTCGGCCCACCGCAGGAACGCTCGGTCGGCGTCGCCGCGGTCCTGCGTCCAGTAGGCCCAGTTCGACACGTACTCGGGATAGTCGTCGGCGAGTCGGTCGAGGTCAGCCACCGTCAGCCCCGACTCGTCGACGCCGGCTTCCTCGATGGTTACCGAGAAGCCGTCGTCGTCGGCCTCGACGCGGAGGCCGTCACAGTCGATACCCTCGCTGCGGGCGGCCGCCGCCAGCGTCTCGCCGCGCGTCGTGGTCATACGCACCCGTTGTCGGGGGACGCTCAAGTATCCATCCGAACCGATCTCCCCGAACGCCCACGGAAGGAAGCGTTGCGACTGTCGTCGGGAGACGAACGCGACGAAGAGAGGGCGGCGCGTTTAGAACAGCACTGCCGCGGCCGCGTCGAAGGCGAAGCCGGAGAAGAGGCCGAGCGCGGGCAACAGTACGACCGTCACGATGGCCGCGGTGATGACCGCGGCGTACAGCGTCGACGGGTACGAGGAGACGTCGACGCCCTCGGCCGGCTCCTCGATCCACATCGCCTTCACGACGCGGCTGTAGTAGAACAGCGACAGCGCGCTGTTCACCGCGCCGACGAGCGCGAGCCACCAGACGCCGGCGTTGACCGCGCCCGCGAACAGGTAATACTTCGAGACGAAGCCGCCGCCGACCGGCAGCCCCGCCAGCGAGAACATGAACACGGTCATGGCGACGCAGGCGAGCGGCGCGCGCCGGGCCAGCCCGTTGTAGTCGGCGAACGTCCGGCCGACGCCCCAGTACTCCGCGAGCGCGATAAACAGGAACGCGCCCGTGTTCATGAAGCCGTAGACGAGCAGGTGGATCATCCCCGCGCCGAGCACGAGGCCGCCGTCGCCGGTGCCGGTGAGCGCGGCCAGCCCGATGAGGACGTAGCCGGCGTGGCCGACCGACGAGTACGCGAGCATGCGCTTGACGTTCTCCTGTGTCGCGGCCGCAAAGTTGCCGAGCGTCATGGTGACGACGGCGAGCACCTGCACGGCGAGCACCCAGTCGACCGCGCCGACGACCCCCTCGATGGGGAAGGCGACGGTCATCACGCGGAACGCGAGCGCGAAGCCGGCCGCCTTCGAGGCCGACGAGATGAACGCCGACACCGGAGCGGGCGCACCCTCGTACGCCTCGGGGGCCCAGAAGTGGAACGGGACGCTGGCGGTCTTGAACGCGAAGCCGCCGAGCACCATCAGCACGCCGACGCCGAGCACGCCCGGCAGACCGGTGTTGCGCACCGACTCGGCCACCGCGTCGATGAGCAGCGAGCCGGAGACGGCGTACACCAGCGAGATGCCGTAGGCGAACACCGCAGAGGAGAGCGCGCCGACGAGGAAGTACTTCAGCCCCGCCTCCACGCTCCCACGATTCTGCTTCAGGAACGCGACCAGCCCGTACGAGGGCAGCGAGGCGAGCTCCAGCGCGACGAAGCCGACGGCGAGCGAGCCTGCGGCGGCCATCAGGCTCATGCCCGTCGCCGCGAGCAGCAGCAGGATGTAGTACTCCGCCTGATGGCGCATGTCCTCCAGATAATCGTAGCTCGCGAGCGCGACCAGCGCGGTGACGCTCGTGAAGATGACCTGGAAGAACAGCGCCATCCCGTCGACGACGAGTTGGCCGCCGTACAGTTCGACGGCCGGGTCACCGACGCCAGAGACGAGGTACGCGACCGACACGCCCATCGCCGCCAGCGAGCCGACGAAGGCGATGCCCGCGAGGACGGGATTGTTGCTCGACTCGGGGTCGATGCTGTCGGACGCGAACAGGACGAGCGCGGTGACGCGTCGCCTCCAGTATCGCGTCGAACGCGAGGTCGTACGGGAACGTCCCCAGCGCGATGATGAAGACGACGAGCACGAGCAGCGGCACCACGTCGTGGACTGCCGCCGGCGACACCTCGTAGTCGGTGGCCGATTCGAACGGGCCAAACAGGGTCGCCTGCATCGACCACAGCAGGTAGCCGGCCACGATGACGATGCCGAACATGCCGACCGACGTGAACACCGGCGCGCCGGCGAAGTCCGCGCCGAACGTGCCGACGAAGACGAAGAACTCGCCGGCGAAGCCGGCCATCAGCGGCAGGCCCATGTAGGCGAAGCCGCCGGCGACGAACGCGCCGACGGTGACCGGCATCCGGTCCGCGAGACCGGACATGTCACCGACCATCCGCGTATGCGTCGTGTTGTAGACCACGCCCACGCAGGCGAACAGCAGCCCAGAGATGAGTCCGTGTGCGACCATCTGGAACGTCGCGCCGCCGGTACCATACATCGTGTACGCCACCAGCCCGAGCATCACGTACCCCATCGACGACACCGAGGAGTAGGCGACGATGCGCTTCAGGTCCGACTGCGCGAGCGCGAGCAGCGCGCCGTAGACGATGGAGATCACGCCGAGCAGTGCAATCGGCACCGCGAACGACTGTGCGATCCCCGGTAACATCGTGAAGTTGTACCGGAGCAGCGCGTAGGTTCCCATCTTCAGCAGGACGCCCGCCAGCATCACGGACGCTGGCGTGGGAGCCTCGACGTGGGCGTCCGGCAGCCACGTGTGGAACGGGACGACGGGCACCTTCACCGCGAAGCCGAGGAACATCGCCACGAAGGCGAGCGTCGCGACCTGACTCGCGGAGAGCAGGCCCAGCCCGCCAAGTTCGCCGGCCCGGAGCGCCTGTGCGACTGCCGGCAGGTCGAGCGACGCTATCGAGTCACCGAGCCCGAACACGAGCCCGAAGAACCCGATGAACATCACGATAGACGCGATGTTCGTGTAGACGAAGAACTTGATCGCGGCGTACTTGCGGCGCGCGCCGCCCCAGACGCCGATGAGGAAGTACATCGGGACGAGGACGGCCTCCCAGAACACGAACCAGATGAGGAAGTCCAGCGCGCCGAAGACGCCGACCAGCGACGCCTCCATGAACAACATTAGCCCGTAAAACTGGCTCTGTCGCTCGTCGATGGGCGTCCACGACGCGAGGATGGCCAGCGTCGTGAGCAGCGTGGCGAGGACGACCAGCGGCATCGAGATGCCGTCCAGTCCCATGTGCCACGTCACGTCGTAGCGGCCGAGCGTCAGCCACGCGTACTGCGTCTCGAAGGCCGGGTCGCCGCCCAGCAGCGCGTTGCCGACGCCGTCGAAGACCGCGTACATGTACAGGGACACCGCGAGCGGCACCAGTGAGATGCCGAGTGCCGCCTCCGGTGCGTACTCCTCGGGGAGCGCGAACGTGACGAACGCGCCCAGCAGGCAGACGCCGACGAGCAGTTCGAGCATCATGCGGACCACCCCCCACGGCGGGAGCGAGACCGTCTCTCGGTAGTCACAGGAACCACCCCTGCATGACGCCGAAGGCGACGAGCAGTATCGTCAGCCCGAGCGTCAACAGCGCGGCGTAGTTGCTCACGATACCTGTCTGGACGCGGCGAAGTCGGTCGCCCGTGAAGAGGCTGAGACTGGAGACGAAGTTCACGACGCCGTCGATACCGCTCACGTCGACCGTGTCCGCCGCGCCGGCGACGCGGGCTGTGAGTCCCTCCGCGAGCCATACCTGAAACTCGTCTTGGTAGTAGTTGTTGAACAGCACTGTCTTGAGAGCGCCGAGTTTGTCCGTGTGTTCGACCGGCTCGGGACCGCGATACAGCGCGACCGCGAGTCCCGCACCGGCGAGTGCGAGGCCGAGCGAGACGGCCGCGGAGGCGAGCATCGTCAGCGTCTCACCGAGCGGGTACCCCTTGGTGTAGCCGGCAAAGTCGTGGAGCAGCTCCTCGTAGTGTTCGCCGTTGAGTCCCTCCGGCCCGTGGAACAGCCAGTCGTGGAGGAACTCGGGCACAGCTGGTACCAGCGTGTGGACCGGCGTGAGGTTGATGACGCCCACGACGGCGGCGAGTGTCCCGAGCACGACCAGCGGGACCTTCACGTTCCAGCGGACGCCGTGCGGGTCACGCGCGGTGTCGGACCGCGGCTCGCCGTGGAAGGTGAGCAGCACCATCCGGAACGTGTAGAAGCCGGTGAAGAAGACGGCGAGCAGTCCCATGGCGTACGCGCCGAGGAGGAGCGGCGAGTCACCCAGCCCGTGGATCAGTGTCTCGAACAGCACCTCGTCCTTCGACCAGAAGCCGGAGAAGGGGACGATACCCGCGAGCGCGAGACTCCCCGAGAGGAACGCGTAGTAGGTGACGGGCATCTCGTCTTTCAGCCCGCCCATGTCCCACATGTTCTCGTTGTGGTGCATCGCGATGATGACCGACCCCGCGCCGAGGAACAGCAGCGCCTTGAACACGGCGTGGGTGGTCAGATGGAAGACGCCGGCCACGTAGCCGCCACCGCCGAGCGCGAGCATGATGTAGCCGTACTGTGAGATAGTGGAGTAGGCGAGCACCTGCTTGATCTCCCGTTTCACGACGCCCATCGTCGCGGCGAACAGCGCGGTGAAGCCGCCGACGAAGGCGATGACTCCGAGCGCCGTCGGCGACAGCGCGTAGAAGCCGTACATCCGGGCGACCAGATACACGCCCGCGGCGACCATCGTCGCGGCGTGGATGAGCGCCGAGACGGGCGTCGGACCCTCCATCGCGTCCGGCAGCCACGTGTGGAAGGGGAACTGTGCGGACTTCCCCATCACGCCCCCGAGCACGAGCAGACCGACGATAGTGAACCACGTCGAAGGGGCGAATCCGAAGGTGTTCACGCTCGCCTCGCCGTCGAGCGCCAGTTCGGCGAGATGCGGGAACGACTCCTCGACGCCGGGACCGCCGAAGGCGGCCGTCCCGAACGTCGCGAAGACGGCCACGACGCCGATGAGGAAGAAGTAGTCCCCGAAGCGCGTAACGAGGAACGCCTTCTTCGCCGCCGACGGCGGTCCCGCCTCGCGGAACCAGAAGCCGATGAGCAGATACGAGCAGAGTCCGACCAGCTCGAAGAACATGAACGCCATCAGCAGATTGTCGGCGAAGACGAAGCCGAGCATGCTCGCCGAGAATAAGCCGAGCTCGGCGTAGTAGCGCGCCAATCCGCCCTCGTCCTCGTCGTTCATGTAGCCCAGCGAGAACACGTGGACGAGGAAGGAGATGAGCGAGACGATGACCAACATCAGCGTCGACAGTTGATCGAGCAGGATACCGAAGGTGAGTTCGTAGGGGACGGCCTCCCCGCCGACCCACGTGTAGAGCGTCGACTGGTATGCGTGGCCCGTCGCCACGGTGTACACAGCGCGACGAGGAACGATACGAACGGCAGGACGGCGATAGCGGGTGCGAATGCAGTTATCTCGGCCATGTTACCACCTGAGCGTCGTCGCCGTGGTTACGTCCACGTCCGCGAAGTTGCGGTACAACACGAGGATGATGCCGATACCGACCGCGACCTCTGCGGCCGCAAGCGCCATCGTGAACAGACTAAACACCTGTCCCGTGAGGTTCCCGTGGTAGTACGAGAACGCGACGAAGTTGATGTTCGCGGCGTTCAACATGAGTTCGACCGACATCAGGAACAACAGCGCGTTCCGTCGGGTCAGGACGCCGAACAGCCCGACACAGAAGACGAACGCCGATAAAACGAGATAATACTGGACCGGCACCGCCATCAGCGGTCACCCCCGTCGGCCATCGCCACACTCTCGTCGCTCTCCTCCTCGTCCTCACGCTTCCCGAGCATCACCGCGGCGGCTAGCGCGCCGAGCAGGACCACGTCGATGATCTCGAAGGAGATCAGGAATCCTTCCGAGGGGAGCGAGCCAGCGTCGAGGTTGAACATCGCGTAGCCGATAGCGGCGGTGATATCCGTCGCGCCCTCGAACGTCGCGTGCGAGCCGAAGTCGGCCGTGAGAAAAACGGCCGCGAGGACGCCGAACAGGACGAACGCGACGAGTCCGACGACCTGCGTGCTGCTCGTGTGG
>PXSB01000058.1:22791-34969 GCA_003023185.1 Halobacteriales archaeon QS_9_67_17 | reverse complement strand
CGGGTAGCGTACATTAGTGGAGGTGCCGCCCCGATCACTCCTGATTTTTGAGTGCCAGCGTACAGTCCGCAGACCGCGTGGCAGGGACGACTCGGACGCTCGGGTCCAGCCGACGAGCTCCGGTCGTGCGACAGTGAAAGCCCAGAACGTGTACCGTTCGAGCAGCCGACGCCAGAGCCGTGGCTGACGTGACGCGTGGGGGTACACCGTGATCGTCGTACTCGGGCTATCGGGCTAAAATACCTACTTTCGTTCTCAAACCCCCCGAGGCGCTTCTATACACAAGATAACATTGAACCTTACAGCGAGGACGGAACAATAATATAATTCATCACCACACTAACGCCGTACCGATGAAAAAGGGCGAACTGGACTCCGTCGACAAGGGGATCTTATACTATCTACAACAAGACGCGAGGTCGACATCGTCTACTGATATCGCGGAAAAGCTCGGCCTGTCGTCGAGCACAGTCCGAACCCGCCTCAACAAGCTGGAAGAAAGCGGGATCATCCGCGGGTACCACATCGATATCGATTACGAACTCGCCGGGTATCCGCTGTACACCAAGATCATCTGTTCGGCTCCAGTCCCGGACCGCGACGACCTCGCGAACCGAGCACGAGATATCAACGGCGTGACGGCGGTCCGGGAGATCATGACCGGCAAGCGGAACGTGTACATCAACGCCATCGGGCGATCACACGACGACCTCAATCGCGTCGCCGGCGAACTCGACGAACTCGGGCTAGATATCGTCGACGAACAGATCATTCGGGACGAGTACGTCTGCCCGTACCACGGCTTCCTCTCGGAGGAAGAACTCGCGGATGGTGACGGAGAATAATCGAGGAGTCGACCGTCAGTCGTCGGCGGGTGCCGAACTCGGGGCAGTTCCCTTCCGAGACGCGGCGACGGTCTGTTCGTTGGCGGCCACCCACCGCAGCAGCAGGAACGCGAAGACGTACTTCGCGAACACATCGAGCGCGGAGTACCCCCACGATGTCAGTCCGACCGACTGGACGAGTGCCAGCCCTTCGACGCCGACTGCCCAGACGACCGGATAGCCCAGCCACAATACGACCGTCAACACTCGAAGGGTTTCGAAGATGTCGGCCGTCCCGGCCTCGACCGCTGCCGTCGACCACTCGACCAGTAGGGCGTAGAGGACCACGACGAAGAAGGCACAGCTGACGAGATAGAACGCCCACCGGAAGAGGTACGAAGAGGTGATCAGAGCGGCTGCCAGCCCGGTCACGCACATCCCGATGTCCGCGGCGATAACGGCGAACAGACTCCCCGTGTCCACGTCGGCGAGCTTGCCGAGCGCGAGCAGAATCATCGGCGTCGAGAGCGCCCACGTCAGATACCGACCCCACTGGCTCATGACCTCCTGACCGGCGAGGGCGTGTCCGGACGGCATCTCGATGAACCCGACGGTCAGACCGGACGCCAGCCCCAGATAGCTGGAGATCGAAACGAGCGGAATCATCAGTGTCGCTCCCCAGATGAGACGGGCACGCTCGCTGGTGATGTTCCGTCCCATGTACACGAACGCGAGAATGGACAGCCCCGCGAGGGCGATGTTGACCCACAGCGAGGAGCTCAGCAGTACGTCGTTTTGTATCTGCGACAACGCGTCGCCCTGTGTCGCCTGTAGCAGGACGCTACCCACGTCGATTGATCCGGTGTGGTACATACGACGGCAGTTCCACGCTCGCTGTACATAAATGGCACTATGAAGCGACAAAAAAACCGGCTACATTTGACGATCCGTCAGCTGAGCGGACCGCAATCGTCCGTTCGTCTCTCGCCGACGATACTCGGCTGGTGTGCGCTGAGGGATTGCTCCGACGCTATGAGTCCGAACGGCGACGACTCCGAACCGAAATCGAACTCTGCGACTCGCGTAGCGGCGGACGATACACGACGACGACAACGAGGAAATCGGTCAGCCATGCCCGCCCGCCAGCCGGTCGGCCTCGGGGAGCGTTCGCAGCCACACCATTGCGCCCGTGCCCACGAGCGGGCCGACGACGAGCGGCACGAACGCCCACTGCCACCCGACGACATTCTGGACGAGGGGGATCAGCTGGATAGAGGCGATAGTGACGAGGAAGCCGACGGCAGTCTGCAACGTCAGCGCGGAGCCGACGTAGCTCCCGTCGGCGAGCTCCGAGACGGCCGCGGAGAACTGCGCGGAGTCCGCGACGACGAAGAACCCCCACACGAGGACGAACGGTGCGACGACGGCCGGCGACGACCCGAAGACGACGCCGGGACGCGGTCGGCGGCCGAGCCGGCGAGCCACGCGCCCACGCCGCCGACGGCGATAGTCCCGAACGACAGGAGCGCGGCGAGCCGCTCCGGGTCAGCCGCCCCGCTGGCCTCGAAGCTGGCGACGAGATAGATCGGTATCCAAGTCCACACGGCGTACAGCTCCCACATGTGCCCGAAGTAGCCGGTATTCGCGAGGAGGACGCCGCGGTCGCTGACGATACGGCGGATCGCGCCGGGGTCGAACGGGGCCGTCTCGGGCTGGTACGGCCCCTCCTCGTAGGCGAGGACGAGGAGCCCGCTGAGGGCCGCGAGCCCCGCGGTCCCGTAGAGCACGAGGGCCGGTCGGCCGATGCCGCCGACGGCCCGGAGGAGATGTGGCGACGCCGATCCGACGGTGAGCGCCCCGACGAGGACGCCGATGGCGAGCCCGCGTCCCTCGTCGAACCACGCGGCCATCATCTTCATCCCCGTCGGATAGACGCCCGCGAGGGCGACGCCGGTGGCGAACCGGAGGACGATAGCCGGGAGGCCGCTCGAAACGCTGGCGATGAGCGCCGTGGCCCCGGCCCCGGTGAGCGCGGAGCCGGCGAAGAGATAGCGGGGCCGGACCACGTCGGCGACGGTGAGCGTCGCCGACAGCAGCGCGCCGGCAACGAAGCCAAGCTGGACCGCGTTGGTCAACCACGCCGTCTCAGCAGCGGAGAGGTTCCACGCCTCGGCCAACTCGGGACCGACCGCCGTCCCGCTGAACCACAGCGTCATCGCGAACAACTCCGCGACCCCGACTAAGCCGAGCGCACGCCACTTCCCGTCGGCGATGGCTGCCACTCCTGCGTTCAAGCGACGGCGCGATAACAAGATTTCGTCCGTCGAGCGATATGCGGCCCAACAACCGAGACGTGAGGCCGTCGCAAACGACGGACCATCTACGGAATGCCGACTACGGCAATATTGCTCGAGACGTTTATGTATCTCAGTAAGCTATAGTCTATATGAAATTCAAACCAATGTCCGGGGACATCACCGGCTTAACAGCCTCCCATCTTATTCTCGTACTCGGGTTCTATGGACTCATAGCGGTGGTAGCCTACTCGCTGGGCTTCATCAATATCTTGGCCAGCATCACTACAGGCACCATCCTTGTCCTGCTACTCATTGTGCTCGTTCGGCTTGTCAGTAGCGCCAGCAAAACTAATCAAGGCTGACCACCAGATGTTGCGACTCTCTGAACCGCAGTTCACGGTGCTTTCGTCCCGTTAACTTCGACAATAAAATATAGAATCGACTTTACTCCGGGTTTCGGTTGCTCCTGCGCTACTGATAGAAGTTATACGACACAAAAGCCAAACAGGGCCACTTCTGTGTCTCACGTTCGGTCTGCTTCAGTTTGGAGGAGTTCGATGGATTCACTTTCCGGGGAGATGCAAGGAAAGCTCGGAGCAAATACGCCGCTTCCTCGGCGAGAGACGCTTCTTCTATGCTTCACTCCTCCCGTAGTTCCTGAACAGATAGAACACTACCAACGCAACAGCGATACAGACGAGAAAGACACCGACTATCGTAAAAATATAAAACCGGTCAGGGAATCCACCAACGTCCCCTGCTGGTGTGCCAGTCTGCAAGGGGTAGCCCAGTATTGCCGTATGTTGAAGCAGCGAGGGCGTACCGCTGTCGATAGCTACCAGAGCAGTACCTACTTCTTCCACCTAGCTTCGTATATGACAAATTTACATAAGCTTTCCGTGGAGAAGTGCGGTGACACTCACCATCGCCAGATTAGTGCGGAGATACTACCCCCGGTGACTCTCGCGTGGCTTCACGACTGGGGTTCAAATTAGTACCCGGTTCAACCGCATTCTGCTCCCATCCGGTGTGCATCCTGAATTGCCGTCGACCTATTCTCTATCGTGACATACAGTTTATCGACCAGACCCGAAGGGGGTTTGAGCGTGGCCGTCAACCCGGAGATATGGACATACGGCTCGCTACGCGCGGCTCCGACCTCGCTCTCCGACAGGCGGCGGTGGTGAAGGAGTCGCTCGCGACCCGTCGCCGGAACGTGGCGTTGGTCGAGGTAGAGACGGAGGGCGACCGGGTGCGCGACGAACTCATCCACCGGCTCGGCCGGACGGGGGCGTTCGTCCGCGCGCTCGACGAGCGCGTGCTTGACGGCGACTGTGCCGCCGCCGTCCACTCGATGAAGGACATGCCCACCGAATTCCCCGACGACCTCGTCGTCGCCGGTGTGCCGGAACGCGCCGCGGCGACCGACGTGCTCGTCACGCCCGACGGCGGGTCGCTCGACGACCTTCCGGAGGGTGCGACGGTCGGCACGGGAAGCCTCCGACGGCAGGCGCAGCTGCTCGCCGAGCGCCCCGACCTTGACGTGACGCCGATCCGGGGCAACGTGGACACGCGGATCGAGAAGCTCCTCGCCCCGTCGCTGCAGGCCGAACACCAGCGGCTGACGGAGCAGGCCGACGACGGCGATGTCGACGAGGCGAAGGTGGACGACTGGTTCGACGCGCTCGCGGAGATAGAGCGGCGAGCGCTGGAGCGTGATACCGACACGACGTACGACGCGCTGGTGATGGCGGAAGCGGGGCTCGACCGAGCGGGACTTCTCCACCACGTTGAGTACGACCGCCTCGATCCCGCGTCGTTCGTCCCCGCGCCCGGACAGGGGGCTATCGCGGTCACGGCCCCGGGGGGAGAGCCAGCCGAGACGGTCAGCACCATCGACCATCCCCGGACCCGCGTCGAGACGACCGTCGAGCGGACGATACTGGGGGAATTGAACGGCGGCTGTGTCGCCCCTATCGGGGTCTACGCGGTCGTGCAGGGTCGACACGTCCACACCGTCGCTCGCGTCCTCGCGACGGACGGCAGCGAGTCGATCCGCGAGACTCGGGACCTACCGGTGAACGACCACGCGAACGCCGCCGCCGCGTTCGCCGCGGATCTGGCCGACAGAGGCGCGGCCGAGTTGGTAAAGCAGGCCCGCGAGGAGGCCGATGTCTGAGGGAACGGTGTATCTCGTCGGGAGCGGCCCCGGCGACCCCGAACTCATGACGGTGAAGGCGCGCCGCCTGATTGAGGAGGCCGACGTCGTCCTCCACGACAAGCTCTCCGGCCCGTCACTGGAACTGGTGCCCGACGAGGCGGCCGAGGACGTGGGCAAGCGGGCCGGCGGCGAGCGGACGCCACAGGAGTACACCAACCAGCGACTTGTGGAACTCGCCCGCGAGGGCAAGCGGGTCGTCCGACTGAAAGGTGGCGACCCGTTCGTCTTCGGGCGCGGCGGCGAGGAGATGGAACATCTCGTCGAACACGGCATCGAGTTCGAAGTCGTCCCGGGGGTGACGGCGGGCGTCGCCGGCCCCGGCGTGGCCGGCATCCCTGTCACGCACCGCGACCACAACTCCTCGGTCTCCTTCGTCACCGGCCACGAGGATCCCACGAAGGACGAATCCGCCGTCGACTGGGACGCGCTCGCCGCGACGGGCGGCACCATCGTCGTCTACATGGGCGTCGGCAAGCTCCCGGACTACACCGCCGTCCTCTGCGAGGCTGGCATGGCCAGTGACACGCCGGTCGCGCTGGTCGAACGCGGCACGTGGCCCGACCAGCGGGTCGCGGTCGGCACCCTCGACACCATCGTCGACGTTCGCGACGAGGTCGGCATCGAACCGCCCGCTGTGACCGTCATCGGCCCAGTCGCGGCCACGAGAGCGCGCGTCGAATCGTTCCTCGCAAGCCCCTACGAGGGTAAATAAACCACATATCGATATATGAAACCGACCATCGCTGCCTTCCGTCCGGACGATGACAGACTCGCCGAGGCCGTCTCGCTGCTGGAGTCACTCGGCACAGAACCGGTCGCCGACCCGATGCTCGCCGTGTCGCCGACGGGTGCCGTGCCGCGGGCCGACGCCGACTACACCGTCTTCACCTCGAAGACCGGCGTCGAACTCGCCGCCGACGCGGACTGGACACCGGGCGGGAGCGTCTGTGCCATCGGTGAGTCGACGGCGGGCGTCCTCCGCGATCGCGGATACACGGTCGATGTCGTCCCTGAGGAGTTCTCGTCGGCCGGACTGGTGGCCGCGCTGCGCGGGTCAGTCGACGGTGCGCGAGTCGAGGTCGCCCGCTCCGACCACGGGAGCGACGTGCTCCTCGACGGCCTGAACGCCGCGGGCGCGTACGTCCACGAGACCGTCCTGTACGAACTCACTCGGCCGCCGGAGAGCGGTGAGGCGGTCGAGCGCGCTGCTGCAGGCACGCTCGACGGCGCGCTGTTCACCTCCTCGCTCACGGTGGCGAACTTCCTCGACGCGGCCGCGGAACGCGGGATCCGCGAGGACGCAATCGCCGGTCTCGGCGATGCCGTCGTCGGCTGTATCGGCACGCCGACCCGCGAGGCGGCCGAAGCCGCCGGCGTTCCTGTCGATGTCGTGCCGGAGACCGCCGACTTCGCGGCGCTCGCGCGGGCGGTCGTCGATGCAGTGGACGAGACCGATACGGGAGCCTAACGGCTCTCCGGTAGCGCTCGGAATAAAGGGGAAAGAAGGGAGCTCTACGCGTTCTCGACGATGGTGCCGCCCGCGCCGACAGCGACTTCGAGGTCGCCGGTGAGGACGGAATTCAGGTTGTCGCCGACCGGAGTGGCTTCCTGCGTCCAACCGTCAGTATCGCGGCGGAATACCTTGCCACCACCGCCGACGGTCAGGGCCGACTCTCCGGCCGCTTCGACGTCGCGCAGGCCCGCGTCGCCGGTGTCCCCGCGCCGCCACTCGCTACCGTCCCAGTTCCAGACGGTGCCGCCGCCGCCCGAGACGGTCACGTCGTCGTCGTCATCGCTGTCGACGCCGTAGAAGTTGTTGTTGGCGTCGGCGATGCCGAGCTTGTCCCACGTGGCACCGTCGTCCGTGTAGAGGACGGTCTTGTTGCCGTCGACGATGTGGCCGGACCGCTCGTCGTGGAAGTCGACGGCGTTGATGTTCGATCCGGATGCGGGGGTCACGTCGTCGAACGTCTCGCCGTTGTCGAACGAGTAGTACATCTTCCCGGAGTCGCCCGCGACGTAGACGTTCGCCTCGCCCGCGTTGCCCGTCACCGCCACGTCGTTGAGGTTGTTCGTCACGTCGTTGGGCGCGGAGTAGTCGTTCAGGTCGCCCGTCTCGACGTCGTACTCGCCGATTGCGCCGGAGTTGCCGACGAACCAGAGCCGCTTGCCGTCGTCGGACACGCTTGCACCGCGCAGTGTGTTGCCGTTGCCGGTCGGACCGCCGTCGAGCACCGTGAGGTAGCCGGCCGCGGTACGGCTGAGGACGATGCCGCCACTACCGACCGCGTAGACCCCGTTGTTCGTCGTCTTCACGTCGTACAGCGTGCTGCTCGTCGGCGTCTCTACGCTCACCCAGTCGACAACAGCGGCTCCGGCCGACCCGGCCGCACCGAGACCAGCCGCAGCAGCAACCGCACCGCCAGACAGCTGCAGGAATCTTCGTCGAGTGTTGTTCTGCTCCATAGCAACATTTTATTTCACGGTCTTGCAGATGACGATAACGCCCAATAATCCGGTAGTTTAAATACGGATGTTTGTGCGACCCACTTAATTCGAGGTGGGACGCGACTCGCCTTCGGTGATCCCTTCCTCGCCTTTCTTCTGCTCGTCGGGGGTCTCGACGCCGTCGACTGCCTCCGCGACGTTCGTCTCTTTCTCGGTGTCGACGTGCCAGCGGTCGACCGACTGCTCGTAGCCGGCGAGCCGGTTCGAGACGTGGATCTTCAGGTCGTCGTCGTTCACGTTGATCTCGAGCGCGTACTCGTCGTCGCCGAGCTTCGCGGCGTTCGCGCTGACGAGTTCGTTGTCGAAGTAGTACGGCGCGATGCGGGTCATCACGTTTCGGTAGACGGCGCTCTCGACCGTACGGAGCGCCTTCCGGCCGGCGGAGTCGGCCGCACGCGCGAGATGTTCGACCGACTCGCGCCACCGCCCGACGGCCGCCTCGGGGTCGTCGAGGTTCTCGTAGGAGTCGGCCAGCTTGTCGCCGGCGGCCTTCACGTCCTCGTCGGGGTCGACCCCCTCGCGCTCGCCGGCTCCCTCGTCGACGCTGGCCTGCTCGGCGGTCTTCTCGTTGACGTCCTCGTCGAGCCGTTCGTGCTGTTTGGGTCGCCACTCGTCCCACTCCGCGAACGCCTCCTCGGATATCTCCACGTCGTCGCGCTCGCGGGCGACATCGCGGATCGCACGCGTGACTCGCTCACCGTGTTCGACGATGTCCCCCCACGATCCGCGCCGTTTGAATCCGGCGACGCCTTCCTCCATACTGTTATATGTGCGAGCGGTCGTGGCTCAGCGACCGGTGCCGACACGCGTCGTCCGTGCGTTCCTGCGTCCGCTCGCAGTACACGCCTCACCGGCCCGCGATTCGAACATCGTCGCTCGCATTACCGCCGGATTGCGGCTACGCCCGATTAACTCTTGTTATAGCCGCGCCACGCGACACTCTGGACGACTCACGCAGGGCCATGCATGCGCCTGCGTCGGAACGCACAAACCCTCCCGCGTCGACAACCCGAGCATGTTCGACGAGATCATGGCGAAGTTCGCCGACTCGCCCGGCCAGCGGGCGGTCGTGCGACTCCTCCTCGAACGGGGCTTCTCGGTCAACGAGGAGGGCCGGGTCGTCTCCGGCGGGATCGAGATCCCGGACACGGGGATCGCCCGCGAGGCTGGCGTCGACCGCCGGGTCGTCGACGCGACGACCGACGCCATCCTCGCCGACCCGGATCTCGAACGCGTCTTCAGAAACATCTCCGCCATCCCGTCGCTCCGCGACCTCGCGCCGGTGCTCGGTCTCTCCGTCCTGACGGTGCAGGTAGCCGACGAGACGCAACCCGGCATCGTCGCTACGGTGACGACCGCCATCGCCGAGCGAGACATCTCCATCCGCCAGACCATCTCGGAAGACCCGGAGTTCACCGACGAGCCGAAGCTGTACGTCATCACCGACGAACCGCTCCCGGGTACGCTCGTCACCGACCTCCAGCAGTTGCCGTTCGTCCGCAAACTCGAACTGGAATGAGCGACCACGAGACGTACCGGACCGTCGCGGAGACGGCGAGCGCTGCCTTCGCCGTTCGCGGGTCGGAATTCGTCGGCCACGTGCGACCCGTGACGACCGTCGAGGCGGCGGAGGCGTTCGTCGCCGAGGTGCGTGCCGAGTACGACGACGCGACGCACAACGTGCCGGCCTACCGGGTTCGCGCCGACCCGTTCCGCGAGTACGCGAACGACGACGGCGAACCGTCCGGCAGTGCCGGCAAACCGGCGCTCAACGTCTTACAGGGGAAGTCGCTCGAAAACGTCGCGGCCGTCGTCACGCGCTACTACGGCGGGACGAACCTCGGCGTCGGCGGGCTCGTGAGCGCGTACGGACGGGCCGTGAAGGACGCCGTCGCCGAGGCGGGCGTCGTCGAGCGTGAGCCACACGAGTCGGTCCGTGCGGTCGTCGGCTACGACGACTCGGGCACCGTCCGGAGCGTGTTCGAGTCCGCCGACGTTACCTTCGAGGCCGACTACGGCGAGCGCGTCAGCTTCGACGCCCGCGTGCCGGTCGCCAACGCCGCTGCGCTCCGCGACCGCCTCCGGAGTGTGACGAGTGGCCGCGTCGAACTGGCCGAGAACGGCGACTGACGCGATCAGCAAAACCGCACGAGGGCGAAACGTCTGACGCGCGTCGTGCGATTCTTCTGCTGGAAATCGAATTCCCGGGCAGTGTGGGGGATCTGCAGGCGAAGAAGGGGGGTTCGACGCGTGAGCAGGGGAGGCGGCGCGTACCAGCGGCTACTTCGGTCGGGTACATCAAGGCGTCGACTCGGTAATCAGCCGTGGTCGAATGCGGGACGAGTGGCGATGTTCAGATACGCGATGGCTGCCCGAGCAAGTGCGGGCGGGTGGGACTGAAAGGGGCCGTTATCGGCGGCTTCGCCGCCGATTGCTCGGGAGAGCTCCGAAGCCGCGAGGCGACGCACGTCGCCTCGGCCCGCTCGCGCGGTGCAACCGCGCGAGGACACCGTAGCCCGACCGTAGCGCCCGGGGGCTTTCTACACCTTGTTGCCAGCTCATCCAACTGAAGCGTACTTATCAGAACACCACCGGACGAGCACGATAAATTCCTATCCGAGTCGGAACGAGGGCTCTTCTTCCTCGGTGTCGCCGTCGAGGTCTTCGAGCTGGATCACGTTGTCGTTCTCGTCGTCCTCGACCTGCTCGGAGAGCTTCGTGACGTAGCGCTTGTACTCGTCGAGCTGCTCGCGGAGGTGTTCGGCTTCGAGTTCCAGTCGCTCGTGCTCGCGGACGAAGCTCTTGGGTACCTCCACCTTCGGGGGGAACGACTCCGTGTCAGAGGAGGCCGACTCGCCGATCTCGTGTTCGGGAACGACCTGTACCTTCCCGTCGTGGGCAACGAGCGTCTCCACGTAGTCGCGGAACACCGCGGACAGCGAGATGTCGCGCTCCTCCGCGATCTCGCGCAGGGTCTCGAACGAGTCCTCGTTGACCCGGAAGGAGATGGTCTTGTTCTTGTTGCCCATTGTGTAATCTGCTCGTCCGTCGATCTACATAAACGTTCGTCAGACGTACGCATGCCGCCGACCGCTTCGGCGCTCGTCAGGGGCCCAGTTCGGCCGGCGCGGGCGGCATGTGCCGCTTGTGCTCGCTTTGCTCGTACAGTTCGACGACCCGGTCGACGGCCGAGGCAGACACGTCTAGCGTCTCGACGGTGGCCGTCTTCGAGAACGACCCGTCGACGTGGAGCGCGAGGATCGCGTCGAGCGTGTCGTAGTCCAGCCCCATCTCGTCTTCGTCGGTCTGTCCTTCCCACATCTCGGCGCTGGGCGGCTTCTCGACGAGGTCGTCGGGCACGCCGACGTGGGCCGCGAGTTGCCGCACCTGTCGCTTGTAGAGGTTGCCGATGGGGTTGCAGTCGACGGCTTGGTCGCCGTACTTGGTGTAGTAGCCCGTCAGCGCCTCGGAGCGGTTGCCGGTGCCGAGCACGACCCGGCTCTCGGCGTTGGCGACGAAGTAGTTGAACACCGCTCGCGTGCGGACGCGGACGTTGCCGAGCGCGGTGCGGTCGTCGGCACCTGCCGGATACGCGTCGACCAGCGCGTCCACGACCGGGTTGATGTCGAGCACGTCGTACTCGATGTCGAGCAGCTCCGCGACGCGCTCGGCGTCGCTCATGTTCGTCTCCGTGTTCACCTCGCTTGGCATCACCAACCCGTGGACGGCGTCGGCACCCAGCGCCTCCACCGCGAGGTGGGCGACGAGCGTCGAGTCGATACCACCGGACAGGCCGATGACCGCCCCCGTCGCGCCGGCGTCGTCGACGACGCCTTCGATGAAGTCGGTGATCTGCTCGCGGCGGGCGTCGAGTTCCGACGCCGAGAGGTCGAGCGAAACCGGCGCGTCCTCTACCAGCGGGTCGTGTGTCGTCATTACCCATGCTTGGGTCGCGATGGGCAAATAGGTGCCGCGACGGTCGGCATTCCTGAACGTACGTCGATTAGACGAGTGACCGTGATGCCCCGTGGAAACGCTACGTTGAAGTGCGGCGGTAGGGTATGCCAGATCGGGTTCGGCGCGTGCCGTTGGTCCAGTGGTAGGACATTAGCTTCCCAAGCTAATAGCCCGGGTTCAATTCCCGGACGGCACACTTCCGTTTCGTCACGAACGCCGAGTCGTGGCCATCGCTACCCGTCGTCAATGCGGCTCTCCTCGCGGACCGTTCGCTCGCTCTCGACGTTGCCGGTGTTCAGCGTGCCCGCCGGCTCGAAAAGCACGATCCGGCACTCCTCGTCGGCAACCGGTCGGGGTTCGACGCCCGCGGG
>PXSB01000058.1:0-22685 GCA_003023185.1 Halobacteriales archaeon QS_9_67_17 | reverse complement strand
GCGACCGGGAGCAACTCGGCTCTGTCGTTTTACCCGCGCAGCCAGCCGTCGAAGCGCCTGTCGTCGATGACCTCGCGGAGGGTCGCGGTCGCGTCGGCGTCGAACTGCATCGGTCGCCGCCACCACGGTCCCCGTCCGGAGTCGCTGGACAGGTCCGTAACGAGTCGGTTGGCGTCCGTGCCGCCCGTGGGCGACGACAGCGGCACCGCCCGCTCGAATAGCCCGCCCTCGTCGCCGTGGAGCAGGACCGCGGCGTCCATCTCCGCGCGCTTGACGTGAGCGTTGTTTGCGAAGACGGCCCGCTCGCTCTCGGCGAGCGCCTCCCAGTCCGTGACGGGCTCGCGCGCCAGCCGGAAGCCGCCGATCAGATACGCGCCCCAGTCGGGCGGTTGCCAGCCCGGCGTGTCGCCGGCCGCGGTGTTCAGCGTCGCGTAGAAGAACGCCCAGTCGCCGTGTTCGAGGTCGGCGAGCGGGCGCGCCTTCACGCCGTACGGGTCGCCGTAGGTGTGTCGCTCACATCCCGGATAGCCCGCGAACTCCGGGTCGAGATGGACCGGCGTGTCGGCGACGGCAGTCAGGTCGACCGGGAGCGAGGGTGCCAGATTCCCGTAGGTCGGCACCGGCTCGGCGGTCGGTTCGGACTCCGGGATCGGCACGAACGCGAAGGAGCCGTCGGCGAACACGGGGGCGCGAAATCCCGGCTCGTTCGTGTTCGCGCCGATGTTGACCGCGACGGCACGCGGACTCACGCGTCGGTCACCGTTCCGCGAACGCGGTCGCAGTCACTCACGCTACCAGCCTCGGTTCCCGTCTGCGTCGACACGAACAGTTCACGCCGGTCGTTACTCGCCCGGTCACTAAACTCCGTGCGTCGGAAGTCGCACGGTCGGGCGTCGGCCGAGAACCGTTGGATCACGCCGTCGTCCGGGTCCGGACGCGAGCGAGCAGTCGCTCGACGACGACGCCCGCGAGGAACGCGACGCCGACGTTCGCGAGGACGGCGACGACGGCCATCCCGGCGGCCAGCGCCCGGTCGTCGGTGGCCAGCGCGACGCGTGCGAGATGGGCCGCGACGGCCAACAGGAGCACCCCCAGCATCGCCATCGGGAAGCCGGTCCAGAGCGGCGCGACCAGCGTCGCCAGCAGATACAGCCCCGCGAGCACGAGGTTCGCGCCGCCGGTGCGCGCGCCGAAGGCGTGTTTGCCGGCGAGACCGCCGGAGCCGTGACACATCGGCGCGCCGCCGAGCGGCACGGCGAGCAGGTTCATCGCGCCCATGCTCCCCGCGAGTTCGTCCGGGGACACGTCCGCGTCGAACAGTTCGTCACAGAGCAGGGCAGTCGCGACCGCGGCGTTGCCGACCGTCATCGCAAGTTGGCCGACCAGCCCCTCGGCGACGGCGAGCGAGAGCGCGGGGTCGCCGACCGGGAAGAGCCCGAGCATCGGCACCGTCGGCGCGGTGACGCCAGCGAGTGCAGCGACGGCCGTGCCAGCTCCGAGGACGGCCAGCGCCCCCGCCTTCCGGTGGAGGAGCGTGCCGACGACAGCAACTCCGACCCCGAGCGCGGCGACGCGGGGCGCACCGGCCGCCAGATTCATCCCCGCGACGGCGAGCAGCGCGGCCACGGAGAGTTGGACGCCTCGGATCACCGGCTCCGCGACGTACTTGGCCACGCGGTCGATGGCGTTCAGCCGGGCGGCAACGAGCAACACAGCGCCCGCGGCGAGTCCCGCCGCCATCAGCTCCCCGTAGGTCAACGCGCCGGCGATGGCAAGTCCCGCGAGCGCCTTCATCGGTTCGACCGAAAGCGGGAGTCCGTAGTAGAGCCCCCAGACGGCCTGAAACACGGCGAAGCCGACGAACAGATGCGCCAGCGACGCCTCCGTGAGCGCGGCGAGCGCGACGACGACCGGCAACACCGTGACCGTGTCGCCGAGCGCGCCAGTCACCTCGCCGACGTTCAGCGACACGGACCGCCCGCGAAACGAGTAGCTCTCCACGACGGTGACAGCACGCTCCTGCCGTTTCAACCCTTTCAGAAATCGTATATGTTTTCGCTGAGCGCGAGCCGCAACCGTTCGCCGTTGCGCGCGGCCGATTCCTATCAGATCCCCCACCGTTGACCGCGCTCGGTCGCGTTCTTCTGTCAGTCGAGCGCGGCTTCGACCGCCGCGGCGAGTTCCGTGGCCGTCGCGTCATCGACCGGACGGAACGGCGCTCGCACCGCGCCCGCGGGCGCACCGCGCGACCGCATCGCCGCCTTCAGCCCCGGGATACCGTGCGCGCCGGTGACGAGGTCGTTCAATTCGACGAAAGCGTCGTTGGCGTCGCGGGCCGACGCCGGCGAGTCGGCGCTGTGGACGGCGTCGGCCAGTTCGGGAACGACGTTCGCCACCGCGAGCACGCCGCCGTCGCCGCCCGCCGCGAGAGCATCGGCGTAGACGCCGCCGCTCCCCACGAACAGGTCGAAGTCGTCGGGCGTCCGCGCGCGTATCTGTTTGAACGCCGCGAGGTCGCCCGAGGAGTCCTTCATCCCGGCGACGTTCGGGTGGGTCGCGAGTTCGCCCACCGTCTCCGGCGCGAGCCGCGTCCCCGTGAACGCGGGCACGGAGTAGAGATACACCGGGAGCGGGCTCTCGTCGGCCAGCCGGCGATAGTAGTCCGCGAGCGCGTCCATAGCGTGGTCGTAGTAGTACGGCGTTACGACGAGCGCGGCGTCGGCACCTGCCTCGGCCGCGTCGCGGGTGTACGCCAGCGTCCGTCGGTACCCTTCCGCGCCGGTGCCAGCGAGCACGGGGCCGTCAGCCGCGTCGGCCACGGTCTCGACGACGGCGGCCCGCTCCTCGCGGGTGAGCAGGGGTGCTTCGCTGTTCGAGCCACACGGGACGATGAAGTCGACGCCGCGCTGCTCCACCCAGTCGACGAGGGCGGCGAGCGCGTCGTGGTCGACATCGGCGTCCGCGGGCGCGTCTCGCTCACTGTTCTCGAACGGCGTCGCGAGCGGCAGACCGGTTCCGTGCACACGCCCATCTGACGACCCGGCGGCTTAAGCGGGGCGACTTCGCCGCCGATTGCTCGGGAGAGCTCCGCTCTCCCGGTGGGCGGTACGGGAAGCACGGCGTTCGGGAGACGCGAAGCGCCTTCCGCAGCCCAGCAGAGATATTCGATTTCTGCGGACGACGCAAGCCGCGAGGCGACTGCGTCACCTCGGCCCGCTCGCGCGGTGGAGCCGCGCGAGGACACCGCAGCGAACGGAGTGAGCGAGGAGCGTAGCGAGCTCTGCTCGCGGCCGGCGGCCGTCTGTTCGCGGCCGTCGGCCGCTCACACGGCCCGAAGGACCGATGGTCCCTCGCTGCTCGCACGGCCCGTGGAGCTTCGCTCCACGCTGTCGTCGGCGCGAAGCGCCGACTGCCCGAGGTGGCTTCGCCACCTCGCTGCGCGCGACCGTGGCGTCCGGAGGATTTCTACGTCCTGTTACTGGCTCATCAAACTGAATCCCCTGTATCTGAACACCATCCTGCCGAGCGTCGCACGAACGTCTGACGCGGCTTTAAGACCTCTACAGTACAGGAATTCGGTGGGCGCGCACCGACGGCCTCACTACCCCCATCCTCCCCGCGCGCCCGGCTTCAGCCGGCGAGGTACTCCTGCACGCCGTCGAGCGAGGCGTTGTCCGCGATGACGGCGAGCTGGTCGCCGGCGGCGAGTTCCGCGCTCGGGAGCGGCACGTCCATCGGGTCGCCGCGGTGGCCGTGCGCGTAGATTCGCGCGTCGCCCGGCAGATCCAAGGCGACGACTCGGTCGCCGACGTGTGGCGACTCCGCCGGCACGTCGACGGTCGCCAAGGTGAGCGTCTCGGTCATGTCCGCGAGCACGTTGAAATCGCCGCCGAGTAAGGCGGTCTTCGCGCCCGCCGCGCCGAGTCGCTCGGGGTAGATGATCTCGTCGACGTCCTCGGCGTAGCCCTCGTAGATCTCCGTGCGGTAGTCCTCGTCGATACGCAGCACGGTCCGACAGTCGTGTTCGTTCGCGATGATACAGGCCGCGAAGTTGGCGTTCAGGTCGCCGGTCAGCGCCGCGAGCGCGTCGGCGTCCGCGATGCCCGCCTGTTCGAGTGTGTCGGCCGACTCACAGTCGCCCTCGACGATCTTGATACCGTCCTCGCGGGCGCGTCTGGCGCGCTCCGGGTCGGCTTCGACCACCGTCACGTCGTAGCCGCCGGCGCGAAGCCCACGCACGGTGCCGCGCCCGACGCGACCGTAGCCGACGATCACGAACTCCATACGCGGTGTATGCCACCACACCACAAAAGGCTACCGAGCGGCGAATCACGCGGACGGAACGGCCGACAGACGCACGCGTCGGCCGCCCGCTGGCCCGGTTCGGCGAACCGGTTCCGCTAAGTGGTGGAATCCCCAAACAAGGGTATGGATTACCGCGAACTCGGCGACTCGGGGGTCGAGGTGAGCGAGGTCGGCTTCGGTGCGTGGGTCATCGGGACGGACTGGTGGGGCGACCGCGACGAGTCAGACGCGCTGGCGATGGTCGAGTACGCGCTCGATGCTGGCATCACCTACTTCGACACCGGCGACGTGTACGGCCACGGCCGCTCCGAGGAGCTGCTCGGCGAGGTGCTCGCCGAGCGGGGCGAGGAGATGACCGTCGGCACCAAGGTCGGCTACGACTTCTACAACAACCCGCAGGCCGGCCACGGCGAACTCCCGAAGGCGTACTCGGTCGAGTATCTCCGCGACGCCGTCGACCGCTCGCTCGACCGGCTCGGCGTCGATCACGTCGACTATCTCCAACTACACAACCCCGACGTGGGCGAACTCACGGACGAGGTGCTCGAACTGCTGGACGAACTCCGCGAGGAGGACGTGGCCGACGCTATCGGCGTCGCGCTCGGCCCCTCTATCGGCTGGCTCGCGGAGGGCGACTTCGCTATCGAACACGAGTTCGACGGCGTCCAGTACGTCGGCAACATGCTCGAACAGGACGTACACGCCCACTTCGTCGACACCGTCGCCCGCGAGGGCGCGAGCACATCGCTCATCCCGCGCGTGCCCCACTCGTCGGGTCTGCTCAACGAGCAGGTCACGCCGGAGACGGAACTTGAGGCCGGCGACCACCGCGGCTTCCGCCCGGACGAGTGGTACGAGACCGGCTGGGAGAAGATAGAGGAACTTCGGTTCTTGGAGCGCGCGGAACCGGGTTCCGCGAACAGTCGAGCGGCGGAGTCGCGAGAGCGCGACGGCGAACGGACGCTGGGACAGGCCGCCCTCCAGTGGCTCCTCTCGTATGACGCCGTCGCGACCGTCACCCCGACGTTCCGCTCGACGGACGACATCGACGAGTGGACCGCCGCACCCGAGACGCCGGCCCTCTCGACGGCGGAGCGCGAACAAGTGGAGAACCTGTACGCTCGCGACTTCGGCATCGACCGCTTCGACGGCATGGAGAAGGAGGAGTACCGGACGAGCGTCGACGGCGACGACCTGCGCGCGGCCGGCATCCTCGGCGACTAATCTCCGCTCGGCTGTCGCTCGCGGGCCTCGGCATGATATATAAGGCAGCGGAACCTTGTGTGTGGTTCACGAACGAAAGTTCGTCGCGGCGTGCCCGGCCGCGGCGGCGGGAGCGGAGCGCCTCTGTCCGCATCCCGCATCTGTACCTACGCGAGGAAGACGTGACGCGGACGGTCCGCCAGCACCTCGCGACCCCACTGGACGGTGTCGCGGAACTCATCCGCGCGGAAGAACGCCATCGCGTCCTCGGACTCGCGCCACTGACTCGCGATGAACATGTCGTTCTCGTCAGCGACGTTCACCATCAGGTCCGTCTCGATGTGGCCCTCCATCCCGTCGAGCATCTCGCCGACCTCACCGAACTGGTCGACGAAGTCGCCGCGGTGCGCCGGCTTCACGGCGTAGAACATCCCCATCGTGCCGAAGTTCGACCCCTCGCCCGCCCGCCCGACGACGCCGGGGAGGTCGGCCAGATAATCGCCGGCCGTCTCGGCGGCGTCGCGGGTGTCCCACAGCGACACCACCGCCGCCCGCTCGGGGCCGGCCGCCTCGTCCGAGACGACGCGTGCCTCGCCACCCTCGTACAGTCCCGTCCGAACGTGGGTGTCGTAGCGGTCGAATCCCTCCGAGAGCGACTCGACCTCCTCGTGGAGTTCCGCGACGGGTGCCTCGGAGTAGAGCACCATCGCGTACACGTCCTCGCCGTGTGGTTGGCCCGCGTAGATGTCGAGGTCGGACAGCTGGCCGCGAATCTCGTCGTCCTCGTCCGTGCCGGCCGCCGACGCGTCCGCTTCGTCTGTCTCGTCGTCCGCATCCTCCGCGTCGTCGCCGCTCCGATCCCCGTCCGCGATGGGGCCACCGAGACCGTCGCCGGCACCGGTGAGGTCGCTCAGGAAGCCGGAGGCGGTGTTGGCCGCCCGCTCGTTCTTCCACAGCGAGACGATGGCCGAGCGGCCGGCCTCTGCCCGGACGGTCGTCGTCACGTGCGTATCGTAGTGGTCGAAGTTGCCCCGGAGGCCGTCTACCTCGTCGACGAGCGGCTCCGCGTCCTCCTCGCTGAAGAACAGGAGACCGTAGCCCGCGTCCGGGTGGTCGTCGACCTCGATGCCGACCCGGCGGAGATTCTCGGCCAGCGCCTCCGTGTCCCCCTCCTCGTGTGGCGGCTCGCCGGGGTCGGGGCGGCCGCCCGAGGTGGCGACGGCCGACTCCTCCGCGTCGCTCTCCTCTTCCTCGTCGGCCGTGTCGACATCCGGCTCGTGGTCGGCGTCGGGTTCGTCCGTCTCCTCCGTTGCGTCGTCCGTCTCGCTTGCCGCGCCGTAGGCCGGGAGCGGTTCGCCGGCGAACAGCTCCCGCAGGTGTTCGGGGGCGAAGCGGCGGCCGAAGTAGAAGGGACCGAACTCCGCGTACCGCGACGAGGAGGGGTCGAAGCGCATCTCCGCGAGCAGGCGCTTGACCGCCGTCGCGTCGTCCGCGAACAGCGTGACGCCCCACTCGTAGTCGTCGAAGCCCATCGAGCCGGTGATGATCTGCGTCACGTCGCCGGCGTACTCGCGCCCGATCTCACCGTGCCCGGAGATGAGGTCCTGCCGCTCCTCGATGGGGAGGTCGTACCAGTTGTACTCCGGGTCGCGGCGCTTGTCCATCGGATAGAAGCAGACGTGTTCGGCGTCCGGGATCGACGGGTAGAGCCGCTGTTTCATGTAGGTGCGCGTCCCGTCGGCGTCGACGTTCTCGATCCCGTCTTCGAGCTCCTCGGTCAGGTAGCCGGACACCTCGGTGACGGAGACGTACGAGCTCGCCCGCTCGGTGAACTCGGCGAGCGCGGTGTGCTCGAAGGCGCGCTCCGCGCGGTCGAGGTGTGCGGTCTCGGGACGCAGATGCAGGAGCATGATGTCGGCCTCGTGGCCGGTGACGGTGAAGACGGCCGATCCGCCGGCGTCGGCGTCCGCGACCG
Organism: Halobacteriales archaeon QS_9_67_17; assembly: GCA_003023185.1. GTDB lineage: Archaea > Halobacteriota > Halobacteria > Halobacteriales > Haloarculaceae > Halosegnis. The sequence goes on along the minus strand of PXSB01000058.1, from coordinate 15,202 downwards.
CCTCGTGCTCTCGAAGGAAGTCGACTCCCTCGGCCAGCGCGCGTTCGCGCTCGTGGTCGGGGGCGTCGCGCCACGCGTCCCAGTCGATGCGTCGCAGGTCGTGGAGGGCGTACCACCCCTCCTCTGTCACGGGAGCTTCGCGTCGGTCCATACGTCTCGTACGTGAGCGGCCGGCAAGGAACGTTCGGTTCTCGACGGTCAGCCGAGCAGTTGCGGTCCGAACACCATCAACAGGAGGCCGGCGAGCATCGACAGGCCGACGGAGACGGTCACCGCACGGGTCGCGGCGTGCGCGTCCTCGATTGGGAGTCGGGTGACGACCGCCTGCGTCGACGTGCGGAGGATGTGGCCGCCGTCGAGCGGGAACGCCGGCACGCAGTTGAACTGGCCGATGATGACGTTTATCCACGCCGTCCAGAAGAGGATGCTCCCGAGCAGCAACACCGGCCCGGTGCCGAGGAACGACAGCGGGCCGCCGCTCGCGACGTAGAAGTTCTCGTAGACGCCGACGAAGCCCGGGAACGGGTGGCTGATCGCGGGGAGACTCACCGCCGCGAACGGGAGCGTGATGGTGAGATACGCCCGTGCGATGGTGCCCTCGACCAGCGACGGCAGGTCACCGCCGTCCCCGCCCACCGCCGACAGGAAGAACGCCGCCGGATACTCGTCGATGCCGAAGTCGTCGACCGTCATCCCGGTCGTCCCCTGCTGGATACCGACACCGAGGAAGCCGGTCGACTCGCGCGGATTGTCGCCGAGCTCCACCTCGAACGTCCGGCGCTCCCCGTCGTGATATCCCGCGACCGTGACGGTCTGTCCCGGCTCGGTGGCGTCGAGCGCGTCGCTCAGGTCACCGCTGTCGACGATCCGCTCGCCGTCGAACCCGGTGACGACGAACCGCTCGCCGCCGAGACCGCTCGCGTTCGCCAGCGGCGACTGGCCCCGGTCGGACGGCGTGACGACCGTGTAGGCACCGACCGGCGTCGTCACCGTCTCCCCCGACGCCGTGGTGAGTGTCGCGACCTCGCGGTCGGCGAGCGCCGTTCGGAACGCCGCCGCCGTGTGCGTCTCCGTCCCGTTGACCGCGACGATGGTCGCGTTCACGCCGAGCGGTGCGCCTTCGGCGGCCCCGGTGACGACGAGCGACCGCTCGACGGTCGTCGTCTCGCCCGAGCGCAGTGTCACTGACACCGTCCGCGATTCGGTTTCCGCGAGGACGGCGTCCAGCTCCTCACCGTCGGCCACCTGCTGGCCCTCGACGGCCGTGATGACCTCGCCCCGCTCGACACCGCCCTGTGCGGCCGCGGCCCCCGGCAACACACCGGCGACGGGGACGCCGGCGACGACAGCAATCGACCCGGCGACGGGGCCAAACAGGAGCGCGAAGGCGATGACGGCGACGGCGAAGTTGTTGGTGACGCCAGCCGCGAACATCCGGGTCTGCGAGCCGCGACCCGCCTCCTCGCGTGACCCCTCGTCCGGCTCGACGAACGCGCCCATGGGGACGAACGCGAGCAGCGCCAGCCCCATCGAGTCGATGTCGATGTCCTCGACCCGACACAGCAGTCCGTGGCCCCCCTCGTGGACCACGAGACCGATGAGTAGTGCGAAGACGATCTCGACGGCCGCCGACAGCGGGAGGAACTGATTCACGCCCGGGATGGCGAGGACGTTCCGGGGTTGCGTGAGCGCGCTCGGCTGTGGATTGGTGAGCGCCTGTAGCCCGGCGAAGAGGACGAGCGCGAACGAGCCGACCATCACGACGAGCGCGATCCCGATCCCGAAGTTCCCCCACGCGCGCCAGAACCGCGTCGGGGCAGCGAGTCGGTCCAGCAGGGCCTTCCCGCGTTCCGTGTGGAGCGTCGTGATCGGCCCCGAGAGCCTGACCCACTCGGGAAGCAGTCCTCGCGACTTCGCGGCCAGCGCCAGTGCCGTGTAGCCGACGACGGCCGCGAGGACTAGCGTCAGCGTTTCCACCATCGCTTCGGGCAAGGCACGGCCGCCGCAAGAGGGTTCCGGGTTCGGATCTCTACGCCTGCTCTCCGGCCAGCAGTCGGTCGTACACCGCGATGATCCGGTCGCGCACGTCGCTCGCCGGCAGCCCTGCTCGCTCCGCCAGCGCGAGCGCACCGCCCATGCCGACCCCCTCCTTCGCCTCACCGTCCAGATACCGCTCGAACGCGACGTGCGAGCGGTCGAATCCGGGGTCGGTGACGGTCACGTCGAGATCGAAGGCCGCGGCCGCGGCGTCCAGATCGACGCTCGGGTCGTCGGCGATGAACGACGTGGTGGCGAGCGAGAGGCCGCCGTCGATACCGGCGTGACGCGCGAACGCGGCGACGGCGACGAGTTGGGTGCCGCCGGCGAGCGTCACCGCCGTGTCGGTTTCGAGCGCGCCGGCGACGAGGCCGCCGAGCACGGCGGCGGTGGGATCACCGACCCGGCGGACGGCACGCTTCGGCTGGTCGCGGCAGTCGCCCGGGTTGAGGTCGCTGGCCGCGAGCGCGCCGTCGACGACCGACTCTTTCAGGTCCAGCGGGTTCTCCGCGAGCGACGACGAGACGCCGCGCGTCTCGCCCAGCGCGGTGAGGATCCCCAGTGCCGTGGTGGTGCCGCCGGGCACCGACTCCGCGAGGAGCAGCTCGTCGTCCGGGAGCGCGCGACCGAACTGCCGGGCAGCCGCCCACGCGCCGTGCGCCGTCGGGACCGGCTCCGACTCGCGGATGTCGTCGCCGGGCGTCGCGCCGACGGTGACGGTGCCCGCGGCCGTCGGCTCTGCGAGCCCCGCGTCGACCACTGTCGTCGGGAACCCGAGCAGTTCGCGGACCGCCCGCGTGACTACCGCCGGCGTCGGACAGCCGGACGGCGAGACGGGCGTGACGGGTGCCCGCACCGGCTGGCCGTATTCCAGTATCTCCGCGTCGGCGCTCGGCGTGTGGACCATCACGTCGGGGTCGGCTCCGGCGGCGCTGATACCGTCGATGGTCGCCGTGGCCGTCGTCCCGGCCGCGAGAACGAACCGTGTCATTGCTATCCGTCGGCCGGCGGCCGGTTTGAGTGTCCCGGTCGCGGCGAACCGGCGTGTGGTACCGTTCGGTCACGTCCGGATTTCCTGTGAGAAGCGGTGGAGTGTTCGCAGTCTCACTTAGAGTGGTTCCCTCGCCAGCAATTGCTCGGGAGTGTTGTCCAACAGTCCACATACCAGCTCTTACTCCGATATGTTCAGTGGAGCCGAATACTTATTTCGAGCGGGTTGTCTAGCGAACGTATGGCCAGTGCGACCCGCCAAGGAGACGACGATCTCGAAGGGGTCGAGTTCGTCAGAGAAGACGACGGGAGTATCACGGCCCGTGATCTCGAAACGGGACTTGCCCGTGGGGGGGACACCCGCGCACAGGCGCTGACTCAGCTCGCGGAAGTGCTCGCGCTCGAAGCCGGCGACGGTGAGCGTATCGATGATCCCGACGCGTTTCTACAGAACATCGGCATCGACGCCGACACCGACGACAAGGAGCTTCCCAACTTCCTGCGGTAGATGGTTCGCCAGACGTTTTCGGGTCAAGAAATTATCGCCGTGCTGACTGATTTCGGGTACGTTCCACAATCACACCGCGGCAGTCACGTCCGTCTTCGCTACGAGAACGAGGACACCGGGGAAGTTCGAAACGTCGACGTTCCGCTCCACTCGGAGGTCCGAATCGGGACGCTTCACTCTATCGCCGACCAGTGTGGAGCCGACGACTTCCAAGCGTGGTGTGAGTGGATCGACGAACACGACTGATTCCCTCGACGCAACGGTACGTTCGCACGCTCGTCTTGACGGATAGTTTGCGAAGATAAAGACAAAACTACCTCGTGAACTGCTGTATGACGTTCTCATTGCTTATCTAAACAGTATCGCGCGGGACGAACACCTATGTGATTCGCACGCCGAGACGGACGTATGCGGACCTCGCCGACGCAGACGGTTCCCGGGAACACGACGATAGAGCGGCGGGCCACCGTCGTCGGGGCCGGCGTACAGACGGCGGTGTTCGTCGCGCTCTACGCCGCGGGCGTCGACCTCGTGGTGACCATCGCGTCGGTCGGGGTCGGCGGCTTCGTCGCGGGCTGGGTCGGGCGCGACAGCGACGCCGGCTACGCGAACGGGCTGGCGGCGGCGACGCTCGGGGTCGTCACCTCGTGGCTCGGCGCGGCGCTGTTCGCGTGGGTCAACGCCGCCGGGCTGGCCGCGTCCGTCCGTGGCGACATCGCGTTCCTGACAGGCGTGCTCGGGCTGGCTATCGTCTCCGTGTTCATTCCGGTGTGGATCGTCGTCGGCGCGGTCACGGGCGTGGTCGGCGCGCGCGTCCCGGTCGACCCGCCGCGATTCCTCGTCGGGTGACTCTGGCGTCTGACGCGCGGCTGACGGGAGTTTTTGTAGGTTCGCGGCCATCATCCGGTATGGTAACGTCAACGAACCGTCTCCTCGACCGGGGGACGCTGGCGCAGGCAGGTCCGCTCATCGGCGTGTGTACGGTCGCGCTGACGGCGGCGTTCGTCGGGGTCATCGGTCTCGCGTCCGGCGGTACACCGGGCGTCGTGGGACGGCTCCCCGTCTACGTGCTCGCGAGTGCCGTCGGCTTCGTCCTCGCACTGCTCGCGGTCGACAGCGGCGGGGCGAACGGGATGTCGGCGCTGCGCCGTGCGAGTGCGGTCGGCGTCGGCGGCTTCGTCATGCTGAGTCTCGGCGCGGAAGGCGTCATCTACGCGGCGACGCACCCGGACGCTGTCGTCGTCTCGCACCTGTTCGTGTATCTGCTGTCGGCGGCCATCATCGCCTCCGGACTGGGCTACTGGGCCGTCCGCAACCGGCGACTCGTTCGCGCGCTCGTGCGCGGCAGTCGGGTGTAGCTCACGGCGACTTCTCGAAGCGAACGACCTCGCACTCGTCCACCTGCCGTCGTCCCGTCTCCGTGTAGTCGTGCGCGGGGTAGAACGCCATGGCGCGTTCCTGTCGCGCGGTCGTTTCGAGTTCGATGCGCTCGTAGCCGGCCGCCCGAGCGCGCGACTCCAGCGTCTCGATGAGCCGCGAGCCGTGGCCCTCGCCCTGTGCGTCGGGGGCGACGGCCATCCGCAGCAGTTCGACCGTCGCCTCGTCGCGAGGTTTGTAGCCACCCATGGCGACGAGGCCGTCGAAGCGGTCGGGACCGTCCGGCCGGCAGACGACGAGCAGTTCGCCGCCGGCGTCGATGAACGCTTTCTCCGGATCGTAGAGGTCCTCGTTGCCGGGCACGTCGTCGGGGTCGGAGCCGGCCGACCGGATGGCCGCGCGGTGGAGCGCGACCATCGCATCGCTGTCCGCGTCGGTCGCGCGTCGCAGTTCCGTCACGCGAACGTCACGTCTCCTCGCGTCACGAGTTCGCCGAACAGCCAGTCGACGTGTTTCAGCGCGTACTCTCGATGCTCGTCCTCGATAGCGCCGATGGCGTCCTCGACGAGCACGGGCCGATAGTCGCGAAGGCCGGCCGACCCGGCCGTGTGCAGGACACAGACGTTCGCGAGCGTGCCACAGACGAGCAGATCCTCGATGCCGCGCGCGGAGAGCCAGCCGTCCAACTCCGTCTCGTGGAACGCGTCGTAGGTGTGTTTCTCGACGACGTAATCCTCGTCGGCGACGGGGAGGTCGGGGTGGAGTTCTGCCTCCCACGACCCGTCGAGGATGTGTTCGCCCCAGCGGTCGAACTCGTCGTAGTAGTGGTTGCCGTCGAACTGTTCGGGCGGGTGAACGTCGCGGGTGTAGACGACCTGCGCGCCGGCCTCGTGTGCGCGGTCGACGAGCGCCGCGCACGGATCGACGACGGCCTCGCTGCCGGGCGCGTACAGCGCGCCGTCCGGCGCACAGAAGCCGTTTTGCATGTCGACGACCACCAGCGCCGTCGTGTCGGGATCGAAGACTGGCACACGTGAGTGTACGGCGCGCAGGGCAAAAGAGCCATCTGTAATGTGGGTAGTGTTCAGATAGGCTGGTCGTCGCTCGACTGCGTAATCGCGGCGGGTGGGACTGAAAGGGGCCGGGCGCTGCGGGAAGCCCGACGACGCAAGCACCGTAAGCCGACCGAAGGGAGGCTGCGGAGCGCAGCGAGGCGCGCGACCGCAGCGCTCGGGGGCTTTCTACACCCCATTATCTATATAGCCTCCAGAGTCACTCTCATCTGACCACTACCGCGACACGCCGCTTTTGCGTGTGGCGCTCTACACTCCGGTATGCGATCACGGCACGCGGTGCTCGTCGCCCTCCTCGTCGCGCTGGCCGGTTGTAGCGCCGGCTACGTCGGCGACTCAGGGGACGCGGCGACACCCGACGCGACCACAGGAACCCCGGCCAACGGGCAAGCGACGGCTCCGCCTGACCCCGAGACGGACACGCTCGGCTGGGAGGGTGGCTACTGGGCAAACGAGACGCTCAGTCTCGACCGCTCGGACGGGCTGAACGAGACGGAACGCGACGCAGTCGTCGCGCGGTCGATGGCCCGCGTCGAACGGGTGCGACAGCTGGAGTTCACCGAGGAGGTGCCCGTCGAGCTGGTGTCGCGCGAGGAGTACCGGAACAACAGCGGCGGCTACGAACGCGGTGCGACGTTCCGCGCGTTCGACAACGCGAAGTTTGAGGCGATGTTCCTCGTCGGCGAGGACACCGACTCGCTCGCGGTCCAGAGTGCGAATCGCGGCTCCTCGGTCGCCGGCTTCTACGTGCCTGGCGAGCGTCGGATCGTCGTCATCTACTCGGGGGACACGCCGGATCTCCCCGGCGAGTCGACGCTCTCTCACGAGCTCACCCACGCGCTTCAGGACCAGCACTTTGATCTCACCTCCATCACCGCGAGCACCCGCGAGGAGAGCAACGCGAACAACGGCCTCGTCGAGGGCGACGCCAACCTCGTTCGCGACCGCTACATGGCCAACTGTGGCGACGGGTGGTCGTGTCTCTCGCCGCCCGAATCGGACTCCGACGGCGGAGGCGGCGACTTCCATCTCGGCATCTACATCCTGAACTTCTTCCCGTACAGCGACGGGCCGGGCTTCGTCGACTACTACCAGCAGCGCGGCGGCTGGGAGCAGGTGAACGCGATATACTCCGAGCCGCCGGCCTCGACCGAACAGGTCGTCACACCGGCGAAGTACGCCGTCGACCCCGACCCGCCGACGACGGTTCGGATCGGTGACGCCGCCACGAACGGCTGGGAGCGCGTCCGGCCGGAGCGGCGGGACGACGCTGCCAGTCTCGGGCAGTCGGCCATCGTCGCGATGTTCGCCTACACGCTGTACGACGACTACAACGGGGAGGGTTCGGTTGTCAGCCGCGACGCGTTCCTCAATCTGCAGGACGGGGAGGTCGACCGCTCGGACCCGTTCGACTACGGCATCGACTACGCCGACGGCTGGGACGGCGACCGGATGCACGTCTACCAGAAGGACGGCGAGACGGCCTACGTGTGGAAGATAACGTGGGACTCCCAGAGCGAGGCGTCGGAGTTCGCGACCGGCTACCGCGCGCTGCTCGACCACTGGGGAGCGACCGAGGTGCGCGACGGCGTCTACCGGATCGACGATGGCCCTTACACGGACTCGTTCCGCCTGATCGTCGACGGTGACACCGTCACAATTGTCAACGCGCCGTCGACGGCAGCGCTCGACGACGTGTACGGTCGCTGAGGATGCGCGTCCGCGCCGCGGCCCTCGCGATTCTCCTCCTGCTCGCCGGCTGTAGCGTCGGCTACACGCCGTCGGCCGAATCGCCGGACGCGACCGAACAGATCGGCGTCGAGGACGGCTACCGGTACGACGCGACGCTCGCCGTGACGCCCGCCGACGGCTACAATCAGACGGAACTGTCGGCGGTCGTCGCCCGGACGACTGCACGAGTCGAGCGCCTGCGGGAGGTGGAGATCGACGCGACCCCCGAGGTGGTCCTGCAGTCGCGCGCGGCGTACCGGGCACAGAACCGGTCGTTCACGCGCGACCCCGGACGGGCGGGCAACGCGCGCTGGGAGGCGGCGTTCATGATCGGTGAGGACACCGACGCCGGACGAGTCGTCGATTCGCTGTTCGGCGGCGCGGTCGCCGGCTACTATCTGCCCGGCTCTGACCGGATCGTCCTCATCTCCGAGACCGGCGAGACGGTTGACACGCGGACGCTCGCGCACGAACTCGTCCACGCCCTGCAGGACGCGCGTGGGTGGCGCATGGCTGACCGCGACACCTTCGACGGCCGACTCGCCGCGACCGGGCTGACGGAGGGGGAGGCGACCGCCGTCGCGCGAGCCTACGCGAACCGGTGTGGCGACGAGTGGGCGTGTCTCCCGCGCGCCGGCGGCGGGGTCGGCAACGCCTCGGCCATCGCCACCTATCCGGGCGTATATCTGACGTTCCGGGCCCCCTACGTCGCTGGCGCGGCTTTCGTCGACCGACTGCGCGACCGGGGCGGCTGGCAGGCGGTGACGGCGGCGTACGACCGCCCGCCGGCCTCGACCCGCGAACTGCTGGTTGCCGGCACCTATCCGACGGACGTGCCGTCGCTCACGGTGGCGGACCGGTCCGGCGAGTCGTGGGAGCGGTACGCGCGGCCGGACAGACTGGGCCGAGCGACGGTACACGCGCTCTTCTGGGCGAACGGCTGGTCAATCGGGGCGACGACGCCATCCGAACGGACTACGAGGACCCGTACTCGGCGGGGTTGGTCACCGACCGATTCGTGCCGTACCGGAACGGCACGGCCGACGGCTACGTGTGGCGGCTCAGATTCGAGAACGCGAGCGAGGCCCGGGAGTTCGTCGACGGCTACGACCGGCTCCTGTCGAACCGACAGCGGGCCGATAAGGTACGCGAGGGCGTGTACGTCGTCAGATCTGGGCCGTTCGCGGACGCCTTCCGGGTGACCCGTGACAGCGACACTGTGACCATCGTGAACGGGCCGACCGTCGCCGACCTCGACCGAATACACGGGTAGCTTTTTCGACGCGGCGGCCAACACCCGCCTGTGTTCGACATCGTACAGGCCGACGCAATCAGGGAAGGGCGGGCTACCGACGCGTACTTCGCCCTGACGCGCGCGGCGCTCGAAGGGGCCGAGCGGAACCCACACGTCGTCTGTGAGGTGACCGCCGACCAGTTCCCCGCCGGCGAGTTTGAGGTGTTCGCAGGACTCAAGGACGCGGCGAAACTCCTCGAAGGCCGCGACGTGAACGTCCACGCGCTCCGGGCCGGAACGCTGTTCGACGGCGGCCCGGTCATGCGTATCGAGGGGCCGTATCTGGAGTTCGCCGAGCTCGAAACCGCGCTGTTGGGCTTCCTCTCGCCGGCCAGCGGGTGGGCGACCGCGGCCCGCCGGGTCGCGACAGCAGCGGGCGACACGACGGCGCTGTCCTTTGGCGCGCGCCACATCCACCCGTCGACCGCGGCCGCGATGGAACGAGCGGCGCTCGTCGGCGGCATGGACGGCTTCTCGCACGTCGCCGCCGGCAGGGTGCTCGACCGCCAGCCCGGCGGGACGATGCCCCACGCGCTGCTGATCTGCTTTGGCCGCGGCGAGCAGGAGGACGCGTGGCGCGCCTTCGACGACCACGTGCCCGATGGCGTCCCCCGCGTCGCGCTGACGGATACCTACTCCGACGAGGTGGATGAGGCGCTACGGGCCGCCCGCGCGGTCGACGACCTCGAAGCCGTCCGCCTCGACACTACCGGCTCCCGTCGGGGTGACTTCGTCCACATCGTCCGCGAGGTCAGGTGGGCGCTGGACGACGGCGGCTTCGAGGACGTAGGCGTGTTCGTCTCCGGCGGCATCGACGCCGAGGCGATCAGAGAGTTGGCCGAGTACGCCGACGGCTTCGGCGTCGGCTCGGCCATCTCGAACGCCGACTCGGTCGACTTCGGGCTCGACATCGTGGCCCGCGACGGCGAATCGGTCGCCAAGCGCGGCAAGCTCTCCGGCCCGAAACAGGTGTTCCGCGCCAACGGCGAACACGTAGTCCGGCCGGCCGACGAACCCGGGCCGACGGGCGGCAAGCCACTGTTGAAGCCGCTAATCAAGGACGGCGAACTCGTCCGTGAGTTCGACATCGACGATGCCGCCGCGCAGTGTGCCCGCGATGCGGAGCGGGTCGACTTCGGCGAGAAGCCGTAGCGTGGGATTCTATCGACGTTCAATTAGTCGCGGCGATGAAGTACGTCCCCCCAGTCGATTCGCCATCGGTACTGTATCTGATACTTATGACGAAGAAGTCGTCATTTTGAACATTATATACCATACCATTGTTCTTATAAAATGTGAACGTGTATGACTTGGTTTCGCCCGACGAGAGGGGAGATATTTCGTCCGATACATCAACGTAGTTGCCACCGTAGTCTATCGAATTAGTAGTTGTTCCGCTATCAGTTATATTCAGCTTCGACGGTACATTATTTTGCGAGGAGTAGAATTGAAACTGAACCGACGTTATATTCAGCTTGGAATTTCCGGTGTTCTTGAACTCCACCTCGGGTGTGCCCCCCGATCTCGACGCATTCTCCCACACTAACGCCGCCTGTGCGGGCGACGGATTCGTTGTGCTCGTGGTTTCACCGGTGCCGGCCTGCTGTGTGTCCGGCACGGCCGACGGCGTATCGCCGATACCGACGGCTCGACACGTAACGGTGTACTCTCTGCTTTCGTTCAGTTCGACGGTCACGTTGTTGTCCGACTTGGTAACGTTCCCGACGCTTCCGTTCTGTATCTCGTCGTCGAGTACATCCTCCCACGTTTCGTTGCTGAGTCGCGACGGGAATCTGATTGCAAATGTGGTGTTGTTACTGGTGATCGCCGCTCCCCCGTCCTCGCCCGGCTTGAACGTCACCTCCTGCGTATCGGCACTTCGGGTAGTCGAGGGCGCGCTGGTCAGCGGTCGCAGGTCGATATCCGTGCCATCGATGAACGAGTCGCTGTCAGTGAAGACGACGCCATCGTCGATCTGTCGGTACGCGACGCCGTTCTCGAACACGAACCGGCCGGTTCCCGACAACTCGTTGTAGTTCGGTTGGTACTCGAAGGTCCGCGTGTTTCCTTGGCCGGTGCCACAGATGTCATCGGCCGGCCGCTCGTCGTCACCGTCAGGGTCACCAGCGTCGATGAGTGTGATATTGCCGCTGGCCGACGATGATAACTGTCCTGTCGCGGGCGCTGGGTTCAGGAAGATCGTCCGCGCGGGGTACTGCGTCCCCATCCGGATCGTCGCCTGATACGTGTCGCCGGTCGAGCCGGCGTTGTCGAAGGCGGCCTGCAGCGCCGCGAAGTCGTTCTGTGCCTCGGTGTAGTGGTTGAACTCGGTCGCTTCGTTTTGCGAGGGCACTACCGTCGCCTGATAGCCGCTCACCAGCACGATGGCGAACCCGAACACGAAGACGAACCCAATCACGGGGGAGACGCCTCGCTCCCCGTCACGGAATCTCATATATTTCGTATCATATGCCACGGTTAATTGGCTTTAGCCGTATTTTATATACGAGGAAACGCGGAAGACGGCTGACGGTGGGGACCGGGGTTCGGCAGATACGGGGAGTGACGGTGGACGCCAAGCTTCGTCGCGTCTTGGGACTGTACGCGGTCGCAGTGCTGCTGCACGCCGTGTTCGACCCGGCCGTGACGTACGTAGCCGTGCGCGTCGTGGAGGTCGGCGTTGAGGCGAATCCGATGTTGCGGCCGCATTTCGAGGCCGGGTTGTTCCGCGTGGTCGTCGCGCACCTGCCGCTGTTCGTCCTGCTCGGCTGTATCGGTGGCAGCATCGCGTATCTGTTCGAGACGGCCACCGGACGGGAGCGAAACCGCCTGTACGCGGTTTCGCAGGCGCTTCTCGACGGCACCGTGCTGTGGGGACTACTGCTCGTCGCGTGGAATCTCCGGATATTGGCGACCGCGCTGTGACGACGCCTCGCTCGGACCTGCGTCGCTGACGGCCAGTCGTCTGCGATGGACGCTCCGGTGAGCCGACGGCTCGTCGGAAGCGGTGTGGCTGAGGGGAGTAAGCCCCCTTCTGTTCGGCCCGACATTCGGCTGAGCGCCCGCCGCGGCGTCCGGGCTACCAATCGCGACGGGCTTGCACCGGCGAGGTTTCGCCGTTCCATCGGTCCCCGTCCGTCGGCTCACGGCCGTCTGGCCGTTCGCCCGAACGTGGGCGAAGCCCACGCGCGCTCGGCGGGTTAGCTTCCTTCCCTCGCGGGTCGGGTCGCACGCGACCGGTCACCCGGTCGCGCCGCGAGGCGACTGTGTCACCTCACGCGCCTCATCGCTCGGGACGGGACGTGTCGTTGCTGTTCCAGCGCCAGCGGTCTTCCGCTCCGGACTTGCGTCCGGTCGCCTGCCCGGACGGTGGGGGGACTTTCCTCGCCGCCGGGATCCTACCCCCGGCAAGGCGGTGGCCGGGCTCCCTCTGCCGAGAGAAGCTTGCACGCGGAGTGACCTAAGCGCGTCGGACCGACGAGACCGGGAGCCACAAGCCGTATGTCGAGACCCGCCCGATTTGAGGTGTGCGACGGGTCTTGGCTCTCGTTGCGTTGCTCGTGGTGGCCGGGTGTGCCGGCGGACCGGCGTCACCCGCCGACGACCCCGATGCGACGGCGACGCAGACTCCTGCGCCCGAGCGGACGCTGAAGGTCGCGCTCGCCGACGAGGCAGGGACCGGCCGCGAGTACGCGCCGCTGGTGCGCGAGGCGCTCGACTACTGGGAGCAGAACGCCGCGCAGTTCGCCGGCTTCCCAGTCGAGTACGAATTCGCGCCGAACGCCACCGACCCCGACGTCCGCGTCCGCTTCGTCGCCGAAATCGAGGCGTGCGGCTCGGAGACCGACGAGTTCACCGCCGGCTGTGCGCCGTATCTCCGCAGCCCGGGCGAAGTCGACCGCCCGGCCGACGTGCGCATCGAAACCGGCTACGACGACGCCTCGACGGTGACGCTGCTGCAACACGAGTTCGGCCACACCCTCGGGTTGGGCCACGACGACGACCCGGCGACGGTGATGGCCGCGCGGTCGACGCTGACGACGCTCCCGCAGCCGAACGCGACGGAGCGCGCGCTCCCGTGGACGAGTCCGGATCTCACCTACTACGTCGACTACGGCGAGGTGCCGGCCGACGAGCGCGACGCGACGCGCGAGCAGGTCGAGGCGGCGTTCGGCTACGTCGCCGACGACGCGGACGGGACGGTCCCGGCGAACGTCACGTTCACGCGGACGCGGAACCGGTCGGCCGCGGACGTGGTCGTCCAGTTCGGCGCCACGGAGTCGTGTTCGGGCGGTGGCTCCTGTGGCTCGTTGAGCGGCTTCGACCCGGATGGCGACGACGCACTGGAGACGTACAGCCGGCTCACGGTTACGGTCGTCGACGTGGACATGGAGGCGCGGGGCTGGCACGTCGGCTACTGGACCGCTTACGGGTTCGGCCTCCGTGGCGAGGAGCTTCCCGAACCGCTCCGCTCGGACGACCCCGACGTACGCCGTAGCGAGTGGTGGCGGTAGGCGAAGGGTTGCTGAGGTAGTGTTCGGCCAACAGTAACTCCGGTGGCTGGGGAAAAAGAGGTGGAGAAAGCCCCCGACCGCTACGGTCGCGCGGCTCGCTGCGCGCCTCGCCCTCCCGTCGGTCGGGCTGCGGTGCTTGTGTCGCCGGGCTTCCCGTACCGACCGGTCCCTTTCAGTCCCACCCAGCACGGTTGCTCGGCCGAACGACGCCCCGCGTATCTGAACACTCCCCTTATACGAGCAGAAATCGGCGGTCGCGCGCTACTCCCACCGGAATGCGCCGTCCTCCTGAACGATCTCGCCGTCGATCTCCAGCCGCGAATCACCGCCCATGTCGGTGATGAGATCGACGTGGACGGCGGAGCCGTTACCCGACTCGCCGTCCGGGAGGTTGGCGTCGTAGGCACGACCGAGCGCGAGGTGGACAGTGCCGCCCATCTTCTCGTCGAACAGGATGTTGTCCGTGACGCGGTCGATGCCGCGGTTCATCCCGACGCCGAGTTCGCCGAGCCGACGCGAGCCGTCGTCCGTCTCGACGATCTCGCGGACGACGCCCTCGCCCTGTGCGGCGGTCACGTCGGTCACCTCGCCGTCCTCGAATTCGAGCCGCGCGTTCCGTATCGGCTCGCCCCGGACGGTCATCGGCACGTCGAACGTGACGTACCCCTCGGTCGCGTAGGGAGCGGTGAACACCTCGCCCGACGGGAGATTGTGCGAGTCGTAGGCGACGCTGGCACAGGAGTTGACGGCGGTACGCCCGTCGATCCGGAGGCGGAGATCCGTCCCCTCGTTGACGATGCGGACCGTCTCGCCGTCGTCGAGAAGCCGTTTCAGTCGGTCCATCTCGTCGGCGAGCGATTCCCAGTCGCGGAGAACGGCGTCGTAAACGAAGTCGCGATAGTCGGCGTAGCTCATCCCGGCCTGCTGTGCGAGCGAGCGGGTCGGGTGGACCGTCGACACCCAGTCCGTGTCGAGTCGCGCCTCGCGGACGCCCTGCGTGGCCTGTCGGCGCGCGGCCCGCTTGTCGGCGGCCACGTCGGCATCCTCGGCGGTGTTGCGGCCGCCGCCGAGCCGGAGCACGCTGTCGGCGTTCTCGTACAGCGCCAGTTGGTGCTCGGGATCGGTGTCGAAATCGCCGTCGTGGGCGGTCAGGTACGTGCGGTCCATTTCGGTGGAACCGTACGTCGTGACGATGTTCGCGCCGCGCTCGCCGAGCACCGCTGCGGTGGCGACGCCCAGTTCGTGTGCGCCCTCCGCGACGCTGACGACGACGTTATCGCCGGCCTCGATCCGCGCGCTCCAGTCGACCAGCGTCTCTGCGTGCTCGCGCACTCGGGGATCCATATCCCGACGGAGGCGGTCGCCGACCAATAGCGCTGTGGAGTTCGGGTGGCTTTCGGCCGAAAAGTAACGCCTATACACCACGCTTCTATACGGAACCTCATGCAACGGCGAGTCGCGGCGATCTACTTCGTCTTCTTCCTGCTGTTGGGGGCGAGCGCCTACTCGGTGATCGCGGTGGCCGAGCAGCCGGCCGTCGAGATGTCCGGCGAGGCGTACACGAACGGCTCACAGCTCTCGGCAGGGGACCAGCAGTACACGGTGCTCGTCGAGATGGCGGAGTCCGAGGGCGACGGCCACGGCGGCGGTGGCGGCGCGGCCCCCGTCGGCGAACTGG
>PXSB01000057.1 GCA_003023185.1 Halobacteriales archaeon QS_9_67_17 | reverse complement strand
GCCCGGATGACCAGCGGTATCGATCACGCCGAGGAAGACGATCTGAACACGGTGCGGACCGCGCTCACGGAGAACCCCGCCCCGCTGGTGATTCCCGACCACCGGGTGCGTGACGGCCCGAGCGCCGCGCCGCCCGCAGTCGAGCAGAAACTCCGGTCGCTCGAAGGTTTATAAGACAGGACGCGACCACCCGGCGTGTGCTCTGACAAATGTACTGCGTCGGCACGCGGGAGTGGGATCAACCGGCGCAGCGACGATAGATCCCCTGTCAGCCCCCACGTAGCTCCACACCCAGCCCCTCGAACACGACGAGTTCGACCGCGTTGACGAGGTAGTGCGCGATCACCACGACGAGCAGGCTCCCGGTAAGGATGTAGCCGGCCGCGAGGACGAATCCGAGCGTGCCGGTGACGGCGACGCCGGCCGGTCCCTGCACCTCGTGTGCGAGCGCGAAGGCGGCAGAAGAGACGACCGCGAGCAGCCACGGCGAAACGCCGAAGCCGACGGCGAAGGCTCCAATGAGGGCACCACGAAACAGCGCCTCCTCAAACACCGCCACCAGCGGGAGCGTCCCGCCCAGCAGGAGCGTCCACCCGCCGGTCGACTCCGGCGCGAGCAGCGCCCGCAGATCCTCGCTCGGCGCGTACCCCATCGACTCGGCGACGGCACCAGCCGCGGTGTTCGCGACCGACAGCGCGACCCCGAACCCGACGCCGAGACCGACCTCGCCCAGACCGACGGACAGGCCGAACGCGCCCGGTGGGACAGCCGTGTAGACGGCCGCGCCGACCAGCAGGACCAGAAACAGCCCGTGGCTGACGAGCACGTTGACGAACAGCGCGCCCGAGGAGATGTCCATCGGTTCGCGGTTCGGAGCGACTGCGTCGCCGGCAGCGAGATGGTCCGCGTCGTCCGGGAGCGCGTCGAGCCACTCGACCTCCTCTCGCGTCGGGAGCGTCGCGCTGACGCTCGTGGCACGGACGAGACCCAGTAAAAGCAGTGTAGCCGTGATCGTGAACCCGGCGAAGGCCGGCCAGTCAGTCACTCGGACTGGGGGAACCGCCCGGGCCCGGCCGCGACTCGCCGCTCTCCAGCGCCTTCCCGGTGATGGAGCGGAGGCGGTCGACGAGCGAGTCCTTCTCGGGCTCGCCCGCGAGCGCCACCTCCAGCACCTCGGAGATGTGTGACACCGGGATGATCTCGATCTGGTCTTTGTACTCGTCTTCGATCATCACGTCCTGTTCGTTCGCCTTCGGGATGATGACCTTGTCGAGACCGGTCTTGGCGGCCGCCTCGATCTTGTGGGTGACGCCGCCGACCGGGAGCACGTCGCCCCGGACGGACAGCGACCCGGTCATCGCCACGTCCTGCTCGACGGGGACGCCTTCCAGCGCCGAGATGACGGCCGTCGCGACCGTCACCGACGCCGAGTCGCCCTCGACGCCCTCGTACGCCTGCACGAACTGGATGTGGATGTCCCGCTGTGAGATGTCCTCGTCGGAGAACTTCTTGATGATCGCGGAGACGTTCTGGACGGCCTCCTGTGCGATCTCCTGAAGCTTTCCGGTGGCGATGACCTCGCCGGCGCCCTGTGCGGGCGCGACCTCGGCCATCACCGGCATGACGATGCCGGAGTCTTCGCCCATGACGGCCAGTCCGTTGACGCGACCGACCACGTCGCCCTGATTGACCGTCATGTCGTAATCCTTCCGGCGGTCGATGTAGTTGTCCGCGAGCTGCTGCTCGATGGAGCGCGACCGGTTCTTCGCCTGTAGCACGTGTTCGCGGCCGGTCGTCTCCTCGTTTTCCGCGCGGGCGATGTCGCCCGCGACGCGGACCAGCCCGCCGAGGTTCCGGAGTTCGAGCGTGAGGTGGTCCTTGCGGCCCGCCCGCCGCTGGGCTTCGAGGATGACCGCCTCTATCGCGTCGCGCGTGAACGGCGGCAGGCGACCGTCCTTGTCGACCTCCTGCGCGATGAACCGCGCGAGCTTCCGGCGCATCTCCGGGGTGTCCTCGATGGTGTCGTCCATGTACACCTCGTAGCCGTACCCCTTGATGCGGGAGCGCAGCGCGGGGTGCATGTTCTCCATCGCGTCGAGGTTGCCGGCCGCGACCATGACGAAGTCACACGGCACGGGTTCCGTCTGGACCATCGCGCCCGAGGAGCGCTCGCTCTGTCCGGTGATGGAGAACTTCCCCTCCTGAATCGCGGTCATCAGCTTCTGCTGTGACCGGATGTCGAGGGTGTTGATCTCGTCGACGAACAGCACGCCCTTGTTCGCCTTGTGGATGCCGCCGGCCTCGACGCGGTCGTGGCTCGGCGTCTCCATCCCGCCCGACTGGAACGGGTCGTGGCGCACGTCGCCCAGCAGCGCGCCGGCGTGGGCACCGGTCGCGTCCTCGAACGGTGCGGTCTGCTGGTCGGCGTTGTTGACCAGCAGGTTCGGAATCATCGCGTCGCTTCCACGCGAGGAGTAGCGGAAGGCGAGATAGATGACACCCGCCGCGAGAATCCCCAACAGAAGCTGCTGGGCGATGAGTAGCGAGTAGCCGAACACCACGGCGATGATGATCCACATGAGGAAGCTCCGCATCTGGCTGCGCTTGCGGGCCTCCTCCTTGTGGGCCTCGACTATCTGTTCGCCCTTGCCTGCGGGGACCGTGCGAACCTTCGGCTCGTTGCCGTCGTCGGGATTGTGGTAGACGAGGATGTCCTGTAGCTCCTCGCGTGGGAGCAGCTGAGACATGGCCTTCGCCAGCATCGACTTGCCGGTTCCGGGCGAGCCGATCATCATCACGTGACGGCGCTGTTTGGCCGCCTTGAGGATGATGTCGCGGGCGTGGTCCTGTCCGATCACCTGATCGACCAGCCGGTCGGGCACCTCGATGTCGCCGGAGGTGTCGATCTGGAGACCGCCGAGCAGGTTCTCTTCCTCGCTCTCGTTGATCTCGACGCCGGCGTCGGCACCGACGTCGCTCCCGAGCTCGTTGCGGTCCTCGACGGGGGCCACCACGTCGTCGGGGTCGTTGGAGTTGTCACGCCCCGACGGTGCGTTCGGGTCGTCCCCGTCGGGAACGTCGTCCGTGTCGATTTCGTCGCTCATAGAACGGGTTCTCGTCACTAGATACCAAGAACGCTCAACTCATATACTTTCTCCCAGCGACACCGACCCGACAGGAGAAAACCACCGGACGTGAGCCGGACGAGCGGATCAGCGTGCGTGAGGTCCCGACTCGCCGTGCTTATACGACCGCCGACTAATTCCCCGCTATGACACGGGGCTTCTACATCGGCCGCTTCCAGCCCTACCACCAAGGTCACCACGCGATGGTCGAGCGCATCGCGGACGACGTGGACGAGCTCGTGTTGGGTGTCGGGAGCGCCGACCAGTCGCACACGGCGCGCAACCCGTTCACCGCCGGCGAGCGAGTCGAGATGGTGACGAAGGCGACCGCCGAGATGGACCTGATCACCTACGCGGTGCCAATCGAGGACCTCAACCGGAACGCCGTGTGGGTGAGTCACGTCCAGTCGATGTCGCCGCGGTTCGACGTGGCCTACTCGAACAATCCGCTCGTCGTCCGCCTGTTCGGCGAGGCCGGCGTCGACGTGCGCCAGTCGCCGATGTTCCGCCGCGAGGAGTTCGAGGGCGCGGAGGTGCGCGAGCGGATGGCCGACGGCGACGATTGGGAGGAACTGGTGCCGTCGACCGTCGTCGAGATCATCGAGGAGATCGACGGCGTCAACCGCCTGCGTGAGGTCACCGACTCCGACACGTGATCACCCTCGCGACCGACTTCGGCGAGCCGTACCCCGCGGCGATGAAGGGCGTCGTCGCCCGCCGGAGCGACGCCCGCACGGTCGACATCGGCCACGAGTTCCCGCGACAGGACCCACGGGCGGCGGCCTTCTGGCTCCGGTTCGTCCTCCCGGAGTTTCCGCCCGCGGTCCACTGCGTCGTCGTCGACCCGGGCGTCGGCACCGACCGGCAAGCGTTAGTCGTCCGCGCGGGCGACCACGCGCTCGTCGGCCCGGACAACGGCGTCCTTCTGCCGCCCGCCCGCGCGCTCGCCGACGAGGGCGACATCGAAGTATTCGCCGTGCGTGTCGAAGACCCCGACAGTGCGACCTTCCACGGCCGAGACGTGTTCGCGCCCGTCGCGGCCGACTGCCACGAGGTCGGCGTGGCCGAACTCGACCGACTGCCTGCTCTCTCGCGGACCCACGACTACGAAGACCTGCAGTTCCCGACCCCAGACGTGCGTGACGACGGCGCGACGGGCGAGGTGCTGGTCGTCGACGACTTCGGCAACGTCGTGACGAACGTGCCGGGCGACGCGCTCGACGGCGTCGATACCGTCGCCGTCGACGGCACCGAGGTGCCGGTCGCACACTCGTACGCCCACGTCGACACCGGCGACCAGCTCGTCACCGTCGGGAGCCACGGCAACGTCGAACTCGCGGTGAATCAGGGGCGAGGTGACGAGGCGTTCGGCTTGGCCGCGGGCGACCCGGTCGAGTTGACCTTCGAGTGACCGCCGCGGCTACTGCGGAGCGAATCCGTCGAGGTCGATGTCCGTCTCGGCCGCCCGGGGGAGCCGCATCGGCGTCACGCTCACGTCACCCTGTAACACCACGTGCCGGTCCGTCCGCGGGTCGACCGGCGGCTCGCCGGCGAGGAAGGCCCGCCAGTCCTCGTCGCGGAGCTCCACCTCGTCACCGTCGGTCCGCTCGGGTTCGGCGCGGACGCCGTCGACGGGCCTGGTCACCCGGAACCCGGGCTCGTCGGCGTCGGCCGGCACGTTCACGTTCAGGAAGTCGGCGGTCGCGAAGGCGTCGGCGGCGAGTGCCCGCTCGGCCACGAACGCGCCGACGTCGGCGGCCAACTCGAAGGTAGCGGGGTCGTCGTGGGGCGGCTCCGGGTCCGCGGCGTCGGCCGTTGAGACGGCCACCGCGGGCAGGCCGTGGTGGGCCGCCTCCATCGCCGCACCGACCGTCCCCGACCGCTCCAAGATGTACGCGGAGAGATTCATCCCGTCGTTGACGCCCGAGACGACGATGTCGGGGTCGATATCGAGCACCGTCAGCGCGACAGTCACCGCGTCCGAGGGCGTCCCCTCGACCGCGTAGCCGCGGTCCGTCTCGTCGATGCCTGTCGGCCCGGCGTGCCACGTCATGTCTCGGCCGGCCCACGACTGGTTCTCTGCTGGCGCGGCGACGGTCACGTCGCCGACGCGCTCCAGTGCCGTCGCCAGCGCCCGAATGCCGTGGGCGTCGATGCCGTCGTCGTTCGTGACGAGGATGGAGGGATCGCTCATGAGCCGTCGGATGCGGCCCCCGCCGATGTGTGTTGTGCTTCCGCCGGATTAGGATGCCCCACCATACTGTGGGGCGTGGCTGGTGGCCGGTCGTTCCCTACGCTCGTGTATGTCCTCGGAGACACGACAGGGGGGACGCACGGAGAGTGGCTCGGACCTGCCCGCGGTCGAACAGGTGCGAACACAGGCGACCGTCGCGGGCCGAGACGCGGTCGTGATCAGATTCGAGAGCGGCGCGCGACTCCGCTACGTCGCGACGGACGCCGCCGTCCGCGAGGAGTGGTTCGCCTCCGACGACGAGGAGCCGAGGCAGACGACCGAGCGCGAGCCGCCGCTGTGTCGGGTGGCGCTCGGCACGCTCGGCGAGTATCTCTCCTTCGACGACCGCGCGCACGCCTCGTTCGTGTGGGGCGCGGAGAATGTCGAGGTGATCGCGCCGTGACCGACGACGCGCCGCTCGCCGGCACGACTGTTCCGGTCGTCGGCGGCGGCTTCGGCGGTCTCGCGGCGGCCTGCTATCTCGCCGACGCCGGGGCCGACGTTCGCCTGCTGGAGAAGAACGACTGGGTGGGTGGCGTCGCCGGGCGACTGGAGCGCGACGGCTTCCGGTTCGACACCGGGCCCTCGTGGTATCTGATGCCCGACGTGTTCGAGCGGTTCTTCGGCCACTTCGACCGCGAGCCCGGCGACTACTACGACCTGACGCGTCTCGACCCGAAGTACCGCGTCTTCTGGAAGGACGGCGACCGCGTCGACGTGCCGGACGACCCGGAGCGGGTGCGTGCCCTGTTCGAGTCGTACGAGGACGGTGCTGGCGAGGCGTTCGACGCCTATCTCGACGAGGCGGCGTACACCTACGAGGTGGGGATGGAGCGGTTCGTCTACGAGGACCGCCCGCGGCTCCGAGACTTCGTCGACGTGGACGTGCTCCGGTCGGCACCGGGGCTGACGCTACTGGGATCGATGCAGGACCACGTCGCGGACTACTTCGACCACCCAAAGCTCCAGCAGTTGCTCCAGTACACGCTCGTCTTCCTCGGCGGCGCGCCCCACAACACCCCGGCGCTGTACAACCTGATGGCGCACGTCGACCACGGGATGGGCGTCTACTACCCCGAAGGCGGCGTCTACAGCGTCGTCAAGGGGATGGCCGAGCTGGCGCGCGAACTCGGCGTCACCATTGAGACGAACCGGGAAGTGACGGCCATCGACCGCGCGGACGGGCGACTGGTCGCCGCGACCGAAGCGGGCGACGTGGCCGCCGACCGCGTCGTCGCGAACGCGAATCCGGCGTACGTCGAGCGAGAGCTACTGCCGCCGGGTGCCCGCGACGGCCCGTTCGGCGGCTGGGAGAACGCGACGTACGCGCCCTCGGCGTTCATGCTGTATCTCGGCGTCGAGGGGGATATCGAGCCGTTGGCCCACCACACGCTCGTCCTGCCGGACGACTGGGATCCGCACTTCGCGTCCATCTTCGAGGAGCCGCGCTGGCCCGACGACCCCGCCTACTACGTGAACGTCCCCTCGATGACCGACGACACCGTCGCGCCCGAGGGATGTCACACAGTCGTCGTGTTGGTTCCCATCGCGCCCGGGCTGGAGGCGACCCCCGACCAGCGCGAACGCTACCGCGAGCAGGTGCTCGCGGACGTGGCCGAGTACACTGGCGTCGACCTCCGCGACCGGATTCGCGTCGCGGAGACGGCCTGCGTGTCGGAGTTCGCCGAGTGGGTCAACGCGCCCGAGGGGACGGCGCTCGGTCTCGCGCACACGCTGACACAGACCGGGCCGCTCCGGCCCTCACACTGTGGCCCGCTCGACGGGCTCTACTACGTCGGCGGCTACACGACGCCCGGCATCGGGATGCCGATGTGTCTCATCAGCGGCGAACACGCCGCCTCGGCCGTCGTCGCCGACGCGACGAGCGAGTCGCCGATGGCGCGGCTACCGATTCCGACTGCTGGCGACTGATCGAGCAGCGAGAAACGAGATCACGTGGATTCGGGTCGGACCCACGGACCCGCAGCGGCAGCATCGAACGCTGGATGCGTCCGTCTGCGTTCGGGACAGGGGCCTGAGCGCACCCCAACGATACGAGGGTCGTTTCTACGGGACGTGCCAGATCCCTCGTCCGCGGTCGAGCGCGCTTCCGACGACGACGTGCGGGAGGGCGACGATACTGATGAACACGCTCCAGAAGGCGACGGCGCCGTACAGGAGCGGCGCGGTTCCGAGCGGGTTTGGCGCGACCCACCAGAGGATCGCCGCGACGCCGCTGACCGAGAGCGCGCCGACGACCAGCAGACCCCACGCCCGGAGCGCGACGCCGGCCGTCGTCTCGGCGGCGAGCAGGTCTGCTCCCTCGTTGGCCGGTGCCGGTTCGACCGCCAGTTCGCGGGCCACCTGCCGCAGCGAGTACCACAGCGGGAAGTAGAGCCCGACGGCGACGACGACGGGCACGACGGCGAAGTACGCGATCAGGAGAAGGGTCTCCGCCGCGTCGGCGAGCCAACTTCCGGTTCCCTGCCGCCGGAGGAAGCCGACACCGAGATGCGCGGCGACGAGCGCGCCGTAGCCGCCGCCGACGAGGACGCGCGTCGTCCCGAGCGGCACGCCCGAGGCCGCGAGCGCGCCGGGGTCGAACAGCCCGACGATGATGGCGCTGAACGTGCGGAACGTCGCCGGCGACGCGACGATAGGGACGGCCATCACGGCACCGCCACGGGCGGCGACGGCGAGGAGTCGCTGCGGGAGCGTTCGGAGATGGTCGTCGCCGGTCGTCACGGCCATCGCGTGGAGGTCACCGCCGCCGCCCTTCACACAGGCGACGGCCAGCGCCAGCGCGAGTCCGGGCACCGGCGCGACGGCGAACAGGCCGAGATACGCGAACAGCAGGAGGAGGTAGCCGGCGACGTAGCGGAGGCGGAACTTGTTGACGCGCCGGCGGAGATTCGCGAGGTGTTCGTAGCCGCCGTGAGGGAGATTCAGCGCGACCATCCCGATGAGATACGCGAGCAGTTGCGCGCGCATCGACACGCGCAGCCCCGACAGCGACGCGCCGAGGAAGCCGACCGTGAGCACGAGTAGGGCGACTCGCGATCCTGTCACCGCGATGTCTACCGGCGATTCCGACTCGACCGAAAGCCACGAGCGCGTTCCCGTTTCCATGTCGCGCCATACGGTTCTGTGGTGAGTGTACCCCGCTCCACCGTACTGTGGCTATTTTAATCGGTGTGAACCTCCGATAACGCCGACCGACGGCGCGACAAACGAATCGCCTGCGCGTCAGACACCCGCGGCGTCGTGATCCAACACGGCGTCGAAGAGCTTCGACTGGGCGGCCGCGAGATGCTCCGCGAACGTCGACCGCGAGATGTCGAGTTCGGCCGCCACCTCAGTCGCGTTGGCACCCTTCGGCCGCGCGAAGTAGCCGAGGTCGTGGGCCGTCTCCAACACCTCGCGCTGGCGGTCGGTTAGCGCCGCTCTGTCGACGAGCACGAGGTTACGGTCGTCGCCTGCGGGGGCGGACTGCGTGAGCCGGACGAGCGAGACGCCACCGGTCGTCTCGCGAAGCGCCGCGACCGCATCGCGGAGTGTCGCCACGTCCCGGACGTGGAAGGCGAGCAGGAGCGTGCCGTCCTCGCTGCGCACGTCTCGGATGGGAGCGCCGTGTCGTTCGATCACCTCACAGATGCAGTCCTGATCGGCCGGTCGGTCGAAGCGGTAGACGCTCCGGTCGCCGTCCGAGAACACCTCGTCCATTCCGGCGGGGTCGCTGTCGGCGGGCATCGTCACCTCCTCGGTGACCGTCGTCCCGTCGCCGCCCCACGTGACGGCAGACGCGTCACCGGTCCCCGCCGTGGCGGCCGCTACCTGACAGTCCGGCGGGTCAGTAACTCGGAGCTCTGCACGAAAGCCAGACGACATACACGTGGGTTCGGTCGCCACGTGTTAGTGGTTTGTGACCAACGGCTGATACGTCGAGGTATAAACGACCACAGCACGGAGGACCGGGTGGCTTCCGGACCGCGCCGCTATCAAAGACATGGTAGACACGCGCAAGTGGACGCGGGTCGAACGGTCGTCGGGCGACAGCCGCGAGTGGGAGACGTTCGTCCGGCCGGGCGCCGATTCGTCGCTCCGGCACGTCGGCAGCGTGACGGCCGGATCCGAGGGCGTCGCCTACGAACAAGCGGCGACGCTGTTCGGCGACGCGGCCGACATCTGGCTCTGTCCGGCGGAGGCCGTGTGTCGCTACGCGGAGTGCCCGCTGTGTGACCGCACCGAGGCCCCGGCGGACGCATGATCTCGGTCAGCAAACTGCTCTGCGGGCTGGCGGCGGAGGGCGACGGCCTCCGCTACGACGACCCCTCCGGTCCCGACCAGATCACCGAGCAGCGACAGCGGAAGCCGGTCGTCGTCTGGAACACTACGAAGGGGTGTAACCTCTACTGCGAGCACTGTTATGCCAGCGCCGAGACAGAGCCGGCGACGGGCGAACTCTCGACGGCCGAAGGGAAACGGCTGATCAACGAGTTGGCCGAGTTTGGCGTGCCGGTCGTTCTGTTCTCGGGAGGTGAGCCGCTGGTGCGCGACGACGTGACGGAGCTGGTCGGGCACGCCGCCGACCGGGGAATCCGGCCGGTGCTCTCGACGAACGGGACGCTGTTGACCCGCGAGCGTGCCCGCGACCTCCGGGACGCGGGACTGGCGTACGCCGGCGTCAGCGTCGACGGCCTTCCCGAGACGAACGACGCGTTCCGCGGCGAGGAGGGCGCGTTCGACGCCGCGGTCGACGGCATCGAGGCGTGTCTCGATGCCGGGCTCAAGACCGGGCTCCGCTACACGGTCACGGAACGCACCGTCGACGACATGCCGGGGGTGATCGACCTGCTCCACAATGTCGGCGTCGACCGATTCTGCTTCTACCATCTCGACTACGGGGGGCGGGGCGCGGCCGTTCAGGACGCCGACCTCACGCCTGCGGCGCGGCGGCGCGTGGTCCGCCGGCTCTGTGACCTCACCCGCGAGTACCACGCGGACGGCGCGGAGATAGAGACGCTGCTCGTCGGCAACTACGCGGACGCCGCCTTCCTCGTTGAGTACGCCCGCAAAGAACTCGGCGCGACGGCCGCACGGCGAGTGTACGAGTATCTGCGGCGCAACGGCGGCGACCCGGCCGGCGAGCGCGTCGCCGACATCGACTACCGCGGTAACGTCCACCTCACGCAGTTCTGGCAAAGGTACGCCCTCGGTAACGTCCGGGACCGCCCGTTCGGCCGCATCTGGACTGACACCGCGAATCCGCTGCTCGCTCGCCTGCGGAACCGTGAGGATCACCTCTCCGGGAAGTGTGCCGACTGCTGTTACCGCGATGTCTGTCGCGGTGGGTCACCGCTCCGCGCGCTCGCGGTCCACGGCGACCCCTTCGCTCCCGACCCACAGTGTTATCTCACTGACGCCGAGCGACAGCGAGACGTGCCGCCGGCAGACGGCGACAGCCCCGACTCTGTCTCGGAGCCCGCCGACTGACCCGGTGCCTGTCGAGCAAAACCTGACGCGAGGGAGTGACCCCGAGCCGATGGTGCCGGAGTGCCGGCAGAGATGGAGTCCGGGACCTCCAACTCGTAGTGTTCAGTCCGACTCTGACCGACTGGCTGGTAACCCCTCGGCGACCCACTCACACAGCGGATCGCTCGCAAGCGGGTCGCCCGTCCTCGCGAACGCCCGCGAGCGAGAGCCACCGCACTGTCGACGGTGGGGACACCGGCCACACGGTCCGGTGAACTCGGCGGCGTCGCGCAACTTCTGCATGAGATCGGCCTCGCGATACAGATCAGACAGCGGCGTCTCGCGGACGTTGCCCACCCCGACAGGAAGGAAGCCGGACGGGTACACGTCGCCGGTGTGGCTCACGAAGACGAAGCCGCGACCCGCTCGCGTTGACCCGACGCGGGCGTCGCCGTTGCTCCGTGCCGTCGCGATCCGACGATACTGGGGCGCTTCTACGGTGATGACGCGATAGGGCGCTTCGCGGGCGTGGTCGTAGAGCCACGCCAGCACCGACTCGGCGCGTGCGGGGCCGAGTTCGTCCAGCGCCGCGCCGCGACCGAGCGGCACGAGGAAGAACACCTCCCACATGACCGCGCCGAGGTCGGCGACCAGATCCGCGATGGCCGGCAGGTCGTCGACCGTCTCGGCCGTGACAGTCGTGTTCACCTGCACGTCGAGCCCCTCCTCGGCGGCCCACGCGGCGGCCCGTCGCACGGTCGCGAACGACCCCGCTTCGCCGCGGAACGCGTCGTGGCGCTCGGCGGTCGCCCCGTCGAGGCTCAGGGCCATCCGCCGCACGCCAGCGTCCGCGAACCGCGCGACCGTCTCGCGGTCGAGTGCCGGGGTCGGTGCCGGCGTCACCGCGGTCGGAACCCGCTCCGTCGCGTACGCGATCAGTTCAAACAGGTCGGGTCGCTCCAGCGGGTCGCCGCCAGAGAACACGAGCACCGGTGTCGGATCGAACCCCGCCACCTCGTCAACGAGCGCCTTGCCCTCCGCGGTCGACAGTTCATCGGAGTGTCGCCCCTCGATGGCAGCCGCGCGACAGTGGTCACACGAGAGCGCACACGCCTGTGTCACCTCCCACGTGACGATGAGCGGCGTCTTGTCGTAGTCGCGGCCGCGAGTGATAGTAGCGTCCGGCTTGCCGTCGGCGTGGCCGGCCGACTGGTCGTCGTGATTGCCGTGCGTCATCGCGTGACGATAGGGGACTGGCGCGGTTCCGACGGCGGCCCGCATACCGGGGCCGTTGAAGTGATGAACGGCGAGCTAATCGGCCGAATCTACGCGATAAAAAGGACGTGTCGTGGCTCAGTTCGCGGAGATAACGTCGTCGATGCGGGCGATCATCGTGGCGGCCTCGGTGGCCGACTCGACGGCTTCCCGCTTGACGGCCGCGGGGTCGAGCACGCCCGCCTCGATGGGGTCGCCGACGTGGCCCGTCTGGCCCTCGGCGATGAGACCGGCGAGGCCCTCGCTCTCGTGGGTCGTCCGCAGGTCGACGAGCGCGTCGATGGGGTCCATGCCGGTGTTCTCCGCGAGGGTGCGCGGAAGCACGTCGACGGCGTCAGCGAACGCCTCGACGGCCAACTGCTTGCGCCCCTCGATAGCGGCCGTGCCCGACCGGATCTGGTCGGCGATGGCGATCTCCGTCGCGCCGGCACCGGGGACGGCACCGCCCTCGTCGAGCGCCGCGATGGCGACATCGATAGCGTCGTTGAGCGCGCGTTCGAGCTCGTCGGTGACGTGTTCGGTGCCGCCGCGGGCGAACAGCGTGACCGTCTCCGCGTTCGCGCCGCCCTCGATAAAAGCGAGCTCCTCGTCGCCGAACGTCTCGACGCGCACCGTCTCGGCGGAGCCGAGGTCTTCGGCCTCCAGGTCCTTGACGGAGCCGACGGTGGTCGCGCCGACCGTGCGGGTGATGCGGGTTGCCTCGTCGTCGGAGACGCTGTCGACCGCGAGTACGCCTTCCTTCGCGAGGATAGACGCGACGCGGTCCTCGATGTCACCGGTGACGAAAGCGACATCGACGCCGGCGTCAACGACACTCTCGGCGTAGCTGCGCAGCTCCTCCTCCTCGGCGGAGATGGCCTGCTCTAACTGGTCGACATCGGTGACGTTGTACTCGGCGTCGATGTTCGCCTCCTGCAGATCGAGGTCCAAATCGAGAACGGCGACATCGGCGTCGGAGACGCTCCGTGGCATCTCCGCGTGAACCGGCTCCTCCTCGGAGATGACGCCCTCGACGAGTCGCGTGGCGGACGCGCCGCCACCCGTCTGCGTACGGACGGTAATGTCGTCGCGAGCGACGCCGTCGTCGGTCTGGGCGTGCTTGACAGCGGTTACGACCGTCTCCGCCAGCGTGGCGGCGTCGATGTCACCGGTACCTTTGCCGGTCATCGACGACTCGGTCACCTGCTCCAACAGGTCGTCGTCGAGGGTCGCGTCGAGCGTGACCTCGTCGATAGCGTCCAGCGCGAGACGGCTGGCCTCGTGGTACCCCTCGACGATGGTCGTGGGATGTACGTCGTCCTCCAGCAGGTCCTCGGCCTTGGCGAGCAGTCGCCCGGCCAGCACCGAGGCGGTCGTCGTACCGTCGCCGACCTCCTCCTCCTGCGTGGCGGCGACCTCGACGATCATATCCGCCGCGGGATGCTCGATGTCCATCTCCTCGAGGATCGTCGCGCCGTCGTTCGTGATGACGACATCACCCGAGTCGGAGACGAGCATCTTGTCCATGCCGCGCGGCCCGAGCGTCGTTCGCACGGTTTCCGCGACGGCTTTGCCCGCCTGAATGTTCGATGTCTGGGCGTCTTCGCCGCGCGTCCGCTCGGTGTCTTCCGAGAGGATGAACATCGGCTGTCCACCCATCGCTTGTCGTTGTTGAGCCATAATCAACTAAAGATAGTCTGCGGTTCTATATAAATCGTTCGCTCTCGAAGAAAACGAAACGCCAGACGGAAAGCGTGCGGCGTGTTTACACGCCTCGGTCAGTCGCGACGGTCGTGAACCGCCACAGCACGGTCGGACCGCGCGGACCAGCCGTTCGGATTCCGCCGCGGCACACGGTCGCGCCAGCGCGCTCGCACCCCTGCGACCAAGCCGCGGGCGCTGCCCAGCGTCACGTCGCGACCGTTTCCGAACCAGCGCGACGGTCGGCCGTCACCCTGCGCGACCTCCTTGGCGGCCGTGGCCGCGTCGGCGACTCCGTGGCGGGCGAGTCGGTAGAGCGCGGTCGGGCGAGTTCCGTAGTTCTTCGCCAGCCGGTAGGCGAGCGAGTGGTAGCGCCACCCCCACTCCTTGCCGTCGCCGCCGTCGGCCAGCACGGACGGCTGCACGTTCGACCGGTCGGCGCGCTGTGAGACGGCCATCGCCGGCACCCAGTCGACGGTGCAGTCGAGCGCCGCGAGCCGGTGCGCGGCGTCGCGGGTCCCGCCGACGACGAGGTGTTCGTCGAACCCGTCGATGGCCCGCAGCGTCTCCCGCGTGAACGCCATGTTGCCGCCGTTGAGGTAATGAACGGCCTGTCCGCCGATGGTCCGCGTCTCGGCCTCCTCGGCAGTCCAGCCGGCGTCGAGTTGGCGACGTACCGGCCCCGTGACCGCGTCGGCCGATTCGAGTGCGTCCGTGAGCGCGTCGAGCCACCCCTCCTCAACGGCGAGATCCTGCGAGACGAAGGCGACCACGTCTGACCGCGCTCGGCCGAGTCCCGCGTTGCGCGCGACGTTCACGTTCCGGTCGTCGAGTTCGACGAGCACGTCCACGTCGTCACGGTCGCGGCACATCCCCGAGGTTCCGTCCGCCGACGGGCCGTTGGCGACGAGTATCTCGGCCGGTGCCTCCGCCGCGAGTGCGTCGAGACACGACGCGAGCCGCTCGCGACTGTTCAGCGTCGGCACCACGACCGAGACATCCATACCGGTAGGTAGCCCTCCCCAGCCGTAAAAACACGCCGATGCGACGTGTTCCGGCGAAGGAGCGCCCGAGGTCACGCGTGTGAGCTGTTCACAATCCAACTCGCGGTTACGATACCAACCCGCCCGTGCACGCCGCCAGCACGCGTCAGGCTATCCGTGCGTCCCAGTACGAGACGGACGCGAGCGGCCGACCGAGCGGTGTTTGGCCGATAGCCGCGTCGACGGTCCGGAACGGCTTCGCGATCTCGTTCGGTATCTTCCGGTAGAAGCCGTATGGTAGCACGAAGTCGTGTTCCGATCCCTCCAGCTGGAGGCCGGCTCCGTCGAGGAGCCGGTACACCTCGCGCTCGGAGTAGAGTCGCGATCCCATCGGGAGCAGCGCGTTGTACAGCGACCGCATCGAGTAGCGGTTGAACGTGTCGAAGAACACCTGCGACTCCGCGACGCGGGCCATCTCGCCGAGAAAGGAGGCGGGCGTGTCCGCGAGATGGAAGAACCGCATCGCGAAGACGGCGTCGAAGTAGTCGTCCGGAAACGGGAGTCGCGCGGCGTCACCGCGCATGTATTCGAGGTGGCCGTCGACCCCGAGTTCGTAGGCGCGGTCGCGCCCCTGCCGGAGCATCGCCTCGGAGATGTCGATGCCGACGATGTCAGCGCCTTCCTGTGCCAGTGTCGCGGTGAACCGGCCGGTTCCACAGGCGATCTCGAGGATGCGTTTGTCCTCCAGCGGGGCGAGCGCACGCAGGACGGCCGCCTTCTCCCGCTCGTCGATGAGTCGCCCCCCGCCGGAGAACCGCTTGGCGTCGTACTCCTCGGCGACATCGTCCGCCTGATACCACTCGGCTCCTTTCACTATCGCCGACTGCTGTCCCCGCGTATATGAACGTATTGAAGCAGCGGCAGCAGCCCCCGATCTACGCCGGCGTGACGCGCTCGCCGTCCCACGCTACCCGCCCCTCGACGGCCAGCTTCTCGACGTGTGCCTCGACGGTGCCGACGGCCATGGCCCACACCGCGGCGATGTCCTTCTCGTAGGCGGCGTCCGTCACCTCGTCCAGCGTGCGCGCCCCCGCTTCGACGGCCGCGAGGACGCGGTCCTCCCGGTCGAGACGATGTCGGAGCAACCGCGCACAGGTCGCGCGGGGGTCGTCGATGACCGGGCCGTGGCCCGGAAACAGGTGGTCGGGGGCGAGCGCGCGGACGCGGCGGAGCGAGGCGAGATACGCCCGCAGGTCGCCCTCGGGCGCGGTGACGGCGACGGAGCCGTCCGCGACGGCGAGATCACCGGTCACGAGGCCGTCGGCACACCGGAACGCGACGTGTTCGGGCGCATGGCCCGGCGTGTCGAGCACGGTCAGCGTCTCGGCGACGTGACTCCCGTCTCGGAACGTCTCGTCCGGCTCGACCCCAGTGGCGTCGGCGAAGGCGGCCGTCCGGCCGGTTCGACAGTACGCCGTCACGTCGTACTCGCGGGCGTAGGTGCCGAGGCCAGCAGCGTGGTCCGGGTGATGGTGAGTGGCGACGACGGCGTCGAGGCCGTGCTCGCCGAGCAGCGCGTCGAGGTCCGGATGTCGCTCCGGCGCGTCGACGAGGACGGCGCGCTCCTCGACGACGAGATACGCGTTGACGCTCCCACTCGGAGCGGCGTCGTAGGTGATCGGGACGCGGTGAACGGTCACGGGCGACCGTAGCCGCCGCGTCGGCTTAGTTGGCGAGGAAGTAGACCTGCTTGCGGGCGTCGTGGAAGCTGTACCGCGACCCGACGAGGCCCTCGTCTTCGAGCCGGTTCAGCGCGTAGCGGACGGTGCGGTCCGGCAGCAGCGACTCGTCGGCGAGCTGGCCCTGCGAGAGCGGGCTCGACCCTTCGAGCACCTTCGCGACGAGCTTCGCGCTCGGCGGCAGTTCGCGGAGTTTCTCGCGAAACTCGGGATCGGACATCGGCTCCTCGGCAGCAACCTCCTCGGTCGCGCTCATACCTGACGGTCCCGATGCCACGTGGTAAGTGTTCCCTACAGTCGCGTCATAACAATACCAACTCCACCAAGAGTATAATGCACCCTTATATCCAGTCCGCTGTCACATATTGCCGCGACCGACAGCGGGGCCAAACCACCATTACGTCGGGGCGTGAAGCGCCGGTATGGACGAGATACCCGCCGAGTTCCACGACCTGTTCGAGAAACGAACGTTCGCACACGTATCGACGCTACTGCCCGACGGGTCGCCACAGGTCACGCCCGTCTGGGTCGACTACGACGAGACGGCCGGTGACCTGCTCGTCAACACCGCCCGGGGTCGGCGTAAGGAGAAGAACCTGCGCAGCGATTCCCGCGTCGCCGTGAGTATGACCGACCCGGACGACGGCTATCGGTTCCTCGCGGTGCGGGGCGAGGCGACGCTCACCACCGACGGCGCGGTCGCGCACATCAACGAACTGGCGAGTCGATACATGGGCGTCGACGAATACCCACACCTCGGCGAGGAGGACGGCGAGCGCGTCATCGTCCGCATCGCGCCCGACTCGGTCGCACACTCCTGAGCCCCCCGGCGCGAAGCGACCCGACGGGACGCCATTAGATGGTGAGGAGATTTTCCGATAGTAGTGATCGTCCTCGTACGGGAGGAACTCAGAGTGCGACTCTGATTTCACCTGATCTCGTGATGTCTATGAGGTATCCCTGTGAGGGGACGAGGGTTCGCGACCACGAGTCTCCCCCTCTGACGTTCACCACCACGTCGTACTGGATCGGTTCGCTGAGGACTGTATCGAACTGGACCTCCTCACTGCCGTTGAGTTCGTAAGTCCGGTTCAGCAGTTCTTCACCAGAATCACCGTGTGTTATCGTTATATCGACTGTCTGAGCGGTTTCCGTCTGAACCAGAAGATCAGGAGCGGGTTTAGGGGTCGGTGTGGCCGTGGATGTCGGTGAAGCGCATCCGGCGGTGAATAGCAGCCCCAAACAAATCCATACAACAATCCGGTTCATACTCAGGCAACCGTTTCTATATGTACTCTTTCAAATGGACTTATATTGACCCTTACTCCTACAACTGAGCCAAATCCGTCTGATCTGTCACCGCATAACCACTCCCCTGATACCCCCGTCGATAGCTATATTCATCCTCCGCGTCAACGGCGAATAAGACATTTATAACAGGGGGGAGACATGCGCCTGTCTATGGAGATCTCGGAGAAGCTCCTCTGTCTGTTCAGCGCGGATATCGAGGCCGAGGGTGATCGCCACGTCGTGGAGGTGCCGCGCCGCGAAGTCGATACCGGGTCCGTCGAGGCCGGCGAAACGTACCGCGTCGCGCTCATCGCGGCCGACGCCGAGACAGTCACCGAGGAGGGCGGCGAGTCGGCGTCGGCCACCGGCCGCGACGAACCCCAGCCACCGGTCGAGCCCGGCGAGATCCGCTACGTCGAGGTGGAGGACATCGGCAAGCAGGGCGACGGCATCGCCCGCGTCGAGCGAGGCTACGTCATCATCGTCCCCGACACGGAGATCGACGAACGCGTCAAGATCGAGGTGACCGAGGTGAAGTCGAACTTCGCCGTCGGCGAGGTCATCGAGTAACGAGCGCGACGACCCATCTCGGCACGTGGCGACGTACCACGGCACCGGCAGGTGACAACGCTCAAACGGCCGGCAGCCCCGGAGCCTGTAATGAGCTACACGGTCGGGCTGGTCGGCAAGCCCTCGGTGGGGAAATCCACCTTCTTCAACGCCGCGACGATGAACGACGTCCCCGAAGGAGCGTACCCGTTCACGACTATCGATCCGTCCGTCGGCGAGGCGTACGTCCGCGTGGACTGTGCGGCCCCGGAGTTCGACACCGAGTGTACGCCGAGCGTCGGCTACTGTGACGACGGCACCCGGTTCGTCCCGGTGAAACTCGTCGACGTGGCCGGCCTCATCCCCGGTGCTCACGAGGGCCACGGCCTCGGCAATCAGTTCCTCACCGACCTGAACGGCGCGGACGCGCTGGTGCACGTCGTCGACTTCTCCGGGGCAACCGACGCCGAGGGCGAGCCGACGGACGATCACGACCCGCGGGACGACATCGACTTCCTCGAAGACGAACTTGACCAGTGGTATCTGGAGATTCTCGGCAAGGGACTCGACAAGTACGCCGACGCCTACGACACGGCTGCGACGGATATCGAGGTCGTCCTCGCCGAGCAGATGTCAGCCTTCCGCACGGACAAAGACGAGATAAAGCAGCTGATCCGCCGGTGTGACCTCTCCTTCGACCCGGCGACGTGGGACGCCGACGACGAGTTCACGCTCGCCCGCGAGATCCGCAAGGCGACGAAGCCGATCCTCGTCGCCGCGAACAAGATGGACACGCCCGCAGCACAGGCCAACTGGGAGGAAATCACGACCGACCCGGAGTACGACCATCTCACCTTCGTCCCGACGAGCGCACACGCGGAGAAGGCGCTCAAGACGGCGAGCGAGACCGGCGCCGTCGACTACACGCCCGGCGACGACGCCTTCGAGATCGTGGGCGAGGTGTCCGCCGAACAGGAGCAGGGCCTCGCGGCTATCGAGGAGTTCCTCGCCGAGTACGGCGGGAGCGGCGTCCAGACGGCAATCGAGACGACGCTGTTCGACGTGCTCGGCGTCTTCCCCGTGTTCCCGGGGAGCGCAGACGGACAGGCTGACCCGGAGGGTGAGTTCCGCGACTGCTTCCTCCTGCCCGACGGCGCGACCACGGCCGACTTCGCCCACCACATCCACTCAGACATCGGCGACGGACTGCTCCACGGCGTCGACTGCCGTGACGGTCGACAGATCGGTAGTGACCACGAACTGGCGCCCCGCGACGTGATCGAACTCGTCACGACGGCCTGAGGCGACTACCGCGGGCGGTGGACTCTTGCGCGCGGCCCACCGAGCGAGAGTGTGGCCAACGAACGCGACCGGCCGGATCTGCGTCGCCCGGAGCGGGTCGTCCCGCCCCAGTCAGCGGACATCGCGGCGGAGTTGGCGGTCGGGAACCGACGGCTGTGTCACTGTCTGAACTGCGGCCGGCAACTCGTCGCTATTAGCCACGGTGAGAGCTGTCTGTTCTGTGGCTCTGCTGCCGTCGTCGTGGAGTGATTCAGTCGAGACAGACGTACGTTCGTGTGTCGTCGATCCCGTCGATGTCGCGGATGGCCGTCGCGACGGTCGACATCACCTCGCCGACCGCCTCGGCTTCCACCTCCGCGATGATGTCGTAGTCGCCGGCGACGACGTGTGCCTCCGCGACCTGTGTGACCCCGAGCACCGCGTCGACTAACTTCGCGGCGTCCCCCGCCCCGGCGTCGATCATGACGTATGCTCGCACCATACACGCCGATCCACCGGGTCGAGAGAAAAGCCTTCTCCCGGGGACAAGCCATTAGTTCCCCCTTGTCGTACGGGCGTGCATGAGGTTTGTTATCGTGGGTGCAGGCCGGGTCGGCCTCCGGACGGGTCGGGTTCTCCGCGAGGAGGGACACGAGATCACGCTCGTCGAACCGGAGCCGACGCGCGTCGACCGCCTCCGCGAGGAGGGGTTCGACGTGGCTGTCGGTGACGGCACCAGCGAGTCCACGCTCGCCGAGGCAGGTATCGAGGAGGCCGACGGTCTCGCCGCGCTCTCGGGCGACTTCGAGACGAACATCCTCGCGTGTACCATCGCGAAGGGGCACGACTGTCGGACCGTTCTGCGGATCACTCGCGAGTACCACGAGAACGCGCTCCGGAAGCACGCCAGCGATATCGACGAAGTCGTCTTCCCCGAGCGTCTCGGCTCGGTCGTCGCCAAGAACGCGCTCTTGGGCGGCTCTATCCGTGCCGTCGCTGACATCGCCAGCCATCTACAGGTGATGGAACTCACCGTCGTCGACACCTCGCCGATGCGCGGCTACAGCCTCGCGGAGCTGGAACTCCCCGCCGATTCGCGCGTCCTCGCGTTCGGCAAAGCCGACGGACCGCTCGGTCTCCCCGACGAGGACCGGTCGCTACAGGCCGGCGACCGCGTGGTGGTGCTCGCCGACTACGAACACCTCTCCGAGGTGCGACAGATCCTCGTCGGGAACGACGCGCCACTCGCCGCGGGTGGCCGGGCGTGAGCGTCACCGCGTACGTCATGGTGAAGGCCCACACCGGCAACGTCGACCAAATCTGCGAGGAGATCCGCGCGCTCGCGGGCGTCGAGACGGTGGACATCGTCGCCGGCGACATGGACCTCGTCACAAAGGTGAGTGTCGACAGCCCCGGCGAGGTTCGCGAAATCGCCGCCACGGCCGTCCGCAGTCTCGACGGCGTCGAGGACACCCAGACGTACATCGCGATGAACTGAGACGCTCGCGCTCCCGTCACGCACCCGCCCAGAGCGGTCTGTGTCGGCCATCGCGTCCAGCGTGCCCGGCTCGGTCGCGTTCGCGGCGGCTCGCTCCACCCACTCCGGCCGCGAGACCGTCGTTGCTCCGCGCCGGTCGTAGGTGAGCTGGAACCGAACGTCCAGCGCCGTGGAACGGTTCACCAGCGTGTAGTTCGCCGCCAGTCCGGCGAGGCGACCCTCCTGATCGAACAGGACGACGGCGGTGTAGCTGCGGACGTGACGGGGGTCGACCGGCCCGCCGACCGGATTCGGTACCGCCGTCGCCGGCGTTCCCTCCGCGACGACGCGATAGTACTGCTCCCCGTCAATAGTCGTCGTTCCGGCGGTATGCGTCGTTGGCGTCGTCAGCAGGTCAGCCAGCCGCTGGCCGCGCAGCGCACCGGGGTCGGGCACGCGAGGCGGGTACGGTGGGTTTCCGACCAGCGTCCAGTATCTCGCCGTTCCGCCGGCGTCGTACGCCGCCACGTACCGACCGCTCGTGTTCGCGTACATCGAGACCACGCGCCGGCGGTCGGTGCCGTTCGCCGGTTCGACCGCCGCGTTCAGCGTGTAGCGCCGCTCGCCGACTGCGATGTCGACATCGCGCTGGTTCCAGCCACTCGTCGCGTTCGCCGGTCGCCAGTACAGATCCGCCCAGACGGTGTATTGTGTCCCGAGCGTCTGGTCGTGGTGGGTCACCACCGCGGCGGGGTCGGTGATGCCGTCGCCGCTCACACCGGGAACCGTCGCCACGCCGGGCGCGGTGGTGGTCGTGACGCTCGGGACCGGGGCCGGCGTCGCCGTCGGGCCGCCCGCGTCGTCTGACGGCCCGGACGCGTCAGGGCCAGTCCACGCGAGGCCGCCCGCCACCGCTGCGAGCAAGACGACCGCGACTGCCCCAGCGCGCCACGCCGCGCGGCCCGCTGTCGCCGCCGAGATGAGTCGTGCGACGACCGACGAGAGCGAACGCATGCTGATTGGTTTCACGGCCCGAGGTCGCATAGTGTATCCGGTGGACACTCGCGGCTCCGACAATCCTAAGCGCGCGCCGGAGCGAACGAGAGTATGCAGTACCACGAGGCGGCGACGTGGCTCTTCGACCTGCGGCGTCACGCGCCCCGCGCCGGGCTCGACCAGACCCGGCGGTTGCTCGACGCACTCGGGTCGCCGGCGTCGTCGTACCCGTCCGTGCAGGTCGCCGGGTCGAACGGGAAGGGGTCGACCGCGCGCCTGCTGGAGCGGTCGCTCCGCGAGGCCGGTCTCGACGTGGGGCTTTACACCTCTCCGCACCTCCACGACGTTCGCGAGCGCGTCCGCGTCAACGGCCGGAAGATACCGAAACAGGCAGTCGCGGCGTTCGTCAAGGCGGCCGAACCACACGTCACTGAACGGGGCGGCGTCGGCGACTCGCCCACGTTCTTCGAGACGGTCACGGCCATGGCGCTGTGGGAGTTCGAGCGACAGGCCGTCGACGTGGCGATTCTGGAGGTGGGAATCGGCGGACAGTACGACGCCACTTCCGCCGTCGACCCAATTGCGAGTTGCATCACCGACGTCGCAATCGAGCACGCGGACCTGCTCGGCGACACGGAAGCGGAGATCGCCCGCGACTTGGCCCACGTCGCGACTGACCGCCCGCTCGTCACCGCCGCGACCGGGGAGTCGCTGGCGGCGATCCGGGAGGAACTCGACCGCGTCACGACCGTCGGCGGCGACGACGCCGACGTGACCGCCTGCTACGAGGGGCGCGACGGACTGGAGGGTCTCGTCTCGCTGTCGGGCGACGACTGGACGCTCGACACGGCGCTCCCGCTGTTGGGTGCCCATCAGGCGCGCAACGCGGGGGTCGCTGCTGCCGTCGCCCGGCAGGTCGGCGACGCGCTTGACGTGGCCGTGCCGTCGGAGGCGCTCGCGCGCGGCTTCCGGAACGCACACTGGCCGGGCCGGTTCGAGACGGTGGCACGGGAGCCGCTGGTCGTGCTCGACGGCGCGCACAACCCGGACGGCTGTGCCGGTCTCGCCGACACGCTCGCCGAGTTCGACTACGACGACCTGCATCTCGTCTTCGGCGCGATGACCGACAAGGACCACGCGGGGATGGCCGCGGCGCTCCCCGAGGCGGCAACCGTCTACGCCTGTCGTCCGGACCTCGACCGGGCCGAGCGCACCGACGTACTCGGCGAGGCGTTCCCCGGACCGGTCGAGGCGATGGGGAACGTTCCCGACGCGGTCGAGGCTGCACTCGACGCCGCGCGCCCATCTGACGCGGTCGTCGTCTGCGGCTCGCTATCGGTCGTTGCCGAGGCGCGGCGACGCTGGACCGCGACCGAGATCCCGAAGCGCGTCCCCGACCTCGCGACCGCCGAGGCGACGCTCGCGGACGCGGACGTGACCGACGCGGGCGTCTGGCGGATGCGCGGCAAGGGCGTCCACCGCGTCCTGAAGACGACCGTCCGGCCGCGACAGGCCAGCTATCTGAAGGAGGAGATGCTGTCGCTGGGCGGCGAGTGTGCGACCTCCGGGCTGTCGAGTCAGAGCCGCGAACCGCTCGACGTGGTGTTGATGGGGACGCTCGCGCAGTTTAAGCGCCTCTCGGAGAAACTGGACGGCCAGCCGTACGGGCTCGAACGGGTCGGCGAGCGCATCCGGGCCGCGCTCGATATCCGCACGACGACGGAGACGCGCGGCTACCCGTGGGAGGACGGCACCGCGGTGATGGGTATCCTGAACGTGACGCCCGACTCCTTCCACGACGGCGGCGAGTACGAGGTGGCGGGCGACGCCATCGAGCGGGCGGAGGAGATGGTCGCCAACGGCGCGGACATCATCGACGTAGGCGGCGAGTCCACACGCCCGGGCGCTGACCCGGTGCCCGTTGAGGAGGAGATCGCCCGCATCGAGCCGGTGATCGAGGCAGTCCACGACGTGGGCGCGCTCGTCTCGGTGGACACGCGGAAGGCACCGGTAGCGCGGGCTGCCCTCGATGCCGGGGCGGATATCCTCAACGACGTGTCCGGGCTCGAAGACCCGGAGATGCGGCTGGTCGCCGCGGAGTACGACGTGCCGGTCGTCGTGATGCACTCCATCAACACGCCGGTCGACCCCGACGCTGACCCCGAGTACGACGACGTGGTCGAGGACGCCATCGACGAACTGACCGAGCGGGTCCTGCTCGCGGAGAAGGCCGGGCTGGACCGCTCGCAGATCATCGTCGACCCCGGCATCGGCTTCGGGAAGTCGAGCACCGAGAGCTTCGAACTGCTGGGTCGGGTCGATGAGTTCCACGCGCTCGGCTGTCCGGTGCTCGTCGGCCACTCGCACAAGTCACTATTCGGGCTGGTTGGCTGTGACGACGACGAACGCTACGAGGCGACGGTCGCGGGTAGCGCCATCGCGGCCGACCGCGGAGCCGACATCCTCCGCGTTCACGACGTAGCGGCGAACGCCGCCGCGGTGCGTGTCGCTGAGGCGGCCGCCGACCCCGACGATGCCGGGTCACACACCGAGTAGATAGCCGCGGAGCCACACCTGCCAGTAGAGCCGCGGAATGGCTTCGAGGTCCGCGATCCACCCAAGTCGTGACTCGACGGCGGGGAGCGTCGCACCGTCGTAGTCGTACGCCGCGAGTATCGCCTTCCCCTTCTCGGTCAACAGCGGGCAGGCGGCGAAGCCGTCGTAGGTCGCCTCGTACGCGCGACCCGTCGCATCGGCCGTGAGATTGTCCGCGAGCGCGGCCGCCTGCTTGCGCGCCGCCGCGGCCGTCCGCGAGGTGGGTGCGTCGGTGCAGTCGCCCAGCGCGTAGACGCGGTCGAACTCGCGGTGGCGCATCGTCGCCTCGTCGACGGCGACGTACTCCCGGCTTGCCTCGTCGGGAGCCGTCAGCGGCGAGGCGTCGGTCAGGACGCGGGGACACCGCTGTGGCGACACGGGCAGATACAGGTCGTACGGCAGCGTCCGCCCGTCGGTCCCCGTCACGGTGCCGTCGGCCACATCGGCGACGGTGAACTCCGGCACGTGCTCGACGCCGCGCTCGTCGAAGACGGTGGTGAGTCGCTCGTCGTACTTGGCCTTCTTGCCCGTCCCGAAGACGTGCGCGTCTGGACCGGCGAGCGTCACCTCGCAGGGGACGCCGTGGTCGGCGAGGTAATCCTCCGCGAGGAGCGCGGCCTTCGCCGGCGCGCCGCCACACGACATCGGCGTCTCGGGTTCGGTGACGACCACGCGCAGCGGGTCGGCCGGGTCCGCGGCAGGCAGCGGCGCATTGGCGCTCGCCGTCCCGGCCCCGTCAGTTGCAATCGGGTCGCGGGCCGGCGTCGACACGGCGTCGGCCTCGCCGTCGCCGTGGCGGGCGACGAGCCGGTCCAGTGTGGTAGCCAACTCGCGAGCGCCCTCCGGCCGGTAGAACGGGTACACGTGCGGTTCGCCGCGCCACGGCACCTCGCCGACGAGTTCGTGGCCCAGCGAGACGACGAGACGGTCGTACGACAGTTTACCTGCGTCGAGCGTGACCTGCCGTTCGTTCGGGTCGATGCCCGTGACGGTCGCCTCGCAGAACTGCACGTCGGCGCGGAGATACTCGCGACCGTCGCGCACGTGGTCGTCGAGCGAGAGGTGGTCGAACGGGTGGAGATAGTACGCCGGCTGGTAGCGGTGTGTCGGGTCGCGGTCGACGACCACCACCTCACCGAGGCCGCCCAACTCGCGGTCGAGTCGGTTGGCGGCCATCGTCCCGCCTGCCCCGCTCCCGAGCACGACGATGCGTTCACTCATACTGAAAGGCAGGGCTGTTCGTCGCTAAAAACCGCCCCCGAACGGGTTCGGCGTCCGGTTTCTTGCCCGCGGCCGACGAATTGTCGGTTATGCTTGAACGCGAGGCAGCGACAGAGCGGCTACGCGCGGCGAAGGCCGAGGCGGGCGTGGGATTCGCGGAACTGGCAGAGACCGTCGGGCGCGACGAGGTGTGGACTGCCGCGCTCCTGCTCGGCGCGGTGAGCGGAGACGAAACCGAGGCCCGGGCGCTGTGTGACGCTCTCGGGGTCGAGGACGAGGCGGTCGTTGCGGCGCTCCGGCGCGCACCCTACAGGGGCGAGGAGGAGACGACGATCCCTTCCGACCCCATGCTGTACCGGCTCTACGAGATCCCGCAGGTGTACGGCGACGCGATCAAGGCCTGCGTCCACGAGGAGTTCGGCGACGGCATCATGTCGGCCATCGACTTCGAGTGTCACGTCGACCGCGTGCCGGACCCCGAGGGCGACCGCGTTCGGATCACCTACGAGGGGAAGTATCTCCCGTACAAGAAGTGGTGACTATCTGAAAGCCTCTTGTGATATTGAACCAAGCTCGGTATAGAGGGTGCTGTTCAGATACGTGGGTCGTCGCTCGGCTGAGTGACTGCGGTGGGTGGGACTGAAAGGGGCCGGTCGCTGCGGGAAGCCCGACGACGCAAGCA
Organism: Halobacteriales archaeon QS_9_67_17; assembly: GCA_003023185.1. Taxonomy (GTDB): domain Archaea; phylum Halobacteriota; class Halobacteria; order Halobacteriales; family Haloarculaceae; genus Halosegnis. The sequence continues at coordinate 9,234 of PXSB01000057.1, read as the reverse complement.
CCGCAGCGAACGGAGTGAGCGAGGCGCGCAGCGAGTCGCGCGACCGCAGCGACCGGGGGCTTTCTACACCTTGTTGTCCGAATAGTCTCCAAACTTATTCTTATCTGAACACTACCATTTCCTGCACTACCCAGCACCCAACGCTCGGTACCGGGCGAGCAAATCACTGAGCACCTGTTCGCGGTCGAACGGTGCCAGCGCGTCGTCGACGGTCAGATGCTCGTCGTCGCGGGCTTCTCGGATGGCCGCGGCTATCTCCTCAGAGGAGGTGACGCGAAAGCCGCGGTCGCGCCGCTCGACCAGCTCGTGGGCGGCGGATTCGCTCCGGTACTCGACAATGCCGAGACAGCCACAGGCGAGCGCCCACAGCAGCTCCGTCGCGAACTGCTCGCGGCGCGCCGTGTGGACGAACGCCTGTGCCCCACGGTAGAGCGCGATCCGCTCCTCACGGGACACGTCCCCCAGAAACGTCACCCGGTCGTCGATCCGGAGGTCGGCGGCCGCGGCTTCGAACTCCTCACGTGCCGGGCCGTCGCCGACGATGGCCGCGGTCCACTCCTCGCGTCTGAGTTCGGCCAGCCCGAGGAACAGCGATTCGAGGTTCGCGTCGGCGTCGAGCCGGCGACCGGCGACGATGTCCGGCGCGTCCGCACGCGGCTCGGTCGCGCGCACTCGGTTGAGGTCGACGTACTCCGGGAGGACGGTCAGCTGCTCGTCGTCAACCCCGCGTTCGCGGAGCCGCGAGCCGACGAATTCGGAGGGCGCGAGCAGTTCGTCGGGGAGGCTCGTCGCCGTCCTCGCGAGTGGTGAGCCGTCGACCGGCTCGTCCCCGTACCAGTCACAGACCAGCGGCGCGCGACCGAGCGTCGCCCCGGCCTTGGCCGCGAACAGGACTGCCGGCGGCGCGGGCGTCGCGTGGACCACGTCCGGCCGGAACCGTGCGAGTTGGCCGGGGAGCCGCGAGGCCGACGACAGTGGGTTCGGCGCGATGTCGACCCGCCGGAACCGGAGTCCATCCTCGACCCGTTCGGCACCCGCGCTGTCGTCGTGCCACCACTGCGTGCAGAACACCGTCACGTCGTGACCCCGAGCGGACAGCCCCCGCGCCAGTGCCTCGGTTCGGGCCGCCCCCTGCCGACTGGTCCGGTGTGACGTCTGGAAGGAGACGACTGCGACCCGCATTAGGTTTCTCCGCGTGGCCGGGGCACAAAAACCCGACGAGGTTTCATTATGCTTCCGAGCAGCCCAGAATCGACAGACAACTCAGGAGTTTACTCGTGGAGCCAGTCATACCACTCCCCGAGGTCGACGAGTTGGTCTTCGACTCCGTCGGACCCGTACTGACTGAACACCTCGTCGACGGCTCGTGCAAGGCCTTCCGGGTCAGTATCCGGGAGCTTCTGGTCGTGATACAGAAGCACCCCAGCGTGGTCGTGTTCGCGGTGTAGTGGCTCGAAATCTTTTGCGTTGTTCGTCAGAAGGACAGTACGGGACTCGCCACACCACTGTATCAGTTCCTCGTCGCTCGTGTACTCGCCGAACCGGTCCTTGGCCTGTTCGACATCGTATCCACGTTCTCGGAGAAGCCGTTCGAAGACCCGACCGACGTGTTCGTCGAGCAGAACCCGGATGTCCGTCACTGCACGGTCTCTTTGGGTTTTAGCGATGACTCCCGAACGCGCTCGAATGCCGCGTCGCTCTCCGCTTCGAGCTCGCGCATCTCATCGATGTGGGCGTAATAATACGAGAGGGACTCGTACACCTCTGCGAGAGACACGTCGAGTTGGTCCGCGACCAGAGCAGGGGATTGTCCGCTATCGATTACCCGTGTGGCGACGTGGCGAACGCCGACGCGCGTCCCGTCGACTCGCGGTTCACCGCCGAGCACGTCGTCATCACGAGTGATGCCCATACTAGCTTGTAGACGCTCTCGTGGATTATATTTTCCGGAGCCTCCTTTTTGAGGCTGTTCAGCTAAGAGTGCCTCCGGATGTTATGAGTCCGACGAGGTGTAGAATGTCCTCGGGCGCTTGACCAGCCCTTTCAGTCTTCCCCGACACGTTAGCTCAGAGGAGCGACGACCCGCTTATCTGAACACAGTCATTCGCCGAGAGCCAACCGTTATACTGAGTGCCGCCACAGGGTGCGTATGCGGAAAATCGAACGCTATCTCAACGTCCGGAGCGCGGGCGGGGCCTCCGTCTCCGCCGACGGAACACTCGCCTGTCTGCTCGACACGACCGGGACGCCGCAGGTGTGGACGCTCGACGAGCCGCAGGGGTGGCCCGAACAGCGAACCTTCTTCGACGAGAGCGTCTCCTTCTGTGAGTTCGAACCCGACGGCGAGACGCTCGCCTTCGGGATGGACGAGGGGGGCAACGAGCGGGCACAGCTCTACCGACTCGACCCGGACGGGTCGATTACGAACTGGACGGCGCATCCGGCGGCGAAACACCGGTGGGGCGGCTGGTCGTCGGACGGCTCGCAGTTCGCCTTCGCGTCCAACCGGCGCGACGAGGCAGTGTTCGACATCTACGTGCAGGACCGCGACGCGACCGGCGACGACGCCGACCTCGTCTACGAGGGCGATGGCTGGCTCTCGCTCGCCGGCTGGTCGCCGGACGACTCGACCCTGCTCGTCCACGAGGCGCACTCCTCGTTCGACCACGACGTGTACGCGCTCGATATCGCCAGCGGCGAACTCACGCACCTGACGCCCCACGAGGGCGAGGTGCGGTACAGCAGTCTCGAATGGGGCCCCGACGGCGATGTCTATCTCGTTACCGACGACGGCCGTGACACGCTGGCGCTCGCGCGGCTGACGACCGACGGCGACCTCAGCGTGGTCCACGCCGACGACCAGTGGAACGTGGACGGCGTCGCGCTCGATGGGGACACCGGTCGGCTCGTCTACTCGCGCAACGTCGACGGCTACACCGACCTCACCGTCGCCGATCTCACCGACGACGGCATCGAGCGGGTGGGCAAACCGGACCTGCCGGACGGGGTGGCGGGCGGCGTCGCCTTCTTCGACGGCGCGGAGCGGTTCGCCGTCACCGTCACGAGCGACGCCGACAACGCGAACGTCCACGTCTGTAGCGCTGACGGCGAGCGCGAGCGGTGGACAAACGCCTCAACCGCCGGTCTCCCACGCGAGGGGTTCCGGAGCGCCGACCTCGTGCACTTCGAGACGTTCGACGGCCGCGAGATACCGGCGTACTTCACGCCGCCGGCCGACGCCTCGGCAGGCGGCGCACCGGTCATCGTCGACATCCACGGCGGCCCGGAAAGCCAGCGGCGGCCCTCCTTTTCTGCGGTGAAGCAGTACTTCCTCGATGCCGGCTACGGCTACTTCGAGCCAAACGTCCGCGGCTCGACGGGGTACGGGAAGGCGTACACCCACCTCGACGACGTGGAAAAGCGGATGGACTCGGTGAAGGACATCCGCGCGGGCGTCGAGTGGCTCCACGACCACGGCGCAGTCGACGACGACCGGCTCGTGGTGATGGGCGGCTCCTACGGCGGCTTCATGTGTCTCGCCGCGCTAACCGAGTATCCCGACCTGTGGGCCGCCGGCGTCGACATTGTCGGCATCGCGTCGTTCGTCACCTTCCTCGAAAACACCGGCGAGTGGCGGCGCGAACTCCGCGAGACCGAGTACGGCTCGCTCGCGGCGGACCGTGAGTTCCTCGAATCGGTGTCGCCGCTGAACCACGCCGACGAGATCCGCGCGCCGCTGTTCGTCCTCCACGGCGAGAACGACCCGCGCGTCCCGGTCGGCGAGGCCGAACAGATCGCAGCGAAGGCGAGCGACCACGTCCCGGTCGAGAAACTGATCTTCGACGACGAGGGGCACGGCATCTCGAAGCGGGCGAACCGCATCGAGGCGTACTCACAGATTGCGTCGTTCCTCGACGAACACGTGTAATCGCCTGCGAGCGACGCCCTCGCTTCCGTTGTGACCGAAGCGAAACCGGTGATTGAACCGCAGAACGATATGATGCTCTTATGTCTACTGCTGTGATTGTCGAGCGTATGCCACCGGGAGCGTCGCGCGAGCGAGTCACAGCGCGGCTCACGCAGCTGCGAGATGTCTACGACGGGTTCGACATCCAACAGACGACGCTCAGCGTCGGTCCCGAGGAGTTCGAGCGGGTCTGTGGTGACGACACCAGCACGACACTCGCGGAGGTGGTCGTCACGGACGGCGCGGGCCGACACCTGCTCGTTCGACGCGACGGCGGCTGGCACCACCCGGAGACGGCCGTGAGCGACGGGGAGCCGCTCGTTCCGACGGTGCGTGAGGCGGTGGCGCGCCGGACGGGACTCACGCCGCGCATCGAGACGGTGACGGCGGCGACCATCGTCGCCATCGAGTGTGAACCCCGCGACGGGGCCGCCTACCAGCTCCAGGTGCAGTTCGCGGCCTCCCCCGACGAAGGCGAGGTGCGCGAGCCGGCCGCGTGGCGCAGCGACTCGCCCGCAATGCCGGTCGTCAAATGACGCCAGTCACCGTCGCCGCCTCGATTGCAGCTCGCTCGCTAACGCCGTCGCCGAGGATGGTGTAGCGGTCGCGGATCTCGTGTGCGGTCGTCATCGCCGACACGAACGTCTCCCTGTCGATGCCGAGCCCCTCGGCCGTCGTCGGGGCGTCGATGCTCGCGAGCGCATCACGCACGTCCGTCCACTCGCCGTCGTCGCCCGAGTGGAGATACTCGGTGACGATGCTCGCCACGCCGACCTGATGCCCGTGGAGCGCCGGGTCGGGGGCGAGCCGGTCGAGCTGGTGGCTGATGAGGTGTTCCGCGCCGGAGGCCGGCCGCGATGAGCCCGCAATCGACATCGCCACGCCCGAGGAGACCAGCGCCTTCGTGACGACCCACGCCGACTCCTCCAGTTCGCGCTTGATCGAGTCGGCGCGGCCGACTAGCATCTCGGCGGTCATCTGTGAGAGCGCGCCGGCGTACTCGCTGTACTCGACGCTCTTCAGCCGGTGAGCGAGCTGCCAGTCCTTCACGGCAGTGTAGTTCGAGATGATGTCCGCACAGCCGGCGGTCGTGAGCCGCCACGGCGCGGCGGCGATGAGTTCCGTGTCCGCGACGACGGCAAGCGGCGGGTCGGCCGCGACCGAGTGACGGGTGTCGCCCTCGGGGACGGAGCCGCGTCCGGAGACGATGCCGTCGTGGCTCGCGGCTGTCGGCACGCTCACGAACCCGACGCCCAACTCGTCGGCGGCCATCTTCGCAATGTCGATGGGCTTGCCGCCCCCGAGCCCGACGAGGAAATCCGCGCCGGCCGTCTCCGCGGCGTCAATGACCGCTTCGACGGCGGCGAAGCGGGCCTCCGCGACGACCTCGGTCGCGGGATCGTAGCCCGCCGCCCGGAACCCCTCGCGGAGGCGGTCGCCCGCGATGTCCTCGGGCGTCGGCGACGTGACGACGAGCGGCCGCCCGTCGAGATACAGGTCCGCGACGACCTCTGGGGCGCGGTCGAGCACGCCGTGGCCCACGACGACGCTTCGTGGCAGTTTGATCCACGTCGACTTCTCGAACATACTACACGGTCGCCCAGCAGCCTCAAACCCTTTTCCGTCGGGGCCCTGCCGGGACGTTCGTGCTCGTGCGTGCCCGGAACGCCCGCGTGCGGGGGTCCGAACCCTGTCCCGGCCGGGGCCACCGTTCGGGTGATCGCCCGACCCGCTGCGCTCAGATCTCGGTCGACCAGATTCGCTGAGCACCACGAACTGCCCGATTTGCGACGCCGAACGTCGGAAGCTCGACGCGGCACTCGCGGCCTACGACAGCGTGACGGTCTCTACGCGGCCATCACTATCCCGTCACTTTTCTCTGGTCTCGGACAATATCCTCCGGTCGCGGAGTCTGCTCCCCTACGCGAACGGGTTCTCCGGTACGGCGAGCCGCGAGATGCCATCGATCCCGTCGAAGTCGTCGTCGAAGCTGTAGATATATTCGACCCCATCCCGCGCCATGTCAGCGACGAGTGTCGCGTCCACGAACGAGAGTTGCTCGTGTGTCCGGAACCGCTCTTCGGCACTGAAGAACGTCGATTTCGGGGAGAGAACGAACTCGAACGCGGAGCCCGTCTTCAGCCGGTCGTAGAGTTCGATTGCCGTCGCGTGTGACTGCCGCGTGTGGATGTACCCTACCGCCTCGGAAACGACGTAGTTCGTGAGCCGCACGCTGGGGAGTTCGCCGGAATCGACCGTCCGAAGGATTTCGAGCGCGGCTTCGTGATGTTGGTCACGGCTGTTCGCGGCACCGATGAGAACGTTCGAATCGAGGAACGCGACGGCCATCAGTCGCGGGGCTCGTAACCAGCGGCGTACTCGTCGTGGTCCTCGGCAGCGTTCCCCTCACCCATATCGACGGGCTCGAAGTCCTCGAACACGCCGAGCCGCTGCCCGACGAGTTCGACCGAGAGCTCGCCATCGTCGGTGAGCGTCCATCGGACCTTGTCTCCGGGTTCGATATCGAGCCGTCGGCGGATCACTGCGGGAATCGTCACCGCGTAGCGGTCGTTCACTGTCGTCTCATCTACCTGTTCGTCCGTCGCCATGCTGCTAACTACGCCCGCTTACCGTATAAACCTCATGAGGGTTCTCATGTGGATCACAAGGTCTCCAGCACGTCTAGTAGTCGCTCCGTCGTCTCGCGGTCGGGGCCGTTCTCGCGGCCCGTCCGGTCGGACTCGCGGTGGTCCTCGATAGTCGCCGCCAGCGTCGCCTCGTGGTCAGTCGGCTCCCAGCCGAGCGCGCGGAGCTTCGCCGTCTCCAGCAGATGTGGCGACTCGCGGTAGAGCGGGAAGTCAGTGAGGCTGAGGTTGACGGCGTCGAGTTCGCGCGCGCTGGCGTACACTCGCTCGACCGTGGTGTCACAGGCGTCGGCGACGAGGTCGACCCACTCGCCGAGCGTCGGGGCGTGCCCGTCGCCGACGTTGTACGCCTCGCCGGGGTCGCCCTCCTCGGCGACGACGCGGAGCGCGCTCGCCACGTCGCCCGCGTAGACGAGGTGCCAGAGGTTCGTCCCGTCGCCGGGGACAACCACGCGGTTGTGACTCTCCACGCGGCCGATCCAGTAGTCGAATCGCTCGGTGTAGTCGTGCGGGCCGTACACCACGGGCGGGCGGACGGCCATCGCGTCGACGCCGTCCTCGGCGGCCGCGAACACGGCGCGGTCACCCTCCGCTTTCCGGGGACCGTAGCTCTCGGGCGCGTCGTCGGTCGCCTGCTCGGCTGTGCAATCGCACAGCGGCGTCTCGCCTTCTCGTTTCGGAACCTGCTCGGCCCCGTAGCTCGACCCCGAGGAGATGTAGACGTACGCGTCGACATCTGCGAACACGTCACAGGCGACGCGCACGTCCCGCGGCTGGTAGGCGACGCAGTCGATCACCACGTCGGGGTCGACTCGCTCGGCGGCGAGACGAAGCCGTCCCTCCTCCTTGCGGTCACCTTCGACGTGGGCGACCCGGTCGCCGAACGGGTTCTCGTGGTTGCCGCGGTTGAAGACGGTGACGTCGTAGCCGTGGTCGAGAAACTCCGCGACTGTGTGCCGGCCGATGAAGCGCGTGCCGCCGATGACGAGCGCGTCGGACATGACTGAACGGAGGGCAGGTGCCGGCAAAACGGTGTCTATCCGGTCGCGCTACGGGGGGCGACCGGAGCTGTCCCGCGGTCCCGGCTTGTCGGCGGCGTCGAGGCGGGATTCGAGCGTCTCGATGCTTGCCTCCAGCCGCCGCAGCTCCTCGCTCTTCTCGGTGCTCGGGCCGTTCTGTTCGACGCTGAGGACGTTCCGGCGGACGCGCATCGAGGAGAGTTCCCGCTGCAGTTCGTCGTAGTCCTCGACCATGAGCAGCCCTTCGACCGTGCCCCGAAGCTCCTCTCGGGCGACCGGCTTGGTGACGTAGTCGTCGAACGGCATGTCGACGATGTCGACATCTGGGTCGACGGCCGTCACCATCGCGACGCCACACTCCGCGCCCCGCTCGCGGAGTCGTTTCAACACCTCGTCGCCGGAGAGTTCCGGCATCATCCGGTCGAGCAACACGACGTCAACGTCCGGATCGTAGGCTTTCAGCGCCGCCGCACCGTCGCCTGCGGTGCGCACCTCGTAGTGGCGCTCCAGAAACTCGACGAACATGTCGCGCAGCCCCGGGTCGTCGTCGACGACGAGTACGGTCGGCTTGTCCTCGTCTGCCGGCGTCGGGTCGGGTTCTATCGGCTTGTCGTCGGACGTCGCGAACGTGACGGCGACGGCAGACGGCGCAAACACGAACACTGCGCCGTCGACGAACAGCGCGTCGAGGCCGTCCGGCACGACCAACACCGGGTCGGTGCTCACCGCGTACCCCTTGTCGGTGCCGGCGACCGTGAACGGGCCGGCCTTGTCCCAGAGCGGTTCGCTCGTCGTCTGCACACCGACGACGGTGGTGTCGCCGTCCGCGACGCGGATCGCCCGAAACGCCGCGTCCGGCGCATCGAGCGAGGCGCTGACCCCGGGATGCTCCGTCACCGACTCCCCCTCGGCCACCGGCGACACCAGCCGCGGCAGTTCGAGGTCAGCCTCGTCGACGTACGCGATCCGGTCGGGATCGGTGTTCGACGCGGCCTCGATCCCGTCTGCGGGGACGATGTCGCGGTCGCCGCCGTCGCCCTCCAGCCGTTCGAGCGCCGTCCGTGCGAGGAACGGGTCGAACCGCTCCTCTGCGTCGTCCGGCAGCGAGATCTCGCCGACGGTCCACGAGCCGCCCGCCCGCTCGCCGAGCACGAGCTCGCGCTGCCGGCCGCCGCCGGCCGATTCGAGGAACTGGATCGCGCGCCGCAGCCGAACGCTCGGCTCGTTCACCCGCGGCCACCTCCGTCAGCTGTCAGCTTCTCGAACAGATCGCTACCCATCTACTTGCGTATTTTCGCGTCGGCGTTTATGACTTTGGGCCATCGGCGAGCCCTCGCCGTCGTGCAAGTTTCGAACAAACAACAGGAAAAAGAACCGGCGCCTTTCTGTCGGTCAGTCGTCGCTGGACGCGACGCCGGTGTCGTCCGGGTCGGCCCGTGCGGCGGCGTCCGGGCGGGGCGGAAGCTCCTCGCGCACGTCGTCTGCACCCTCTTCGAGCACGCCGGCGTAGGCGTCCGGCATCACCTTCACGACGCGTTCGACTTCCGTCTCCCAGTCGTCGAGGACGGACTGGCCGCGGTCGGAGCCGGTGTAAGCGACGTGG
>PXSB01000056.1 GCA_003023185.1 Halobacteriales archaeon QS_9_67_17 | reverse complement strand
GCCGGCCCCTTCCAGTCCCACCCGACCGCACTCGTTCGAGTAGCCATCGCGTATCTGGACACCGCCTTGGCGAACCGCCGGGTAAATCTCCGGTCACGCCACGACAGCCGCAACCGACGGCCCCCGTGACATCGCAGTCATCAGGGGACGACCACGCCCGGGAGCGTTTTATTCGTGTGGCGTAAAGTGAACGTATGCCCGACGGACCGACGCCAGTCACCGAGGAACGGCCCGACGCTCCGATCCACACCACCGGCACCGACCACGTCACGGTCTGGGGGTCGAACGAGGCAGACACGGTCGCGTTCTACCGCGACCTGCTCGGGATGCCGCTGGTCATGCGCCAGCCGAATCTTGACGACCCGTCACAGACACACCTCTTCTTCGACACCGGCGACGGTCGCATCCTCACCTTCTTCGTGACCGACGACCGCGACTCGGTGCGCGCCCAACAGACCCGGACCGGCGCGGTCCACCACCTCTGTTTCAGCGTCGCCCCCGAGCGGTTCGAGGAGGTCGTCGAGGCAGTCGAGGCGGACGGGCGCGGCTACAACATCTTCGACCGCGGCGTCTTCTTCTCGCTGTACACCCGTGACAACAACGGCCTCGTGATCGAACTGTCGACGGACAAGTTCGAGATCCCCGACGACCGCCGGGGGGAGGTACTCGCGACCGCCCAGCGCATCCGCGAGGAGGCGGGTGCCGACTTCGCTGGCGACGAGCACATGCGCGAGGCTATCGAGGAACTCGGCATGGAGGTCGTCGCCTACGACCTGCCGGAGGCCGCGACCGGCGCGGGCGACGTGTAAAACGGCTGGCAGAAAGTTTCAACCGACAGTGCGCCGAATCGTTCGGTAACATGTCGGACGCTCCTTCGTCCGCGCCCAGCCTCACGGACGAGGAAGAGCGCGTCGTCGCCGCGGCGCTCGACGCCGGCTACTACGAGCAGCCACGAAAGACGACCCACACCGAACTCGCCCTCCGACTGGGGACCGACCCGGCCACGGTCGCGACCCTCCTCCGCCGAGCAGAGTCGAGCGCCATGGTGGTCGCGCTCAGAAATCAGACATGATCTGCTCGAACTCCCCGGAGTCCAAGTCGGCGAGGAGTTCGTCCGCCTCCCGTCGGAGTCGGTCGCGTCGCTCGACGAGTTCGGTGAACCGCTCGTGGTCCTCCAGTTCCGCGTCCGTGTAGGTGTCTTCGAGCAGTGCGATCTTGCCGGCGACGGTTTCGAGTTCGCCGATCCGTTCGTCGTACGTGGTGCGGTCCAAGAGCCCGTCGACGGTGTCAGCGACCTCTTCTGGGCCGACCGGCTTCTCGACGTAGTCGTCGAACGGCATCTCGACGATGTCGAAGTCCGGCTCGACGCCGGTGATCATCGCGACCCGGGGCGACACGTCGCGCTCGCGAATCTGTTCGAGCACCTCGTCGCCGCTCATCCCCGGCATGTGGCGGTCGAGCAACACCACGTCCACGCGGTCGCTCACCGCCGACAGCGCCTCTTCGCCGGACATCGCCGTCAACACCTCGTAGCCGTCGAGCCAGATGTCGAACGACTGGGTGATGCGCGGCTCGTCGTCCACCGCGAGCACGACCGGCCGCTCGGCGTCGGTCGCGTCCCCCTCGGCGCTCACTGTGACTCCACCTCGTGGAACGCGAAGCGCGCGCCCCCCTCGTCGCTCTCTCCGACCTCCACCCGCCAGCCATGGGCGTTGGCGACCGTCTCTACGATGTTGAGTCCGATCCCCGTCCCCGACTCACTCTTCGTGTAGCCGAAGTCGAACAGCTTGTCCTCGTCCACCTGGTCGAGTCCGGTTCCGTCGTCCGCGACGACGAACCCGCCCGACAGCGTCTCGACGCGAATCGCGTCGGCGTCGCCGTGGTCGCGTGCGTTGCCGAACAGGTTCTCGAACAGCGTGCGGAGCCGCTCGGGGTCCGCCTCGATGCGTGCCGAGTCGACCGTCAGCGTCACGTCGTCGTCGCCGGCGACGCTCCACGCGTCGCGGGCAACACGCTCCAGCGAGACGGATTCGGTGTCGTCGACGGCTTGCCCCTGTGTCGCGAGCGCGAGCACGTCGTCGATCAGCTCGTCCATCCGGTCGAACAGGTCGTCGAGTTCATCCAGCGCCGACTCGTCGTCCGTCGCCCGCGCGACGGCGAGCGTCGATTTGGCCGTCTGCAGCGGGCTTCGCAGGTCGTGGCTCACGGCGCTCGCGAACCGTTCGAGCTGTTCCGTCTGCTGTTTCAGCTGGCGCTCTCGCTCCTTCCGGTCGGAGATGTCGCGGATGATCCCCGAGAAGAGCTTCGTACCCTCGTGCTCGTACTCCTCGAAGGTGATCGACACCTCTATCTCGTGGCCGTCGGCGTGTTCGGCCGGGAGTTCGATGTCGCTCCAGTCGAGCGTCCGCTCACCGGTTTCGAGATACGTCTCGATGGCGGTCCGGTGGGCGCCGTGGAACCGCTCGGGCATGATCGTCGTGAGCGACTCGCCGACCAGCTCTTCGGGGTCGTGGCCGAGTACGCGCTCGGTCGCCTCGTTCGCGAACTGAATTTCGTCCTCGGTGTCGATGGTGATGATCGCGTCCGACCCTTTCTGAACGAGCGTCTCGAAGAACGCTCGGTCCGCGAACGACTCGGACTGCGCGTTCGTGCCCATTACTACTCACTTCGTGGGTCGGGGTCATAAACCTCCTTTTTAATACTATTCTCAGTTACAGATTCTCGCCCTGATACGTGCCGTCGTACGTTTCCTCGTGGTCGGCGGTGGCGAACACGAGCTGTGCGATCCGCGCGCCGGCCTCCAGCCGTATCTCGTGGCCGACCTGTAACAGCCCCTCGCCGCGGCCTTCGTAGCCGGCGTCCCAGACGGCCGTGTTGAGCATACAGGAGTTCCGCAGGAGCGACGACCGGGGGTAGACGAACCCGACGTGGCCCTCGGGGATTCGGATCGTTTCCGCGTAGCGCGCGACGTACACACCGGGCGACAGGTGGTATTCGCCGTCGGTCGGCTCGACGGTCTCGCGCTTGCCGACCGTCTTCCCGTCCGTGCCGATCCGGCCGGGTGTGACCTGTCGTTCCACCGCGCCGAGCGTCAGGTCGACCCCGTTCGGCTGTATCTGTTCGTCCGTAACGGGATCGACGTAGGTCGCGACGTACGCGCCGCTCTCGTACATATCTCGGCTGGCGTGGCACGGCGCTTATTCCTGTCGGCACTCGCAGGATCGTGTTTACCTAAACGATGGCTGGCGAGGGAACCGCTCGGGGTGGGACTGGAAGGGGCTGTGCGCTCGACGAAGCACGGCGACGTAAGGACCGCACCGCGAGCACCGCGAGCGGGCGGACCGCAGCGAGGCGCGCGAGTCGAGCGCACAGGGGCTTCCAAAGCCGTCACCGCTTTAGTCACCACGACTCCACGGCGTCACTAAACAGCACTACCCGCGGAACGCGAACGTTTTCGGGCCACACGAACAACGCGAGATATGGAGCAGACGACGACCGGGGGCTACCGGGTGTTGCCCGGCCGCGACGACGACGAGTGGCTGCTGCTCGACGCCGAGAGCGGCGACCCGACGTACGTCCCCCGCACCGACGGCGACGCCGCGGACACCACGACGCTTACCCCCGGCAACCGCATCGACGCCGACCTCGCGTGGGTCGACGGCGACCCGCGCGTCGAGTCGTGCGATGTCGTCGACGCCACGCGGTTTCACTTCGTCCAGACGACCGACCCGATCTTCGAGGCGGCCACCCGCTGCTGGCGCGACGCGGTCGAGCAGCACAGCGGGATGAACTCCCGGGTGACCTACGGGACGGACGGCGAGCCGAACGGCGTCGTCTACACGTTCGCCGAGCAGTCCGGCAGTCGCGACCTGTTCGCGGAGTTTCGGGACGGCGTCAAGCCGCTGGAGCCGCTACTCGTGCGCGCCGCCGGCGGGCGCGAGGCGTACGAGGGTGACGACGACGGGGGAGCAGACCCACCGTTCGAGGTGTTCGTCATCGACCACCCCGAGGAGCCGTTCGTGGCCGTCTACATCGTGCTCGACCCCGACGGCTTCCTCGCGGAGACGGTTCGGGACACGTATCTCGATGCCGGCACGGCGGGCGGACTGGCCGACCGGCTGTGAGCGAGGGGAGCTACCGCGGCAGATCGGAGAGCCAAGACGGTCAGGCGGCGTCCAGCGCGTACACCCGTGACGGTGACTCCCCCGGCCCTTGCGTGGCGGCGAACACGGCCCCGTCGGCGACCGCCACACCCTCGATGACGGCGCTCTCCGTGTCGAACTGCCACCGTCGACCGTCACCCACCAGTGACCCGAGGCCGGTGCCGCCGGAGAGCGGATACGCCGCGACGAAGCCGGTCCCGTTTCCCCCCTTCTCGCCTCCGCCGACGTAGACCGTGTCGCCGGCAATCGCCGGGGCGGCGTCGTACTTCCCGTCGCGTTCCCACGCGACCGAGCCGGTGCGCGCGTCGAGCGTTCGGAGGTTGCCCCCGTCGGTCGCGACGACATCCTCACCCGTCACGGCGAGATATGCGCCGCCGTTCTCGACGGTCCACCGACTGCTCCCGACATTCGCGCCGTCGAGGAGGCTATACACCGTCCCACGGAACGTCCCGACGAAGATACCCCCTTCGCGGGAACAGCCGAGAGCGGTTACCCACCCGTCGACCTTCCGACGCCACTGTCCCGCGAACGTCTCGTCGCGCGGTAGCAGATTGTACACCTCGCCGCTCTCTGTCCCGACCAGCAGCGAGCGGTCGTGTGCGAGCGCCGTCACCGGACCGAACACCTCTCCTCGGAGCGTTATCTCACCGTCTTCGGGCCTGATGCGGTACACGCGGCCGGTATCGTCACCGACGTACAGGGCGTTGTAGCCCGCCGTCTCGAACGTCGGCGCGGCCCTGATGTCGCCGCGGGTCTCGACCTGCCACTGTTCCTCGCCGGTTTCGATGTCCAGTGCGACGAGACCACGCCGGTCGGCGAATCCGACGTACGCTGTGCCGTCCCGGACGACCGGCGCACTCGACCACGGTTGGTCCTGCCCGTAGCGCCACCGTGTCTCACCGGTGTCGAGGTCGAGCGCGACCACTGCGCCGGAGGTCGGCACCAGTACGTGACCGGCGGCGACGACCGGACGGGCGGACGGTTTTACCCCGGAGAGATCCGTCGACCACCGCTCGGTCACGCCGTCCCGAGGTGCCGCGGCGTCGGGGTTGTACGCCGAAGAGCCGCGACCGTACGCAGGTAACGGCCACTCGGTCGTCTCGTCCGTCCCGGGGGAGTAGGTCGACACACCGCGGCCAGCACAGCCGGCGAGACCAACGACACCCGCCGTGCTGATCGTCGTCAGAAAGCGGCGTCTGGAGGGCATCACACAGGGCTGCGAGACCAACCCACAAATTCTTTCGGGCCCTCCGAACGGTAGCTGCAACAGTTAAGCCGCCTGCGGGCCGGAAGCGGATATGCAGGATGTCTGGAACACGACGGTCCGGTTCGCGGAGACGGACGCACAGGGGATCGTCTTCTACGGCAACTACGTCACCTATCAAGACGAGACGTTCTCGCAGTATCTCCGCGAGATCGGCTACCCGTGGACTGACATCGAGCAGGCCGACTGGGATATCCACGTCGTCAACGTGGACATCGACTACCGCGCCCCCGCGGCGTTCAGCGACGAACTCGTCTGCGGGATTCGTGCCGACGCCATTGAGGAGTCGTCGCTAACGTTCGAGTGGGTCTGCCGACAGCGCGACGGGCCGACCTGTGCGGAGGGGTCGGTCACCCACGTCGCCGTCAGCGACGGCGAGCCGACGACGGTGCCCGAAGCGTTCCGCGAGGCAGTCGTCGCGTATCAAGACAAGCCGCCAGAGCCGGTGTGAACAGGCCATGCCCAGCGGAGGTAGTATTCAAATAATCGGGTCGTTGCCTGCCCGAGAAACCGTGCCGGGTGGGACTGAAAGGGGCCGGTCACTGCGGGAAGCCCGACGACCTAAGCACCGCAAGCCGACCGGAGGGAGGCTGCGGAGCGCAGCGAGGCGTGCGACCGCAGCGACCGGGGGCTTTCTCCACCCTGTTGCTGGCTCATCCAACCGAATTGTCCTTCTCTGAACACTAGCCCGGCGAAACCCCCACAGTCTAAGTTCGCGGGTCCGAAACGTCGGGTGTGACGCTCTCGGGCGAGGATATCGGCGACGTGTTGGAGACGCACCTGATGGGCGAAGGGCTCTACGTGACGGACTGTGAACGGCACGACGGCGCGCTCCACGTCGGCTACGAGTCGCCGGGCGTGGGCGACGGCATCCCGCAGAATCAGGTCGGCACGCTCCTGCGGTTTCTACTGGACCTGGCGGGCATCGAGACGGACGGCCGCGACGTCTCGGGCATCCCCGAGGCCGGCGACTGGGAGCCGGAGGACGTGGAGGTGTGGGCGTTCGACGACGCCGACGACGAGCGGGAGACGGTCGGCCACTTCGAGGTGCACGAGGGATGGTTCCACGCGCTGGCGGCGGGGAACCTCTCGGAGACGGACTTCTCGACGCTCGTGCTCTCGACGGTGGAGTGATCACTCGCCGACGCGTTCGGGGTCGTCTCGGCTGTCGTGTTCGAGCGCGACGACGTGGTCCGTGTGCCGGGCGTGGGTTCGCGCCCACCGACGCGCGGCCGCCTCGTCGAGCCGTTCCACGCCGTCCGGACAGCGCCGACAGTCGGCGACCCACGGCGTCACGTCGTCCGGGAAGTGACCCGTGTGCTCGCGGTGGTCGATGGCGAACGCCTCGACGGCGTCGTTGCCGAGACCGAGATCCTCCAGTTCGTGTTCGAGTGTCCACGAGTCCTCACACTGCGAGCAGCGAACTGTCGGCACGTTGGTCGGGTCGCCGTCGCGAGAGGGACCGTCCGACGGAGCCATACCGATACGTACGACGCGAGCCGTATGAAGCCCGAGGGATTCCACTCGGCGCGCGGGCCGGGGCTTTATCGCCCGACAGATGTACCGGCACACGTGGCGCTGAACCTCGCAGATACGCCCGCCGACGCAATCCAACGAGGTGCGTGACCGACCCGTGAACGTCGCCGCCGTCCACGACCACCTGCTGTCCGACCGCCGGTCGTGGGTGGCGGCGGCCCTCGACTGTGCCGACGCCGTCGCGGCCGATTGGGACGGTGAGGCGACGCCGCGTGGCGGCCGCCGGCGACGAACTCGCCGCCGATCCCGTCGCCGCGCCGCCGTACGTCGTGGTCACCGGCGAGGGCGTGCTGCTGCGCGCCACGCTCGACCAGCGGCTCCTCGTCCACGTCCGGGCGTTTCGACTCCGACCTTCCCCCGAGCCCGGCACGCCACCCCGCTACGAGCGCGGGGCCGACTCGCCAGCGGCGGTGGTAGCCGTGGAGACCACCGATTAAGGGTCCGGCGGGCGACCCTCCGGTATGGACGATGACACCTTCGGTGCCGCGACGCCAGTGATCGGGATGGTGCATCTGCCGCCGCTGCCGGGCGCGCCGCGGTACGACCCCGAGGCGGGACGGGATGCGCTCCACGAGGCGGCCCGCCGCGACGCCGAGCGACTGGCCGACGGCAGCGTCGACGCGGTGATCGTCGAGAACTTCGGCGACGCGCCGTTCCACCCCGAGCGCGTACCGAACCACGTCGTCGCGGACCTCACGGCGCTGGCCGGGACGGTCCGCCAGGCCGCCGACTGCCCGGTCGGGGTGAACGTGCTCCGCAACGACGGGTCGGCGGCGGTCGCCGTCGCCGCGGCCGCTGGTGCCGACTTCGTCCGCGTCAACGTCCACGTCGGCGCACGCGTCGCCGACCAAGGCGTGCTCGAAGGCCGCGCCCACGAGACGATGCGATGCCGCGAGCGCATCGACGCGGACGTGCGCCTGCTTGCCGACGTGGGTGTAAAACACTCCGAACCGCTGGCGACGGGCGACGGCGAGGAGACGCTGGCCGAGTCCGCGACCCGCGGCCTCGCGGACGGCATCGTCGTCTCCGGGAGCCACACCGGCCGCGCGACGCCGCTCGGCGCTGTCGAAGCCGCCGTCGAGCGGCGCGACCAGCGCGGGCTTGACGTGCCAGTCCTCGTCGGGAGCGGCGTCACCGCCGACTCGGTGGGTGACCTGCTCCGCGTCGCCGACGGCGTCATCGTCGGCACGGCGCTCAAGGAGGGCGCGGAGACGACGAACCCGGTGTCAGTGGGGCGCGTCGAGGAACTGATCGCGGCAGCCGATCAGGTGCGGTGAGCCAGTAGCGTCTCCACGTCCTCGCGGGTCGGTAGACCCCCGCGTGCCCCGTCACCGGTGCAGTTCAGCGCGGCGGTTGCGGCGGCGAACTCGCCGGCTGCGCGCGGCGCTCGCTCCGCAAGCAACCACGCGTCGACCAGCGCGGCATGGAAGGCGTCGCCGGCACCGGTCGTGTCGACCGTGTCCACGCCGAATGCGTCTATCGCGATGGTGCCGTCGGGCGCGAGGAGGGTCGCGCCGTCGTCGCCGTGGGTGAGCGCCCCCCGCTCGACACCCTGCTCGCGGAGGAGCGCGACTGGGTCGGACGCGTCGTGGTGGGCGAGATACGCGTCCATCGCCACCTCGCCGACGAGCACGAGGTCGGCGGCGGCCAGCGCGCGGTCGATAGTCCCCGGCGTCGTCCCGCGGCCGACCAACTCCGAGAGCGGCCCGGAGAGGTCGAAGGAGAGCAGCGAGAGCGCCCCCGTCTCGCGCATCTCGACGAGCGGCGCAGTCACCCGTTCCGGCAGGTACGCGTTCGCCGCGACGACGGCCGCACCTTGGAAATACGGTCGGTCGGCGTCCCGTAGCGCGAGTGCCGCCGCCGAATCCCCACCGGTGACGACCATCCGTTCGCCGTTGGCCCGCAACACCAGCGAGTGCGTCGACTCGCCGTCGCCCCGGCGGACGCGCGTCGTATCGATGTCGCGCTGCGCGAGGTCGCGTTCGATCCGGTCGGCGCGGTCGTCGTCACCGACGCGAGCGATCAGCCCTGTCTCGCGGCCGAGTCGGGCGGCGGTACTCGCGAGATTGCCCGCGATGCCGCCGACGCCCACCCGTTCGTCGCGGATGAACGCGCCGCCGTCTGGTTCGGGGAGGTTCGACAGGTCGTAGTAGCGGTCGACCATCGCGCCGCCGACGGCGACGAACTCGCGGGCGTCAGCCATCAAGCAGCGTCAACTTGTCTCGGTCGTACAGGTCGAGTTCGCTGACCATCGACGGCGACTGCGTGGCCGCGAAGACGACCGCCGCCGCGACCTCCTCGGGTTCGATTGCCTCGCCGGGGGCGAACTGCTCCTCGAACGGCTCGGTCGCGAACTCGGCGTCGTCGGCCTCGCTCTCGACGGTGAACTCTGTTCGTACTGCCGCGGGGTTGATCACCGTCACGGCACAGTCGTCGCCAACCTGCGCGGAGACCGACTTGGCGAAGCCGCGCGTCCACCACTTCGTCGCCGCGTACACCGGATTGAACGGTCGGGGGTACTGGCCGGCGAAGCTCCCGATGAACACGAGCGTCCCGCCCGACTCGCGGAGGTGCGGGAGTGCCTCGCGCGTGGCGTAGAACATCCCGTCGCAGTTGACGCTCATCATCGTCCGGTAGTCGGCGGTCGCCATCTCCGCCACGTCGCTACCGCGCGCCACGCCGGCGTTGTTGACCAGCACGTCGAGCCCGCCGAACCGCTCGACAGCGGCGTTAACGAGCGCCGCCACGGCGGCCTCGTCGGTCACGTCCGTCGGCACGGGCGCGACCTCCACGTCGTGTGCGGCTTCGAGGTCGCTCGCGAGCGATTCGAGTCGGCCCTCCCGGCGGGCCGCGATGACGACGTTCGCACCCTCCCGGGCGAGCGTGGTCGCTGTCGCCGCGCCGATACCTGCACTCGCACCCGTCACCACTGCTGTTTTGTCGTTTAGCGACTGGCCGATGTCCATACCGAAGTCTCGGGTAGGGGTCCTCTTCGTCTTTTGGCCTGCACGACGAGTGGCGTTCGAAGAAGAGTGACTTCGAGGAGAAAGAGGAGGACAACAGGGTGTAGAAAGCCCCCGGTCGCTGCGGTCGCGCGCCTCGCTGCGCTCCGTAGCCTCCCTGCGGCCGGCTTCCGGTGCTTGCGTCGTCGGGCTTCCCGCAGCGCCCGACCCCTTTCGGTCCTGCCCACGGCGATTGTCAGTCGCGCGACGACCCCTGTATCTGAACACCGCTCCGGCGATGGCAGTGTCCAGATAGACGGTGGCCGACCGAACGAGTGCGGTCGGGTGGGACTGGAAGGGGCCGTCGGCTCGACGACCCCGGCCGACGCAAGGACCGCAGGCCAACGGCCGAGGACCGCAGCGAGGCCCGGGAGTCGAGCTGGCGGGGGCTTCCAAACTCGTCACATTGGCTGTGCCAGCTCATCCGATTTATTAGAACACTAGCCGGCACGCGCCGCTCCAAACTCAGTCGTCTAGCGCATCGATGTCGACCAGCAGTTCCGTCGCGTGGCCCTCCGGATCGACGCCCTCGTACGCGAGCGCGATTTCGCCGTCGCGGACGACGTACGTGTTGCGGAACGCGATCTCGACGGTGTCGTCGAGCAGGTCGCGCTCGCCGTAGGAGTCGTAGGCGTTCGCGACCGACCCGTCCGTGTCAGAGAGCAACTCGACCGGCAGGTCGTACTCCTCGGCGAACGTCGCCAACATGGGAACGGGATCGTCGCTGATGCCGAACACGCGCACGTCTCTGTCCTCGAAGGCGCTCCAGCGGTCACGGAAGCCGCAGGCCTCGGTCGTACAACCGGGCGTGTCCGCCCGCGGGTAGAAGTAGACGATGACGGTGCCGTGGTCGGGGAGCGCGACCGGGTCGCCGTCCTGATTCGGCAGTTCGAACTTGGGAGCCGGGGTGCCAAGGTCAAGCATACGAGAAGGGGAACCGCCACCGGCAAAGCCGTTGTCATCGCGGGGGAGAACTAAGTTGCCCCAATCGGACGTACGCGCATGCGACACGAGGACCAGACGGCGTTCGTTACCGGTGCCGGACAGGGAATCGGGGAAGCGACGGCGAAGCGATTCGCCGAGGCCGGCGCGTTCGTCGTCGCGACCGACGTGGACAGCGAGACGGGCGAGGGGACCGTCGCAGACATCAACGCCGGCGATTACGCTGGCGAGGCCGAGTTCACGGAGCTGGACGTGACCGACGGCGAGGCGTTCGAGGCGGTCGTCGACGCCACCGCCGACGAGTACGGTCTCGACGCCGTGGTGAACAACGCCGGCGTCGGCCACCCCCCCGCGACCGTCGAGGACACCGACCGCTCCGTCTTCGAGTTCGTGCTGGATGTGAACGTGCGGGGCGTCTGGAACGGCTGTCAGGCCGCCCTCCCCTACCTCAAGTACGGGTTGCCGAAACAGGGGGCGTACTCGCTGTCGAAGGGGGCGGTGATGAACTTCACGCGGGCCGTCGCCGCCGAGGCCGGGCGGTCGGGCGTCCGGTGTAACGCCGTCTGTCCGGCGTTCACCGACACGGAACTCGGCCGGCAGTTCTTCGAGACGCGCGACGACCCCGAGCGCGCCAAGGAGATCATGCTGAAGCGGTATCCGCTGGGCCGCCTCGCCGAGCCAAGCGAGATCGCCGACGCCGTCTCCTTCCTCGCCAGCGACGAGGCTTCCTACATCACCGGCGAGGGACTACGGGTCGACGGTGGCTTCTCTACGTCCTGAGACTCACTTCTCGCCCGCGAACCACTCGCTCGCCTGCGGTTCGGTCGGGTCGGTCGGCACAGACACCAGCCGTGGTTCGTCGGCTTCGACAGCGGCGGAGACAGCACGTTCCACCGCGTCTGCCGTCTCCACGCGCTCGGCCTCGACGCCCATCCCCGCCGCGATGTCGGTGAGCGACAGCGGGGCGTCGCGCCAGCCGTAGGCCATCTCGTCGAGGCCGTACGACCGCTCCGCCTCCTCGCTGATGATGGCGTAGTCGTCGTTCCGGAAGGCGACGACGGTCACGTCGATCCCCTCGGCCGCGAGGGTGTGGAGTTCGTGGATACACATCAACAGCCCCCCGTCGCCCGTCAACGCTACCACGTCCTCGTCGGGGGTCGCCAGTTTCGCGCCGATGGCCGACGGGAGGCCGGTGCCCATCGTCGCCCACGACCCGGGATTCACGTACGACCGCGGCCCTGCGGCCGGGAACGAGACCAGCGTCCAGATGCGGAAGCCGCCCGCGTCGACGGCGACGGTAGCTCCCTCGGGAACGGCCGCTCGGACCGCCGCCAGCGCACTCGGTGACGTGAGCGGCGGGTCGTCGCCCTCAGTCAGCGCGGCGATGCGGGCCGCGTCCGACGCCCGGACCGACTGCGCCCGTTCGACGCCCGGCGAGTCATCATCGAGGATCCCCGCCGGCAGGCGGTCGGCAAGCGCGGCGAGGGTCGCCCCGGCGTCGGCGATGAGCGCGACCGACGGCTCGTAGCCGGTGCCCACGTCTGCTGCGTGGAGCGTCACGTGGACGAGTTCGTCAGGCAGGTCGCGCTCCCACCGCGCGAAGGCGACGGCGTCGAAGTCGGTGCCGACCGCGAGCGCGGCGTCCGCGTCGGCGACGAGCGCCTCCAACTCCGGACTGGTGGCACCAGAAAAGACGCCGGCCGACAGCGGATGCGCCTCCGGGAGCGTCCCCTTCCCCTTGTAGGTCGTGACGACCGGTGCGTCGAGCCGTTCCGCGACCGCGCGGAGCTCCGCCGTCGCCTCGGCCGTGCGGACGCCTCCGCCCGCGATGACGACCGGCTCGTCGGCAGCTTGGAGGGTAGTCGTCGCCGTCGCGACCGCGTGGGGGTCCGGTTCGGGTAGCGTCGGGACGCCGTCGGCCGACGGCGCGGCCTGCGGCACGTCCATCGTCAGGAAGTTCTTCGGAATCCCCACCCGGACCGGTCCTTTCGGTGGCGTCCGGGCGGTTCGCATCGCCTCGGTGAGCGTCGCGACGGCTTCCTGTGGCCCTTCGACGAGCCGGTTCGCCTTCACGACGTTATCGTAGGTGTCTGGCGGCGTCTCGTGGATGCCGTCGCCGCCGCGGACGGCCGGGTCGGTCTCGACGGCGACGTGGACGAGCGGTGTGCAGTCGTTCAGCGCGTTCTTCAGCCCGTTCATCGCGTTCATGTCGCCCGGGCCGGGGACGACGACGGTGGCGGCCATCTCGCCGCTGGTCTCGGCGTACCCCCACGCCTGATGCGAGACGGCCGTCTCGTGGCGCGCGACCACGAACCGGATACCGTGGGTCGCCATCGCCTCGTTCAGCGGGAGCGTCTGCTTGCCGGGGATGCCGAAGACGGTGTCGATGCCCTCGCTGGCGAGACGGGCGACGACGCGCTCGCCGACGGTCATCGTCCCTCCGTGTCGACAGTCATCGTCCGGCCTTGGCGTAACGCGGGGTTAAATATCCGGCATCGGCGGCGCGGCTCCCGCTACTGCACGCACAGTCACGGGGCGGTCACGCCGCCAGCGGCCCGCTTCCCGTGAGAGCGACGAAGAGCGCCTCTCGGTCGGCGACCGTGAGCGGCCATCCGGCCAGTGCCGGCACACCTGCGCCGCACCTCGCCCGTTCAGGCGTGGTCGGCGAGCGCGCGGTCGTACACGTCCAGATACAGCCGCTCGATGGCCTCGCGGTCGGGGACGCGGGGGTTATTCGCTGGCGACCCGGAGGCGAGCGCGTCCTCGGCCATCTCACCGACCAGTCCCGCGTACGTCTCGCGGTCGGGCACGTCGGCGAACGCGTCGAGATACCCGTACAGCGACACCGCCTCACAGAGGTCACGGATCGCGGGCGCGGCCTGCGTTGCGGCCGTCCGGTCCGCGTCGCCCTCGTCGGCCGCGCCGAGCAGGCGGGCGATGTCGGCGTACCGCTCGGGGTTCCCCTCGACGGAGTAGTCGACGACCGCGGGCAGGAGGACGCCGTTCGCGAGGCCGTGTGGCAGATGCAACTGCGCGCCGAAGGGCCGCGCCATCCCGTGGACGAGCGCGACAGAGGCGTTCGTGAACGCCTGTCCGGCCTGTAGCTGGCCGATCAGCGTCTCCTCGCGGGCCGTCAGGTCGTCGCCGTCCTCCCACGCGACGGGGAGCCAGCGGGCGAGCCGCTGGATCGCCGCCCGCGCCAGCGTGTCCGACATGGGCCACGCCTCTCGGGAGACGTACGCCTCGATGGCGTGGGTCAGGGCGTCGATCCCGGTGAACGCGGTGTGGCTGGGTGGGAGCGACGCCACGAGTTCGGGGTCCTCGACGGCCACCTCCGGCACTACCGCCGTCGAGACGACGAGGAACTTCGTGGCGGTGGCCTCGTCGGTGACGACGATGGACCGCGTGGCCTCGCTCCCGGTGCCGGCCGTGGTGTTGACGGCACCGAGGGGCGGGAGCGGGCCGTCGAGCGTCTCGTAACCCGCTCGGTCGGTGGCGTGCTCGCGGATCGGGGTGCCGGTGGCCGCCGCCACGCCGATGGCCTTGGCCGCGTCGATGGGTGAGCCACCGCCGAGCGCCACGAGACAGTCACAGTCGCCCGCGTGATACCGGTCGACGCCCGCCTCGACCATCGCGACCGTCGGGTCCGGCTCGACGCCGTCGTAGACGGTCGTGTCGAGGCCGGCCGCGTGGAGACTGTCGAGCACGCGGTCGCCGTGGCGGTCGATCCCGCCTGCGGTGGCGACCACCAGCGCCCGCGAGCCACGCGCGGCCATCAGCGGTCCGATCTCTGTGACGCTCCCGCGACCGACGAGTATCTCGTCGGGGGCGACAAAGCGGTTCGTGTCGGTCATGCTGTGTCTGGGGGTCGGGACGCAGTTCGCGTGCTACTCGTCGACGTAGGGGGCGAACAGCGCCTCGGCGTCGGGCGGCGTCGCGTCCTCGATTGGCCGCGACACCGTCGTCGTCTGGTAGAACTTCTCGACGCCGAGATTCTCGTCGAGCTGGTTGCCGCCCCACGTGCCGGTGCCCTCGGAGAGCGTCGAGGTGAGACCGTTCCGGTAGTGGCCGCCGTTGGCGAGCGCGTTCGGCTGGTTGACCAGCAGCCGCGCGACGCCGACTGCCTCGCCGGCGCGGCGCGCCCGCTCGGGGTCCGTCGTCTGGATGTTTGTGGAGTGGCCCGCGCCCTCGTACGCGAGGATACACTCCGTGAGCGCGAACGCCGCTTCCACGTCGGGCACCCGAAACAGGTTGAGGATCGGCGCGATCTTCTCGGCCCGTTCGGCGATGACGCCTGCCGGTCGCGCCAGCGTGTCGGGGTTGAGCGTGTTGCCGTCGGGAAACAGCGTCTCCCGGAGTTTGCGCCGCTCGTCGGCGTCACACAGATAGCCGCCCTCCCGTTCCAGCGCGGCGACGGTCGCCTCGTACACGTCCTCGACGACGGCGGCATTTCCCTCACTGGAGCAGGAGGTGCCGTTGTCGAACGTCTGGCTGGTGGCGATGCGCTCGGCGCTCGCCTCGATGTCGGCCGTCTCGTCGACGATGGCGACCGGATTCCCCTGACCGACACAGTAGTTTGGCGTGCCGGACTCTTGGCCGGCGCGGACGTTGTCCGCGGAGCCGGTGACCTGCAGGAGATCGACCTGATCCATCAGCGCGTACGTCTTCGCCTTGCTCACGGGCTCCGGAAGTATCTGTACCAACTCGCGGGGCGCGCCGACCTCGTCGAGCTGTTCGTGGACGTACTCGACCACCTGCTCGCACACGTCGTAGCCACGCGGCGACGGCGAGAGGATGATCGCGTTGCGACCGTTCAGTGTTAGCATCGACAACACGACCGGTGTCGCGCCGGGATTGGTGGACGGAACCACGCCGCCGACCACGCCGACTGGCTTCGCGATCTCGACGCGACCATTCGCCTCGTCGCGGTCGACGACGCCGACCGTCGGCTCGCCCAACATCTCGTCGAGGACGCCGGGGATCTTTCGGCGCTTCTTCCGGAACTTGTCCTCCGTGTCGCCCAGCCCGGTGGTTTCGACGGCCAGTTCCGACAGTTCGCGACAGCGGTCCTCCTGATACACTGCCCAGCCGGCCGCGCGCGCCAACTGGTCGACTGCCGCCTGATCGTACTCTTCTATCGACGCCATCGCCCATCGGGCGTCGGTGATCAGGTCGGCGACGACGCGCTCCGGACCAGCGGACTCAGCTGTACCTCGCCGAGTCGCTTCGGGCCTCATGTCGCGAGATTCGGCCGTGAGCGAAATAAATATCACTATCTTTCATAATAGTTCACAACCAGCATCCTGATCACTCCCTGTCACCCCGTCCCCGAGGACGTGAATCCACAGGTTCATGCCCGAACCGGAACCAGACCCGGGCATGACTGCGGACGGCATCGTCGGGGAGTATCTCGACTTGAAACGCGAGGCCGAAGCAGACCTGCTGGCGATGCAGATGGGCGACTTCTACGAGTTCTTCGGCGAGGACGCCGCGACCGTCGGCGACGAGTTAGACCTGAAGGTGTCCGAGCGAGCCTCGGGCGGTGACAGCTACGAGATGGCCGGCGTCCCGGTGGACGACCTCGACCCGTATCTGAAGGCACTCGTCGAGCGCGGCTATCGGGTCGCGGTCGCCGACCAGCACGAGACGGACGGCGGCCACGAGCGGCGCGTCTCGCGGGTCGTCACCCCCGGCACGCTCGTTGACCCGACCAGCGAGGCGGCGCGGTATCTCGCGACGGTCGTCCGCGCGGCGAGCGCATATGGGCTCGCCTTCCTCGACGTGACGACCGGTCGGTTCCACGTGACGAGCGTCGCGGGTGCGGACGCCGAGGCGCAGGCGCTGACGGAACTCTACCGGTTCGCGCCGACGGAGGTGTTGCCGGGTCCCGACCTGCGCGGCGACGACGCGTTCCTCGATTCCGTTCGCGAGCGCGTCGACGCGACGCTGACGCTCCACGCGACCGACGACTTCGCGCCGGGGCGTGCCCGTCACACCCTCCGCGAGCAGTTTGGCGGCGCGACCGAACAGGTCGGAGTAGAGACGGACGCGGCCGTGCAGGCGGCCGGCGCAGCCCTCGCGTACGTGGACGCGACCGGCGTGGGCGTGCTCGCGTCCGTCACCCGCCTCCACGCCTACACGCCCGACGAGCACGTCACGCTCGACGCGACCACCCAGCGCAATCTCGAATTAACGGAGCCGATGACCGACCGCGGCGTCTCGCTGTTCGAGACGGTCGACCACACCGAGACGAGCGCCGGCGGTCGCCTCCTCCGTGAGTGGCTCGCCCGCCCGATCCGTCGCCGCGCGGAACTCGACGACAGACAGGCGGCCGTCGCCGCGCTGGCGACCGACGCGATGGGCCGCGAACGACTCCGCGACCTGCTCGGCGACGTCTACGACCTCGAACGGCTGGCCTCGCGGGCGGTGTCGGGGAGTCTGGACGCACCGGGGGCCTGCCGCGTCCGCGACACGCTCGGACTGGTCGCCGACCTCGCCGAGGCCGTCGATTCGAGTCCGCGGCTGGACGACTCCGCGGTCGCGACGGTGTTCGAGGGGGTCGACCGCGCGGCCGTCGCGGACCTCCACGCCGAGTTGGACGACGCGCTCGCGACCGACCCACCGGGCACGCTGACCGAGGGCGGCCTGCTCGCGCCCGGCTACGACCCGGAGTTGGCCGACGTGATCGAGCAGCACGAGTCCGCTCGCGAGTGGATCGACACGCTCGCGGACCGCGAGTCCGAGGCGCACGGTCTCACGCATCTGAGCGTCGACCGCAACAAGACGGACGGCTACTACATTCAGGTGGGCCAGTCGGAGGCCGACGCCGCCCCGGACCACTACGAGGGGATCAAGACGCTGAAGAACAGCGAGCGGTTCACCACGCCGGAGCTACGAGAGCGAGAACGCGAGATCATCCGATTGGAGGAGCGGCGCGGCGAACTGGAGTACGAACTGTTTCAGGAGCTCCGTGACCGGCTCGCCGACAGCGCCGACCTGCTCCAGCGCGTCGGGCGCGCGCTCGCCGAACTGGACGTGTACTGCTCGCTCTCGGCTCACGCCGCGCGCAACGACTGGACGCGCCCCGAACTGACCGACGGCGACACACTCCGCGTCGAGGCGGGTCGCCACCCGGTCGTCGAGCAGTCCGTCGAGTTCGTCCCGAACGACCTCCATCTCGACCGCGACCGGCGGTTCCTGCTCGTCACCGGCCCGAACATGAGCGGGAAATCGACGTACATGCGACAGGCGGCGCTCGTCACGCTGCTCGCGCAGGTGGGCAGTTTCGTCCCCGCCGAAGCCGCCGAGGTCGGGCTCGTCGACGGTATCTTCACGCGCGTCGGCGCGCTCGACGAACTCGCACAGGGCCGCTCAACGTTCATGGTCGAGATGGGCGAGTTGGCGAACATCCTCCACTCCGCGACCGAGGAGTCGCTGGTCGTCCTCGACGAGGTGGGCCGGGGGACGGCGACGTACGACGGCATCTCTATCGCGTGGGCCGCGACCGAGTATTTCCACAACGAGGTCGGCGCGAAGACGCTGTTCGCCACCCACTACCACGAACTCACCGCGCTCGCGGACCACCTCGACCGCGTGGCGAACGTCCACGTCGCGGTGGACGACGCCGGCGACGACGTGACGTTCCTGCGGACGGTCGCCGAGGGGCCGACAGACCGCTCCTACGGTGTCCATGTCGCCGAACTCGCGGGCGTCCCCGACCCCGTCGTCTCGCGGGCCGGGACCGTCCTCGACCGACTCCGCCGCGAGAAGGCCATCGAGGCGCGAGGTAGCTCCTCGGACGGCACCGTCCAGACGACGTTCGACTTGGGACGCGGGGAGTTCACAGGCGGCGAGAAAAGCGGCAAGCAGGCGGCCGACACCGCGAGCGACACAGGGATAGACGCCGACATCGAGACCGTGCTCGACGACCTCCGCGCGACGGACGTGAACGAGACCTCGCCGGTCGAACTGATGGCGGCGGTCCAGCGATGGCAGGAGCAGTTAGAAGAGTGACTGACGCCGTTCGCTCCGGTAGTGTTCAGATAAGAGTGGCTCCGGAGGAGAGCCGGCCAACGAGGTGGAGAAAGCCCCCGGTCGCTCGCCTCGCGCGCAGCGTGGAGCGAAGCTCCACGGGCCGTGCAAGCGGCCTCCAGCCGCGAGCGGACCTCGCTGCGGTCCGCCCGCTCGCGTCGCTCGCGATGCGGTCCTTGCGTCGTCGTGCGTCGTCGAGCGCCCGGCCCCTTTCAGTCCCACCCACTGCGGTTGCTCGGCCAAGTGACGACCCGCGTATCTGAACACTACCCTCGGCTCGGTGCAATCAGATCTCGTACCGCAGGACGGCGGCCACGCCGCCGAACACGTTCCGAAGCTGTTCGCCCTCCTCGAAGGCGGTAGAGACGAGCTGTACGTCGCTGCCGATGTTCTCGGCGCGCTCGCTCAGCTCGTCGATCCGGTCGCCGTCGAGCGACTCCGACAGCAGAATTGTGTCGACAGCGCCGTACTCCAGCGCGCGGTCGACCTCCTCGTCGCCGTACGCCACCGCCGGGTCGGCGTCGCCGCGCAGTCCCTGCATGAATCGGCCCATCAGCTCGCGGGCCTGACTCTGCTTGTCCGCCTGCAGCACGCTCTCTGACTTGTCGACGAGCTGTTTGAGCCCGGTCTGGTCGCCGTGAGCGACGTTGAATTTGCCGAGCGTGTTCTCCTTGATCCGGTAGTCGAGCCAGTCGTGGCTCACGAAGTCGTCGACGGTGATGTCCGTCCCGCCGATGAGCACCCCCTCAACGTCCAACTGCTCGCCCCCGTCGTCGAGGAAGGTGTCGGCGGCCGCGGCGGCCACGTCCTTGAAGTGCTCCTCTTTTTGTTTCTCGCGAATCCGCTTGAACCGTTGAGCACTCTGACCGCCGGCACGGGTCTTTCCCATCACGAGACTCTCGATTTCGCGGACCGTCTCGATGCGGTCGCCGACCAGCAGGCCGATGGTTGCCTTATCGCGGGTGACCACGATCAGGCCGTACGCCTCGTCGGGCGTGACCAGACTCTCGACCGGCTCCGTGTGGAAGTGGTCGTCACAGATGTAGTTCGACTCCGAGATGGGGTGTGGGAGGTCGTCGAACAGCAGCGAAATGAAGTCGTCGTCCACCTGTCCGGTGAACACCACCAGCCCGTTCTCGGGTGTCTGCTTGTACTGCTGGAGCAGGTTCTTCGCCTTCTTGAGCGCGGACTGGACGTTCGTCCGCGTCCGCTTCGATTTGATGTTGCCCGCCTCGGAGTACTCGCTGCTCAGCCGCCGCACCCAACTCTGTAGGTTGTCGTCCGGCGGGATGAACAGCGTCACCAGCTCCGTGCCTTGGCCTTCGAGATCCCGGATTTCCTCGACGCGCTTCCGCAACCGGAGATCCGCGCGATCGTCGCTCATACACCCCCTTGCAACCGACGGTTCAAACCGGTTTCCGCTCGCGACGACCGTCACACCGCCCAGTCGAACGGCACGCGCCCGGCTGAGGAATGGCTCACCCTCTCCCGAACGTCCACGAGGCGACGCTCCGAGACTAGAGTCGGTCACTCCTCGCTCGCCCAGCCGCGCGAGCGCTCGACGGCGTCGGCCCACCGGTCGTACATCTCGTCCGCTCGTTCGGCGTCCATCGCCGGCTCGAACGTCTCGTCGACCTGCCAGTTCGACCGGAGTTCGTCGATGCTGTCCCAGTAGCCAACGGCGAGACCGGCGGCGTACGCCGCCCCGAGCGCCGTCGTCTCGTCGACCTCCGGACGGACGATGTCCGTCTGGATGATGTCGCTCTGCAGCTGACAGAGGAAGTCGTTCTTCACCGCGCCGCCGTCGACCCGGAGCGTGGTCGTCTCCACGCCCGAATCGGCCTCCATCGCCGCGGCGATGTCGCGCGTCCGGTAGCCGATTGCCTCCAGCGTCGCCCGCACCAGATGCGCCTTCTCCGTCCCGCGGGTCATCCCGACTATCGTCCCGCGTGCGCGGCCGTCCCAGTGGGGGGCACCCAAGCCGGTGAACGCCGGCACCACGTAGACGCCGTCGGTCGAATCGACCGACTTTGCGAGCTCGGCCGTCTGCGCGGCGTTGTTGATCAGGTCGATGTCTTCGAGCCACTCGATTGCGGCCCCGGTGACGAAGATCGACCCTTCCAGCGCGTACTGGACGGGTTCGCCCGAGCGCTGGAAGCCGATGGTGGTGAGCAGGCCGTGGTCGGACTCGACGGGCGTCTCGCCCGTGTTCATCAGGTAGAAGGAGCCGGTGCCGTACGTGTTCTTCGCGTCGCCGGCGTCGAAGCAGGTCTGCCCGAACAGCGCCGCCTGCTGGTCGCCCAGCGCGCCGGCGACCGGCACCTCGGCACCGAGGAAGCCGTCCGGGTCGGTGTGGCCGTAGTACTCCTCGTCGGACGACGGCCGCACATCCGGCAACATCGCCGCCGGAACGCCGAACTCTTCGAGAAGGTCGGGATCCCAGTCCAGATCCTCGATGTCGTACAGCATCGTCCGCGAGGCGTTGGAGACATCGGTGACGTGGTTGCCCGTGAGGTTATAGATGAGCCACGCGTCGATGGTTCCCACCAGTAGCTCGCCCTCGCGGGCGCGGTCGCGGAGATCCCGAGACCGAGCGCTCTCGAGTTTCAGCGGCTCGGCGTTGTCGAGTATCCACTCCGCCTTGGTTGCCGAGAAGTACGCGTCACACTCCAGTCCGGTCTTCTCGCGGATCCCCTCGACCTTCCCGGCTTCCTGCAGTTCCTCGACCCGGTCGGTCGTGCGGCGGTCCTGCCAGACGAGCGCGTTGTACACCGGCTTCCCGCTCGGCGCGTCCCAGATGACGGTCGTCTCGCGCTG
Source organism: Halobacteriales archaeon QS_9_67_17 (assembly GCA_003023185.1). Lineage (GTDB taxonomy): Archaea > Halobacteriota > Halobacteria > Halobacteriales > Haloarculaceae > Halosegnis. The sequence continues at coordinate 11,571 of PXSB01000056.1, read as the reverse complement.
GTTCGTGATCCCCAGCGACGCTAGCTGGTCGGCCGCCAGCCCGGCCTCCGCGAGCCCGACCGTCACGACCGCCTTGGTGTTCTCCCAGATCTCGATGGGGTCGTGTTCGACCCAGCCCGGTTCCGGGTAGATCTGTTCGTGCTGTTCGTACGCGTTGGCGACGACATCTCCCCCGTGGTCGAAGATCATGAACCGGGTGCCGGTCGTCCCCTGATCTATCGCGCCGACGTAGGTGTCCTGTGTCATTGGCTCGTACAATTCCAGTTCATGAGTCCGTAACCGAAAGCGGCATACGCGATAGCCATCGGGATGAGTTGGATGCGGTACGGACACGAGAAGGCACACTGTTCGGGCTTAGCACTTATCAAGAGGCTCGGTCCCGCGATACCAATGTCCGTAGCGAGCCTGATACCCTGCAAATACGAGTAGCCGTCTGGCACGTCGCAGCCACCAGCCGGGCAGCCAAGCGCAAATGACATCGCTCCCCACAGTAGGAACACCGTCCCGATGGCAACGACCCACGGCTTGCTGGAGCGACGTTCGACGTAGATGCCGACTGCGACGAGTAATGCAGGACCGATGATGTAGTGGAGAGCCTGAAACACCAGTGGTGACCGCTCGATGATCCACGGAAGCACTCGGTTCAGCGTCATGCCGACCGTGATAGCCGACACGACAGTCCAGACTCCGAGCAGATGAGGGAACTGCTTAACAGAGACCGTTCGACCGGCCACCGACATACCGTCACCTAAATCCTCGAACACAAAAATGCGGGGCTGCATAGATCTCTGTGGCAAATTAAGCAGAAACTAACGGGGAGAAGCAGGATAACGTGGTTCTGACGACGCCCACAACAGTCGGTGGATTCGAAGGCGAACACCCCGAAGAGTGACCGGAGACAAGGATAAGACGCTCCGGCTACAATCCGGGTAGCGTGTCACGGCAGACCGAGGTCCTCGTCATCGGCGGCGGCTCGACCGGGGCTGGGATCGCCCGGGACCTCTCGATGCGGGGCGTCGGGGTGACGCTCGTCGAGCAGGGGAATCTGACGCACGGCACGACGGGCCGGATGCACGGCCTGCTCCACAGCGGCGGGCGCTACGCCGTCTCCGATCAGGTGAGCGCCGCGGAGTGTATCGAGGAGAACCGCGTGCTCCGCGACATCGCCAGCCACTGCGTCGAGACGACCGGCGGCCTGTTCGTCAAGCGACCCGAGGACTCCGAGGCGTATTTTCAAGAGAAACTGGACGGCTGTGCGGCGAGCGGCATCCCGACGGAAGTGCTCTCGGCGGAGGAAGCCCGTGCCGTGGAGCCGCATCTCGCGCCGGACATCGAGAAGGCGATCTCGGTCCCCGACGGAGCCGTCGACCCGTTCCGGCTCGTGGTCGCGAACGCCGCGAGCGCCCGCGAACACGGTGCCCGGATCGAGACCCACTCGACGGTGACGGACATACGTGTCGAGGACCGCGAGGTGGTCGGCGCGGAACTCGACCACGCATCCGGCCCGGGCAAACACGTCCACGGCACGGAGGGCGGTACCGAGATTATCCGCGCCGACCACGTCGTCAACGCGACGGGCGCGTGGGCCGGCCGGACCGGCGCGATGGCGGGCGTCGACATCGAGGTTCGCCCCTCGAAGGGCGTGATGACGGTGATGAACACCCGGCAAGTCGACACCGTCATCAACCGCTGTCGGCCGAAGGGGGACGCGGACATCATCGTGCCACACGAGACGGCGGCCATCCTCGGCACGACTGACGAGGAGGTCGACGATCCCGAGGAGTACCCCGAGGAGCAGTGGGAGGTCGACATGATGATCGACACCCTCGCGGAGCTGGTGCCGATGCTGCGGGACGCGCGGACGATCCGCTCCTTCTGGGGGGTGCGACCGCTGTACGAACCGCCCTCGGTCGACAGCGACGACCCGACAGACATCACCCGTGACTTCTTCCTGCTCGACCACGCCGAGCGCGACGCGCTCGACGGGCTGACCACCATCGTCGGCGGGAAGCTCACGACCTACCGGCTGATGGCCGAGGCGGTCAGCGACCACGTCTGCGAGCGGTTCGGCGTCGACGCCGACTGCCGCACCGCCGACGTGTCCCTGCCGGGCAGCGAGGAGTTCTCGGTGCTGCGCGACTACATGGACGAGTTCGACCTCCGGTCGCCCATCGGCCGCCGGAGCGTCGAACGCCTCGGCTCGCGGGCCGACGACGTGCTCGAAACGTCGGGCCCAAACCCGACGGTGTGTAACTGCGAGGCGGTGACGCGCGCCGAGATACAGGACGCCGTCGACCAGTCCGGGTCGGATCTCAACGCCGTCCGGCTCCGCACCCGCGCCTCGATGGGGAGCTGTCAGGGCGGCTTCTGCTGTCACCGACTCGCCGGCGAACTGCACGACGACCACGAGGAAGCGGTCGTCCGCGAGGCGTGGGATGACCTCCTCCGAGAGCGGTGGACGGGCCAGCGACACGCGCTGTGGGGCGAACAGCTCTCGCAGGCGATGTTGAACTACGCGCTTCACGCGACGACACAGAACCGCGACAACGACCCGGCCGACGGTGACCCGGTCGACTTCGGCGCGTTCGATGCCGGCGTCGCCGCTGACGGAGGCGATCAGCGTGGCGATTGAGTCCGACGTACTCGTGATCGGCGGCGGACTCGCCGGCCTCACGAGCGCGCTCGCGGCGGCACGCGAGGGCGCAGACGTTCGGCTGGTCGCCGCCAAGCAGAGCACCCTCCGCAACGCCTCCGGACTGGTGGACGTGCTCGGCTACACCGCCGACGGCGAGGGACCGCTGGTCGACCCGTACGACGCCATCCCGAACCTGCCGGCCGACCACCCATATCGGACGGTCGGCGTCGACACGGTCCGCAAGGCGATGGCGCTGTTCGACGAGGTGACGCCCCGCTACCGCGGCGGTCACACCGACGCGAACGCCCTCCTCCCGACCCACGGCGGCACGGTCAAGCCGACCGCGCGCTATCCGGCCGGGGTCAGCGACGGCATCGCGAGCGACGGCCGCGACGCGCTGCTCGTCGGCATCGAGTCGATGACCGACTTTGACGCCCCGCACGTCGCCGCGCATCTCACGGCCGCGGGCGTTCCGTTCGACGTTCGCGGCGTCACGATCCAGTTCCCGGGCGACCTTCGCGCCGACGCGGCGATCACCCGGTACGCGAAGCTGCTCGACACGAACGGCACGGTCACGGCCGACGGACGCGAGTGCCCGGTTCGCGCGGCGCTGGCCGACCGGGTCGCCGCCGAGCACGACGGCGAGCCGCGAATCGGCTTCCCGGCCATCCTCGGCGACGACGACCCGGCCGAGATTCGGGCGGCACTGGCGGAGCGACTCGACGCCGCCGTCTTCGAGGTGCCGATGGGCCCGCCCTCGCTGCCGGGCCTCCGTCTCGAAGACTCGCTGTTCGCGGCCCTCGACGAGGCGGGCGTCAGTATCGCGACCGGCAACCCGGTCGTCGGGTACGACGGCGACGGCCGCGTCGAGCAGGTGTACGTCGAGAAGAACGGCGCGCGCATCCCGAACAGCGCCGACCAGTACGTGCTGGCTACGGGGGGACTGGTCGGGAAGGGCATCGACTCGGACCGCGAGCGGGTGTACGAACCGGTGTTCGACTGTCACGTCGCACACGCCGACGACCGCTACGACTGGTTCGACCGCGAGCCGTTCGGCAACCACGACTTCGCCCGGTTCGGCGTCCACACCGACGGCGACCTCAGGCCCGTCGACGGCGACGATAGCGTCGAGTTCGACAACGTGCGCGCCGCCGGGTCGGTGCTCGGCGGCTACGACTTCGCCGCCGAGAAGTCGGGAAGCGGCGTCTCTATTGCGACGGGCTACGCCGCCGGGCGAAGCGCGGCACGGAGGGCACGATGAGCGACGCCTCACAGCCCGACGCCGACGACGAGTTCCCCATCGACGTGTTCGACGACGACCCCGACTTCGACCTGCGGCCGGGATCGGACTCCTGTTACAAGTGCTCGACGTGCGACACGAACTGTCCGGTCGCGGAGGTCGACGACGACTTCCCGGGTCCGAAGTTCCAAGGCCCGGAGCAGTGGCGGCTGAAACAGCGCGACGACGAGCACACCGTCGACGCGTCGGTGATGGACTGCTCGAACTGCATGCGGTGTGACGAGGCGTGTCCCGCCGACGTGCCGCTCTCACAGATGCACAACGCCGCCCGCGGGGAGTACGTCGACGGGATGTCGAAGCTCTCGGTGACGTACTGGCGCAATCGCCTGCTCGCGAACTACCGCACCTCGGCGTTCCTCGCCAGCAAGGCTCCCCGCCTCGCCAACGCCGCGATGAACTTCGGGCCCGCCCGCTGGCTGTTGGAGAAGACGATGGGTATCACCAGCGAGCGCGAGTTCCCCGCGTTCGCGACGGAGACGTTCCGCGAGTGGTGGACGCGGCGGGGCGGGGCCGACGGCTCGCGCCGCCGCGCGCAGGAGCGGCGCGCGGCTCGCGGCGACCCCCGCGACGCCGATAAGAAGGTCGCGTACTTCCACGGCTGTTACGCCAACTACAACACGACGGCGGTCGGGAAGGCGATGGTCCGGGTGTTCGAGCAGTTCGGCTACGAGGTGGTCGTCCCCGAGCAGAAGTGTTCGGGCACGCCGATGTTCGCCAACGGGATGCTTGAGGACGCCCGCCGTCACGCCGAGGTGAACGTCTCCTCGATGGCCGACCTCGTCGATCAGGGGTACGACGCCATCGCGTCGTGTACCTCCTGTTCGATGGCGCTGCGTCAGGAGTATCCGGAGCTGTTCGACATCGAGGGCGTCGACGAGGTGGCCGCCCACACCTTCGAGGCCGTCGAGTATCTCCGCGTCCACGAGGACCTCCGTGGCGCGCTCGCCGACGCAGAGATCGACGGTGCCCTCGCCGAGGAGTTCGCCTACCACGCCCCGTGTCACGCACGCAATCAGGGGTTAGAGCGACAGGCCGTGGAGCTGTTCCGCGAGCTCGACGGCGTCGGCGTCACGGACGTCGGCGACTCCTGTTCCGGTATCTCCGGCACCTACGGCTGGAAGGCGGAGAAGTACGACACGTCGATGGCAATCGGCGACGAGATGTTCGACCACATGGAGGCGGCCGAGGGGCAAACCGGCATGACGGAGTGTCCCACCTGTGCGATGCAGATGGAACACGGCACGGGCTACGAGGTTCGTCACCCGCTCGAACTGCTCGACGCCGCACTCGTCGCGTAACCATCCGACGGTCAGTCGTCGCAGGGCGGTGCCGCCGACGGCGTCTGGTCGGTCGTCCGCCGGCGGAGCCGACACAGTTCGCGCCGGAGCGTGTCACGCTCGACCAGCGTGAAGCCGGCGACGACGACCGGGAAGCCGATCATCGTCCAGCGTGACACCGGGGCGCCGAGCAGGAGCCATCCCAACAGCGCCGCGAACACGGGGACGGCGTACGCAACCATGTTCGCGCGGACCGGGCCGGCTCGCTCGATGAGGCCGAAGTGGATCGCGTACGCGACGGCCGTCGACGGAACGCCGACGACGAACAGGCTCGCAACGGTCGCCGGGCCGATGCTTGCCACGCTCGCCAGCGACTCGCCGGCCGCGAGGCTTCCGCCGTGGAGCAGGAGCGCGCCGCCGGCCATCGCCCACGCCGTTAGCGGGACGCTGTCCATCTGCGGGCCGATGCGGCGGAGCAGGACGCTCCCGAGCGCGACGGCCGCCGCCGCGCCCAGCACGAGCAGCTGTCCGACCGAACTCGCGTCGGCGAGGGCCGACGGCGACGGCTGGACGATGATCACCACGCCGCTCAGCGCGACGCCGATGCCGAGCGCGCCGACCCGAGAGAGCCGGTCGTTCAGCAGCCACAGGGCGAACACCGGTGCAAGCACCGGGTTCAGCCCGTACATGACCGAGGCCGTCGCGGGCGTCGTCGTCTCCTGTCCGAGGAACAACAGCCCGTTGTTGATGGCGACGAGGAACACCGCCGCCACGCCGATGCCGAGCAGGTCGCCGCGACTCCGCGGGAGCCACGTCGACCGGGCGCGCGTGGCCGCGACGTAGCCCAACAGCGCGACGGCCGCGATGTCGAACCGGAGACTGGCGAACAGCACCGGCGGCAGTTCGCGCAGTCCGGTCTTGATCGCGACGAACGCGCCGCCAAAGAGGACGGCGAGCAACACGAACAGCGCGGCGTCACGGTAGCGTGTCGGGACTGTCGGCAGGGTCGGTAGCGACGGAACGAGGCCCGTCTGCGTCAGGGACACCACCCGCTCAGCGACGTATTTCTCATTGTATGATCGAGGGGCTACAGGCCTAAGAGGCCTGCGCGAGACGGAATCCCGTGAGACGAGGTTCCACGAGACGAGTCACCACGCCCCACCGACACCCGACGGGGCGAGTGTCCATCGCGCCATCGTTCAGCCGCCCGGGCCGAGGGCCGCGATGTCGGCGCCCACGGTCGCGAGCGCGTCGGCCGGATTCGGGTCGCTGTCGACGAGATGCTGCCAGTCGTGCTCCGGCACGTGCGCCAGCAGGTCGTCGATTGCGCGCCGATACGCACCGAACTCCTCGGCCGGCGAGTCCGGGTCGCCCCACACGCCGCGGATGACGGTCCGCGAGTCGAGGCGTATCTTGACACGCTCCGGGTCACAGCGGGCGAGGAGCTGTGAGATCCCGAGGCGGAGCGCGGCGTGTTCGGCCGTGTTGTTGTCCGCCCGCGACCCGACCGGCCGGCCGAGGCGAGCCAACGTCTCCCCGTCGTCGGCCACGAGCACGGCCCCCGCACCCGCCGGGCCGGGGTTGCCGCGCGAACTGCCGTCGACGTAGAGACACACCGGGCTCCCGGCGTTCGTCGGCTGGTCGCGGACCGGTGTCTCGTCGGTCGCGTTGAGCACGCGTTCGAGTGCGTCGGCGAGTTCGTTTGCCGACGTTTCCGGGTCGAACAGCCCACCGAAGCCGGGGACGGCCGCGTCGATTGCGTCGGTCGCCGCCGCGATCTCGTAGTCGTATCTGGCGAGGACGCGCTCGGTCGCCGTCGCGAGCGGCGACAGCGACTCCGCGCACACCGGCGCGGACCCGGGGCGGTCGCTCACGGAACCCACCGGCCGGCGATTTGCCGTGGCCGTCTCGGCGACATACCGGCGCTACGTACCGGCGCGGCCTATCTGTGTCGATGGCCGGAGCGCAGTGACGACCCTATGCCTGTGCCGCATCTCGAACTCGGAAACCCGGAAACGACCCCCTTCCGCTTAAATTGCCGTGCGTCCGTGTGTCGGGTGGGATGTTACGCGACGCCCGCGTTCTGGACGCCGACTGGGTGCCCGGTGACATCGTCCACCGGAACGCGGAGAAGAATCGCCTCCGGAACGCGCTCCAACCGGTGCTCGACGACCGGACGCCTCGGGACGTGCTGATCGAAGGCCCCTCCGGCGCGGGCAAGACCTGTCTCGCGCGGTTCACCGCGGACAAGCTCGCGGAGCGCGCCCTCGACGTGCAGACCCAGTACGTCGACTGCTGGACGCACTCGAACCGGTTTCGCGTGCTGTTGGAACTGCTCGACGGGGTCGGCCCGACACACGACATCCACCGGAACACCCCGCAGGACGCGATGTTGTCGCGGCTGGCAGCCGTCGACGCGCCGTACGTCGTCATTCTGGACGAGGCCGACCAACTCGCGGACAAGGATCTGCTCCGCGAGCTATGGTCGATTCCCCGGCTCACGTTCATCGTCATCGCGAACCGCGAGAAAGACGTGTTGAACCCGCTGGACGAGCGGGTGCGGTCGCGGCTCCGGAGCGCGACCCGGATCTCCTTCGACCGGTATCGCCACGACGAACTCGTGGCGATCCTCCGCGAGCGCGCCGAGGCCGCACTCGCCCCGGACGCCATCGACGAAACCCATCTCGACCACCTCGCGGACGCCGCCGCCGACAACGCCCGCGACGCGATCACGTTCCTCCGGCAGGCGGCACAGGAGGCCGAGTGGGACGGCGCGGACGAGATCACCAGCGACCACGTCCGGACGGCCATCCCGGCCGCGCGAGACAACCTCCGACAGCGGAGCCTCGACAAGCTCACCGAAGACCAGCGACTGGTGTACGACGTGCTCTTGGAGTCGGGGCCGTCGATGCCGAAGGAGCTCTACGACCGCTACGCGCGGCGGGCCGACGAGCCAAAGACGAAGCGGACCGTCCGGACGTATCTCCGGAAGCTAGAGCAGTACGGGCTCGTCGAGTGTGAGGGCGCAGGGCCGAGCCGTCGCTGTGTGGCACGGCGGTCGCGCCGGTAACAGGGCGGCGTCGGCACGTGACTGGCGCACGCACGGTCAACACCGTCCCTCCGCCGCGATTCGGACCGAGCGGAGCGACACGAACGACCCCCACCTTACTAAAAGACTTAAATCATACACGCATCTTCCACGGGTACGATGACTTCACACTCCGCCCAGTTAGTAGAGAGGCTTCAGTCGACGTACGACAATACGCTACGGGTTGTTGCGACGTACGACCCCGACGGGTACGAACTCCACTACACCAGTCAAGACGTGGATGCGAACTACTCACAGAGCAACATCGACGACATATACGACGACGTGGTAGTGCAAGACATCGCACAGCCGTTTCAGGAGGACCTGTTCAAGGACATGGGGGACGTTCGCGGCAAGCTACGTATCTTCGAGGGCGGCACCGTGGCTCACTTCTAGCCGTCCGAGGACAGGAAAGGCGTGTTCCTCGTGTTCGATAGCTCCGCCGACCCGTCCGTGCGGTCTCTGCTCGAACTCATCAGCGAGTTCTACAACTGAACACGCGAGACGGCACTGCTGTACGGGATGTGTAGCCGAGCGTCGGTCCTCCGATTGTACCACCGCCTCCGCATTACTGGCGGTTCGGCGAGGACAAGTAGAGTAAAATACCTCCCCTCGCGTATCATGCCGTAGAGGCCCAACTGATGGACATTTCTGACCAGTTACGCTGTCTGTTCTCCGCGGAGGTAGAAACCCGAGACGATTCGTACGTCATCGACGTGCCGGCTCGGGAACTCGAACTCGGCGAACTACGGGAAGACGAGACGTACCGCGTGGCGATCTTCCGGTCGTCGTCGACCGACGGCGAGACGGCCGACACGAGCGGCGAAGCGGGCGAGGCGACGACCCCGCAACCGACGCGTGATCGTGATCCTTCCAGTCCGCCCAGCCCGCCGGTCGATGAAGGGGAACAGCGCACCGTCGAGATCGAGGACACGGGCGATCAGGGCGACGGCCTGACCCGCGTCGAACGGGGCTTCGTCGTCATCGTGCCGGACGCCGAGGAGGGTGAGCGCGTACGCATCGAGATCGCCGACGTGCAGGAGAACGTCGCCTTCGCCGACGTGGTTGAGCGGCTGAGTTACTACGACTAACGCCGTCGCGGCGCTGGGGCGCTACGACGTGTCGAGTGGCGAGGTGATCTGTCGGCGCGTCTCCAGTCCCGTCTGGAAGCGGCCGACGATCTGCGACCGGTGAGTCGGACACGCGAGCACGACGACGCCACCCCGTTCGACTGGAATCAGCGGATGCTCGTGACTCCGGGGAGCGAGCCGACAGCTCGGACACGCGATGCCGCCGGCCGGCCGATGGTCGAGGAGGTCGGCCGTCCCGTCGGTCGTGTGGCCGCAGACGGCGCGAAACTCGTCGAGGTGGTCGGCACAGCCGACGACGGGGATCGTCAACTGGTCGACGAGCAGGAACGCGGCGGCGTCACGGTCGGGCGACTCGAAGACGGCCCGACACGCAGCACACGGGACTGGCGGCTGCTCGGTGTCGGCGTCCGGCCGTTGTCGAACGTCTCTCGGAACCATTCAGCGTGTACACTTGTCGGAGCGGGAGACGGGTAAGTCGTGGGGCGTCGGAATCGATAGTGCTCAAATGAGGGTGAGTTCGGCGACTACGGCCAACGAGGTGTGGAAAGTTCCCGGTCGCTCACCTTGCGTGCAGCGTGGCGGCGGAGTCGTCTCGTGGTTTGCGTCGTCCGCAGAAATCGAAGATTTCTGACGGGCTGCGGAAGACCCTTCGCGTCTTCCGAACGCCGGGGCCGGGTCGAGCGCTCACCGAGAGAGCAGAGCTCTCCCGAGCAACCGGCGGCGAAGCCGCCGATAACGGCCCCTTTCAGTCCCTTCACCGCGACTTCTCGACCGAGCGACGGCCCGTTTACCTGAACACCACCATCACTCGAACTTCTCCAACAGGTCGCCGTAGAACCCGTCGGGCGAGTCGCCGCTCTCGTCCGCCACGTCGCCCGACGACCCCCGAGCCAGCTTCTCGACGATGAGTTCAGGCGTGGAGCGCGCGAGCTTTCCTTTCACCGGCGACCGTTCGACGCGGAGTTCGCCGTCCACGAGGCCCGTCGCCTCGATGCCGTCCACCTGCACGCCGAACCCGCAGGCGTCGCGTATCTCCCCGGCGAGGTGGGAGACGAAGACGGCGGTCGCGTCCGACTCGTGGAGGGCTTCGAGGATGCCGGCGATGATGAGCGCGCTCGCGCCCGGCTCGGTAATCGATTCGAGTTCGTCGACGAGCACGAGCCGGCGGTCGTCGCCCGCGACGAGGTCGCCGAACTCCCGGAGCGTCGATTCGAACGCACCGGCGTCGAGGGTGCCCTGCGATTTGGCCTGATAGTGGAGCGCCTCGAACCGCTCCAGTTCGGCCGACTCGGCGGGGACGGGCAGCCCCATCTGTCCGAGCACGGCGATCAAGCCGACCAGATCCAGCGTCGAGGTCTTGCCGCCGGAGTTGACGCCCGAGAGGACCGCGACGCCGTCGACGCCATAGTCCACCGGCTCGACATCCTCGAACGCCACGTCGAGCAGGGGGGAACGACCACCCTCGATGCGGACGCCGTCGCCGTCGAAGGTCGGCATCGTGCAGTCGAAATCGCGGGCGAACCGGGCGACCGCGAGTTCCACGTCCAGTTCCAGCGCGGCGTCCACGAGGTCCTCGGCGGGGTCGCGGAGGTCGGCTAGCTCGGCGGCCAACTCACGTTTCAGGCGGGCGGCTCGGCGGTCGCGCGCGGCGGTCAACTCCTCGCGGAGCTTCGAGACGACGCGGTCGTCGGCCTCCACGGGGAACGTCGGCTCGTCGGGGAACGCCGTCCGGGCGCGGGCGGCGTGGTCGTCCAAGGCGAGCACGTCGACGAGGTGGTCGCGGGCCGCGGCGATAGCCTCGTCGTACTCGTCGGCCAGCTCCCGGTCGAGCAGGGAGTCGACCCCCGCACCTCGCTCGACGAGCGACAGCAGGTCGGCCCCCTCAATGGTCACGTCTCGCTCCTCGATGGCCTCGCGGAGCCGGTCGTTGGCGGTGCTCTCGGCCATCGAGACGGCTGCGTCGAGATCGTCCACGGCGACGGAGAGCCGGTCGAGTTCGTCGTCGTCAGCGACGGTGCCCTCCTCCGTGAGTCGTGCGAGCGCGGTGTCGACGGCGTCGGTGTCGAGCGGCGCGTCCAGGCCCGCGGCGTCGTGGACGCGGGCGGCCGCCCGGATGCGGTCGCGGTTGCGTGCGAAGAAGGCCAGCGCCCGCTCCGGAACGACGGAGACGGGGTCGTCGA
>PXSB01000055.1:1052-5435 GCA_003023185.1 Halobacteriales archaeon QS_9_67_17 | reverse complement strand
GCGGTCATCACCGGCAACGAGGAGTCCACGATGGACGTGTTCCGCAAGCGGGTGGAGGTCGGTGCCGAGAGCGGCCCCTACTATCCGAAGCGGCCCGACGGTATCCTCAAGCGGTCGATCCGCGGCATGCTGCCGTACAAGTCCACGGACGGGCGCGAGGCGTTCGAGAACGTCCGCGTCTACGTGGACAACCCCTACGACCGCGGCGAGGTGCTCGACGGCACGTCGCTGGACCGCCTGTCGAACATCAAGTTCACCACGCTCGGCGACATCTCCGAGCAGTTGGGTGCTAACGTCACATGGTAACGAACACATCCGGCAAGAAGAAGACGGCCATCGCTCGCGCCACCGTGAGCGACGGCACCGGCAAAGTGCGGATCAACAGCGAGCCGGTCGAACTCGTCGAGCCCGAGAGCGCGCGGCTGAAGATGCTCGAACCGTTCCGGATCGCCGAGGACGACCTGCGCGACGATGTCGACATCGACGTGGAGATCAACGGCGGCGGCTTCGCCGGTCGGGCCGACGCGGCCCGCACGGCCATCGCTCGCGGTCTCGTCCAGCACGACAACGACGCAGAGCTGCGAGACGCCTTCATGGCGTTCGACCGCTCGCTGCTGGTCAACGACGTGCGCCAGTCCGAACAGAAGAAGTGGGGCGGTCCCGGCGCACGGGCCCGCTACCAGAAGTCCTACCGCTAGGTGATTCACGCATGATGGTCCCGGTCCGGTGTTTCACGTGCGGTAACGTCGTCGGCGAGCACTGGGAGGAGTTCAAGGCTCGCACGCGCGAGGACGACGAGAACCCGAAGCAGGTTCTCGACGAGCTCGGCGTCGAGCGCGCCTGCTGTCGGCGCATGCTCGTCTCGCACAAGGACCTCGTCGACATCGTGGCACCCTACCAATGAAGACGGACAACCGCTACGAGAAGGCACGTATCCTCGGGGCGCGAGCCCTGCAGGTGAGCTACGGCGCGCCCGTGCTCGTGGACACCGATCAGACGGAACCGATACTCATCGCCGCCGAGGAGTACGACGCGAACGTGCTCCCATTCACCGTGCGGCGGGGTGACGCGGAGTGACGCTCGTCACCGAGGTGCGACTCCGTCGCGTGCTCGACTCGCGGGGCGACCCGACGGTCGAGGCGGAGGTCACGACGGAGTCCGGCGGCTTCGGCCGCGCCGCAGCCCCTTCCGGGGCGTCGACCGGCGAGTACGAGGCCGTCGAACTGCCGCCGGAGGAGGCTATCGCGAAGGCTCGCGAACGCGCCGTCCCTCGCATCGAGGGACAGGTGTACGCGGGCGACCAGCGCTCCGTCGATGCCGCGCTGCGCGGTGCCGACGGGACGGCCGACTTCTCCGAGATCGGCGCGAACGCGGCCGTCGCGATATCGATGGCCGCGGCGAAGGCGGGTGCCGACATGCTCGGCGCGCCGCTGTACCAGCACCTCGGTGGCGCGTTCCGCGGCAACGAGTTCCCGACGCCGCTCGGCAACGTCGTCGGCGGCGGCGAACACGCCGCGGACGCGACCGACATTCAGGAGTTCCTCGCCGCGCCGGTCGGTGCACCCAGCGTCGCGGACGCCGTCTTCGCGAACGCCGCTGTCCACGGCGCGGTCGCCGACCTGCTCGACGAGCGGGGGATTCCGGCCGCGAAGGGTGACGAGGGGGCGTGGGCCCCCGCCATCGACGACGAGGAGGCGCTGGCGCTCGTCTCGACGGCCATCGAACGGGTCGAAGACGAGGTCGGCTTCGAGATCCGCATGGGGCTGGACGTGGCCGGTGCGGAGCTGTTCGACGGCGAGGCGTACGTCTACTCGGACACGACGCGGACGCCGGCCGAACAGGTCGACTACGTGGCCGAACTCGTCGCCGACTACGAGCTGGCGTACGTCGAGGACCCGCTCGACGAGGACGACTACGAGGGGTTCGCGGAGCTGACCGACCGGGTGAACGACCAAACAATCGTCTGTGGCGACGACCTGTTCGTCACGAACACGGACCGCCTGCGTGACGGTATCGCGCAGGGGGCCGCGAACGCCATCCTCGTGAAGCCGAACCAGATCGGCACGCTGTCGGACGCGTTCGACGCCATCGAAGTGGCGCGCGAACACGGCTACGACGCCGTCGTCTCCCACCGGAGCGGCGAAACCGAGGACACGACCATCGCACACCTCGCCGTGGCGACCGACGCCTCGTTCATCAAGACGGGCGCGGTCGGCGGCGAGCGAACCGCGAAGCTGAACGAACTCATCAGAATCGAGGCAAACGCATGAGCGACAACGAGGAAGGTCTCGAGGAGGCCGACTCCGAGGTCGACGAGGTGCCCGCCGACACCGGCGAGGCCCCCGCCGACGACGAGCCGGTCGCCAAGACCGACGACACCGACGAATCGGACGCCGAGGCGGCCGACGCCGAGGCAGAAGCAGACGAACAACCCGCTGTCCTCGACGAGGACGTCATGCCCGACGACGAGGCGGACCTCCTCATCCCCGTGGAGGATTATCTCGCCGCCGGGGCACACATCGGCACCCAGCAGAAGACCAAGTCCATGGAGCGGTTCATCCACCGCGTCCGCACGGACGGGCTCTACGTGTTGGACATTTCGCAGACGGACGACCGCATCCGCACGGCGGCGTCGTTCCTCGCGAACTACGACCCCGAGCAGATACTCGTCGCCTCCTCGCGACAGTACGGCCGGTTCCCCGCGGAGAAGTTCGCCGACGCCGTCGGCGCACGCGCCCGCACGGGCCGGTTCATCCCGGGGACGCTGACGAATCCCGACTACGAAGGCTACATCGAGCCTGACGTGGTCGTCGTCACCGACCCTATCGGGGACTCGCAGGCCGTCAAGGAGGCCATCACGGTCGGCATTCCGGTCATCGCGATGTGCGACTCCAACAACACCACGTCGAACGTGGACCTCGTCGTCCCGACGAACAACAAGGGACGGAAGGCGCTGTCGGTTGTCTACTGGCTGCTCGCCAACGAGACGCTCGACCGCCGCGGCGCGGAGCCGGGCTACGCGCTCGAAGACTTCGAGACGGAGCTGTAACCGCACACGCTTTTAAATCGATTCCCGCAGATACTCGTACAGCAGCGCGTCCGGCAGCGTCGCGTGCCACGCACACGCCGCCGACCCGTCCGGTCGACCGTCGCCCCGCGCCTCGAAGACGGCGAAGGGCTGTGGCAGCGGCGGGCGATCCGTCCAGTCGACGAGATACCTGACGTGAACGTGCGAGAGGCCCGTCACCACCGGGTCGACACCTAAATCGCTGACGGCTGCCGTGGCACACTCGACGTAGTCCTGTCCGGGCCGGAGCGGCATGCCCGGCTCGGCCCAACCCTCGTCGGTCTCGACGAGCAGCAGCCGGCCGTCAGGGTCGCGGACCCACGCGCCGGCCCCACCGGGGGCGTCCATCGCGTCGGCGCGGCTACGGACGCGGTCGTACTCGTCCGGCTCGACCTCGCGGCGCTCGCGGACGACCTCGACGCGGCCGTACTCGCCAGCCAACGTCGAGAGCACGCGGTCGAGATGCCGACAGGCGGCCGTCGCTTGCACATCCGTGTTTGAACGGCGCGCGGCTTAGTGGTTGTCCGTTGGCATCGGGAAGTCGGTGAGCGCGTCGTAGCGGAGCGGGTCCGGTCGCTCGGTGAACCACCGGACCTCCGCGACCCGGTCGTCGGCGTTCGGCTCGGGCTCGCCGCCCGCGTAGCGCCCGTCAAACATGACGGTAGGTGAGACTAGCGACGGGTGGTCGGAGGTGACGTGGCTGACGACGTGGACTTCGATGACCCCTTCGATGGTCACCTCGACGCCCGCCTCCTCGCGGGTCTCCCGTTCCGCTGTCTCGGCGAATGTCTCGCCGGCCTCGCGCTTGCCGCCGGGGCCAGACCAGGCGTCCTCGTCCTCGTGGCGGACACAGAGCACGGCGTCATCGCGGGTGAGCCAGACACCCGCGCCGCCCGCGGCGTCGGCCTCCCATCGCTCGCGAACCCGGTCGTAGGCGGCGGCGTCGAGTTCCCACTCCAGTTCGCGGACGCGGAACGGGCCGTGCTCGGCGGCGTGTTCGACCAGTATCTCGTCGGTGCGCTCACGGGAGCGACGGGTGAGGTCGTGCATGGATTGGATTCCCTTGTCGGGAACTAAACCTCTCGGCCGGTACGAACTGCATCGTTCACGCACGCAGTTCGGGCTGTGACCACCTCGAAAGCCCCCGGTCGTTCGTCGCCTGCGCCTCGCTCACGGGTCGCTTCGCTCCCCGTTCGCACCGAGGCTTTCCCGAGCAATCGGCGGCTCCGCCGCCGATAACGGCCCCTTTCAGTCCCCCCGCGTCGCTTGCCCGTCTGTCGGTGTGGGTGGGACTGAAAGGGGCGGCGCGCTACGGG
>PXSB01000055.1:0-1031 GCA_003023185.1 Halobacteriales archaeon QS_9_67_17 | reverse complement strand
CCTCGCGCGCGCTACGGGAAGCCCGGCGAAGTAAGCACCGCAGGCCGGAGGCCGAGGAGCGCAGCGAGCCGCGCGACCGTAGCGCGTCGGGGCTTTCGAGGTGTTCACAACCGTGTCAGCATTCCCGCTTCGGACTCCCCCGTGGTCGTTGTGACTGCTTCGACCGTTTGAGGTGGTCACGACCGTGTCACCACTCCCGATTCCGTCATCTCGACACCACCCGCACGACAACCCAAGCCGTTTTTGCGCCCTCCACTCTCTCAGGGAGACATGACCACATCAAGCGCCCCTGGGAAGGTGTACCTGTTCGGGGAGCACGCAGTCGTCTACGGAGAGCCGGCGGTCCCGTGTGCCATCGAGCGGCGGGCGACTGTCCACGTCGAGTCCCGCGAGGACGACCGCATCCGCGTTGAAGCCGATGACCTCTCGCTGGACGGGTTCACCGTCACCTACGGCGAGGACCCAGACGAGGCGAACGTGGACGTGCCGGGCGACCTCGTCGAGGCGGCGACCGGCTACGTCAACGGGGCCGTCGAGCAGGCGCGCGACGCAGCGAACGCGCCCAATGCGGGATTCACCGTCGAAATCGAGTCGGAGATACCGCTCGGCGCGGGCCTCGGCTCCTCGGCGGCCGTCGTCGTCGCCGGTATCGACGCCGCGACCCGCGAACTCGGTGTCGAACTGTCGACCGCGGAACTCGCCGAGCGGGCGTATCGGGTCGAACACGAGGTACAGGAGGGACAGGCTTCGCGGGCGGACACGTTCTGCTCCGCGATGGGGGGTGCCGTCCGCGTCGAGGGCGAGGACTGCGCGCGGATCGACGACCCGCCGGAGCTGCCGTTCGTCGTCGGCTACGACGGCGAGGCTGGCAACACGGGCAAGCTCGTTGCCGGCGTCCGCGAGCGGCGCGAGCAGTACGGCTTCGCAGCGGAGACGGTCGGGGCAATCGGTGACCTCGTCCGGCAGGGGCGACGGGCACTCCGCGACGGCGACGTGGAACAGCTCGGCGAGCTGATGGACTTCAACCACGG
>PXSB01000054.1:58285-68457 GCA_003023185.1 Halobacteriales archaeon QS_9_67_17 | reverse complement strand
CCAGCAGGACGATATCGTCCACGTCGCCCGAGAGGACGCCACCCTGAATCGCCGCGCCGAGCGCCACGGCCTCGTCCGGGTTGACGTTCTTCTTCGGCTTCTGTCCGGTCATCTCCTCGACCTGCTCTTGGACCTGTGGCATCCGCGTCGAGCCGCCGACGAGGATCACCTCGTCGATGTCGCTCTCGGAGTAGCCGGCGTCGGAGAGCGCCTGCTCCGTCGGGCCGACGGTCCGCTCGATCAGGTTCGACGTGATCGACTCGAACTTCGCACGGGTGATGGTCTCCTCCAGATCCTTCGGGCCGGAGTCGTCGGCCGCGATGAACGGCAGGGTGACCGTCGTCTCTTTCCGACTCGACAGTTCGATCTTCGCCTCCTCGGCGGCCTCGGTGAGCCGCTGGAGCGCCTGCCGGTCCTTACGGAGGTCGATGCCGTGTTCAGTCTCGAACTCGTCGGCGAGATAGTCGATGATCGCCTCGTCCCAGTCGTCGCCACCGAGGTCGTTGTCGCCGTTCGTCGCCACGACCTCGTAGACGCCGCCACCGAGGTCAAGAATCGAGACATCGAACGTGCCCCCACCGAGGTCGTACACGAGGACGGTCTGGTCGGTTTCGTCGTCAAGACCGTACGCCATCGACGCGGCGGTCGGCTCGTTGACGATGCGTTCTACCTCGAAGCCGGCGATCTCGCCGGCGTCCTTCGTCGCCTGCCGCTGACGGTCGTTGAAGTACGCCGGCACGGTGATGACCGCCTTCTCTACGTCGTCGCCGAGATACTCCTCGGCGTCGCGCTTGATCTTCTGGAGGATCATCGCCGAGATCTGTTCGGGCGTGTACTCCTCGCCGTCGACCTCGACGGTGTACTCCTCCTCGCCCATGTGCCGCTTGATGGACTGGATCGTGTCTCCGGGGTTCTGCACCGCCTGATTCTTCGCCGGCTTCCCGACGAGTCGCTCGCTGTCGTCGGTGAACGCGACGACAGACGGCGTCGTCCGCTCGCCCTCGCCGTTCACGATGATCTCGGGATCGCCACCTTCCATCACCGCGAACGCGGAGTTCGTGGTGCCGAGGTCGATACCGAGAATCTTGTTGCTCGTCATCTTACCTTTAGATACCGCGCTGAATCGGTTAAGGGTTACTAGATTATCGCGGTGCTGAACACGGGTGTGTATCCCGTTGCCTGATCGGTTCCGCAAGCAGCGTGGACAGATTCGAAAACTACGATTCTCCTCGCTTGCGACGGACTGCCCCTCCGATGTACAGCCAGAAGAGATACGCGCCGAGTAGAACAGCGAACGTCAGGCCGACGAAGATACCGAGCCACACTACCAAGTTCAGCGGTGACGTTGGCTCGATGGAGTTTATAAGGAATATATCGATAAACACGCTCGCAACCAGAAGGAAAGGAAGCACAGGCTTCGCGTGATTCCAGTACGCTCCGGCAGCTTCCCTGACGCTCATGATTTTATTTTATCGATATTCGTTTATAATATTTACCGCCGAATGCGAATGCTCGGGCACCCTACCCAGACAGAGCGGATCCTAACCAAGCTAAACGATGCCGTCCGGAGCGAAATGGCCACGTCGGATCGGGTCGGTGTCCTGACTCACTCCTCGTCCGCGACCGTCACCTGCGCCGGTCGGAGCACCTTCCCCGCCATCTCGTAGCCGGGGCGGTGGAGGTCGGCGACGGTTCCTTCCGGCTGGTCGCTGTCGACCCGCATCAGCACCTCGTGGTGAACGGGGTCGAGTTCCGTCCCCGGCTCCGGCTCGATGGTCTCGACGTTCTCGTCGTCGAGCACGTCGTCGAAGCCGTGCAGCGTCGTCTCGACCCCGTCGCGAATGTCGGCTCCCGCCTCCTGATCGAGCGCGCGGACGAGGTTGTCGCGCACGTCCAGCAGTCGCTCGACGAGGTCTTCTGTCGCACGCTGGCGCGCATCTTCGGTCTTCTGCTGCTGGCGCTTCTTGAAGTTCTGGAAGTCGGCTTGCTTGCGCTTCAGCTTCGACTCCAGTTCGTCGGCGCGCTCCCGTTCCTCGCTCAGTTCCGACTCCAGCTCCTCGACGCGAGTGCGAAGCGACGCCACCTCGCGGGCCGTCTCCTCGGGATCGGCGTCGGCGACGCGGTCGACGAGTTCCTCGTCCGGCGCGGGCGTGCCTTCGGCGTCGTCGGCCGCTTCCTCGGTGTCATCGGGCTCTGCGGCCTGCTCCTCGCTCATACCTACACGGAAGTCTGCCGGCGGTAAAAGGGTGTAGAAACGCCGGCGCCGCGCTCGCCCTCACAGGGAGACAGCGTACGCCATCAGGAAGAGGAAGTACGCGACGACCAGCAGTCCCAGCGACTTATACCGGAAGATGGTGAGCGCTTCCTCTTCGGCCTCGCGGGCGTCCGCGAACGCCGCCCGCTCCGCGTCGGTGAGTCGGTCGCGGTCGTGTTCCACGCCGAGATGGAGGTCGCGGTAGTCGGCGCGGGCGAAGACGCGGTCGCAATACGGACAACTGTGGTCGCTGCCCGGCCCTGTGTCGGTGTCGGCCGTCGCGTCGAGGTTCGCGTCTGTCATCCGACGAAGGGTGGTGCGACGTACGGTCGTGAGACGATCCACAGCGAGGTCATCGTGTAGAGTATCATGATCGCGGTGAGACCGTACTGGCTCCGGACCGCTTGGAGTCGGGAGGGAAACAGTTCGTAGCCGACGCCGTGGGCGACCCAGACGGCCAGCAGATGCCCAGCGAGCACGAACACAAGCGAGAGGCCGCCGAACCAGCCCGGGAGCACGAGCGTGCTCACGCTCCCATGTGCGAACGGCGCGGCGAGCGCCCCCACGAGTGCCGGCGCGAGCGTCAGGAAGAACCCCAGATAGTGGGCGACGTGGTAGCCGGCGGCGATAGCGAGCAGCGACGGGGCGAAGCGCCGGACGAACTCTGCGTCGTCGCGGCGCGTGTCCGCAAACCGTGCGCCGTATCGCACACACAACAGGTAGCCGCCGTAGAAGGTGAGGAAGCCGACGACGAGCGCGACCGGATACAGCAGCGTCGCGGGGACGCCGACACCGACGACCGCGCGGGCGAACGTCGCCCACGGCGGCGTAGCGACGAGCCCGTCGTAGGTCGTCCCCCACAGCAGCGCAACGACGAACGCTACCTCGCCCCGCGAGTCGAGGATGTCCGCCTCTAATCCGGAGCCGGGAATCCGGAGCTGAATCCCGTCGTCGTATGTCAGCGGCGCGACCGCGCCGTAGAGTCGGAAGACCCGCGCTATCGGGTCCACCTCCTCGAAGTAGCGGTCGCCGAACAGGAACGCGCCGCTCAGCGCGACCACGGAGTACGCGACGACGACGGTCGCGAGCAGTCGCGGCGCGTCCGCGAGCGGGCTGACGATTTCGATCCAGAACAGCCCGAGCAGGCCAACCGTCGAGAGCCACGGCACGGACACCGGAAGCACGGCCGTAGGGTCACGGTCGCGAGTCGGAAGCGCACTGGCGAGCGTGCGCCACGGATCGAGAACGGGCCACGCGTTGCCGAAGAGATACGCGGACATGGCGAGGCCGGCCCACCAGCCCCCCCACACGACGAGGATGGCCCCGTTCTGTAGGGGTTCGGACGGGCCCAGATAGCCTACAGCGACGACGGTCGACAGCCCCAGTAATCCGATTGCGCGACCGGCGGTCGCGAGCAGGTCCAGCCGTGGCGCGGCGAGCGCCCGCCGATACGCGTGGATCCGACTGACGAACGCGCGGTCGGTGGCGAACGTCGACAGCAGAAACGACGCGCCGACGACGGCCCCGCCGGTCGAGAGAAACAGCCACGTCGGCACGTCGAGCGACCGGCCGGCGCTCTGTCCGATGCTGCCGCCGTGTGCGAGTGCGCGTCCCACGAGCGCGCTCGCGGCGAGCGTGACAGCGAGCAGGGCCGCGACGGCGCGTGCGACTCTGCGCGTGGCGTCTGCCATCGTCACCGCTTGTGCCGGCTGGCTCCTATACCCGTCGGAACCACACCGCCCTCGCGGCCGCCGCGCCACGCGTATGGGAGGGCTTTTGTCGGTCCACTCGTAACCGCCGGCCATGAGTCACGCAGACGAAGAAGAGGACGGCGGCCACCATCTCCCGGCCGTCGAGGACTGGCCCCGGGGCTTCGGCGAGGCGTCGTGGTGGCCGTTCGTGACCGCAATCGGCGCGGCAGGCATCTATCTCGGCGCGGCGATGTACGTGCTCTCGACCGGCGATAGCGCGCTGGTTCCGCTGTCGTACGGTCTCGGAACGGCCGTCGCCAGCATCGGTCTCTTCCTCGTCGGTCTCTACGGCTGGACGTACCACGCGTTCATCGACGCGTACTGGTCGAGCGAGTCGACGGGCGTCGGTCTCCGGATGGGGATGTTAGCCTTCCTCGGCTCCGAGATCGCCACCTTCGGTGCCGGATTCATCTACTACTTTTTCGTCCGCGCCGACGCGTGGACCGACCTCCCGCATCTCGTCGAGAGCGGGAACATCTTCTCCAGTCTCGTCATCGTCAACACGGTCATCCTGATCATCTCGTCGGTGACGCTCCACTACGCGCACGTCGCGCTCCGCGACGATGACCGCCGACGGTTCGTCGGCCTGCTGGGCCTGACGCTGCTGCTCGGCGTCGTCTTCCTCGGCGGACAGGCGCTGGAGTACTACGAGTTCATCATCGTCGAAGGGTTCACCATCGCCGAGGGTGCCTACGGCTCCGCGTTCTACGGCCTGACCGGCCTCCACGGCCTCCACGTCAGCCTCGGCGCGGTCCTGCTCGGCATCGTCTTCGTCCGCTCGCTATTCGGCCAGTACACCCCGGAGAAGCACACCTCCGTCACGACCGTCTCGATGTACTGGCACTTCGTCGACGTGGTGTGGATCTTCCTCGTCGTCGTGCTGTACGTCGGCGCTATCGTCTCGGTCTGACTGCCACGCCGCGTTCTCGTCTTCCTTCGTCGCTGCTCGTCTCACGGTAGCTCGCGTCTCTCAAGGTAGGGAAGTTGCTCCTCACGTCGAAACATCCCGTCGTGGTCACAGTAGCAGGGCAAGCCGGCTCCATCGGCCGAACGAACACGGATGTAACACCGTCACCGAGAAACCGTCACCGAGAAAGAGTACAGAAAGTGCGATGCCGTCAGTTCGACGATTCCATCTCGGACTTCTGGTCGTCGAGCCACTGCTCGTACTCCTCGCCGGAGACGACCTTCACCTTCCCGAGCATGCCGGAGTGGCCGACGCCACAGTACTCCGCGCAGTAGAGCTGGTAGGTACCTTCCTCGTAGGCGACCGTCTTGATGGTGTTGTACTTCTCGGGGAAGGCGTCCTGCTTCAGGCCGAGCTTGGGGGCGTGGAACGCGTGGAGCCAGTCGAGCGACGCCACGTGGAAGTACACCGGCCGGTCCTTCGGGATGACGAGCGGCTCGCCGGCGGTGCTCGTCGCCGAGACGACCTCACCGTCGACCGTCTGCTCCGGATAGTTGTACGTCCAGTAGTACTTCTGGGCGATCACTTCGACCTCGACGGTCTCCTCTTGTTCGTCCTGCGGCGGCCCGACGGCACCGGGGAAGTCGTGAGTCGTCGCGGCGTCGACGCCGTTCGGGTTGGACGCGGCGGTGACGCCGCCGATGGCCTGCACGCCGAGCACCTGATAGGCGGCCGCGCCGACGAACAGCAGGATGATGGCCGTGGTGACAGTCCACGTGATCTCCAGTCGGCGGTTCTCTCGGGTGGGTTTCGGCTCGTCGTTGTCCTTGTAGCGGACGACGGTGTAGATCAGCACGGCCTCGACGATGACCGTGATGACGACGGCGACGTAGAGTAACTCGAGGTTGAGTTCAGTGATGAGCTCGTCGTTGATCGAGGTCTGGGCCGCGACCGGGTCGACGGCCAGCGCGAGCAGCGCCAACACGGCGACGACGCCAGTCGCGATCCGCGTGCGTCTCATGCGCCGCGCTTGGGAGTGAGTCCACATTAACCCCGCGATGCCGGTACGTCGGTGCGCTGGCCACGAGAAGCGCGGAGTCTAAGTACCGGCGCGACAACCGTCGTACAATGGAACGGCCGAAGTTCACGACGCTGCTGGCAGGGGCAGTCGTCGGCGTCTATCTCCTCGTCGTCGCGGGGGCGACGGCGGCCATCGCGGACGCCGCCGCGGCCTGCTCCTCGTGGCCGCTGTGTCCGCCGGACTCCTCGGGGGCTATCGTCGCGCTCGGCCACCGCGCGGCCGCGGCTCTCGTCGGCCTACTCCTCGTCGCGACCGCCCTCGTCGGCTGGTCGTCGGCCAACACACGGGTCCGGATCGCCCTCCTTGTCGCGCTCGCGCTCTACCCGGTACAGATCGGGGTTGGCGCGCTCGTCGCCACGCTCGGGGCGGCCGGCATCGCGCCGGGGCTCCACCTCGCTGTCGCGATAGGCATCTTCGGTGCGCTGACGCTCGCGCTCGCGTGGCAACTGGAGGCCGAAACGGGCACCGACGACCGGCCCGTCGAACGGCCGTCGCCCAACCTCTCCGAGCCGACGGAGCCGACCGTCACGTTCGACTCGACGCTCGACTGGGTGACGACGACGCTCGCTGCCTACTTCCGGCTAATGAAGCCGCGGTTGATGTGGCTGCTCGCGCTGGTCGCGGCCGCGGCGATGGCGCTGGCCGCTGGTTCCAACCTTGCGGTCGAGACGGTCGTGTACACCCTCGGTGGCGGCGTGCTCGCAATCGGCGCGTCGGGCACGTTCAACCACGTCCTCGAACGCGACATCGACCGTCGGATGAAGCGGACGAGCGACCGGCCGCTGGCGACCGAACTCGTCCCCGTTCGCAACGCCGTCGCGTTCGGGCTCGTCCTCGCGGCGCTGTCGCTCGTGGCATTCCTGCAGCTGAACGCGCTCGCGGCGACGCTCGGCTTCGTCGCCATCGTGTTCTACTCCATCGTGTACACGCTCATCCTGAAGCCGAACACGGTCCAGAACACGGTCGTGGGCGGTGCGGCGGGAGCGCTCCCCGCGCTCATCGGCTGGGCGGCGGTCACCGGTCGCGTCGGCCTGCCGGGCATCGTGCTCGCGGCCGTCATCTTCCTGTGGACGCCGGCCCACTTCTACAATCTTGCGCTCGCGTACCGGGACGACTACGCGCGCGGCGGCTTCCCGATGCTCCCCGTCGTGCGCGGTGAAACCGTCACGCGGAAACACATCCTCTGGTATCTGGCCGCGACGCTCGCTGCTGCGGGCGGTCTCGCCGCCATCACCGGTCTCGGTGTCGTCTACGCCGCGACGACGGTGCTGTTCGGCGCAGCCTTCCTCGGAGCGGTCGTCCACCTCCACCGCGAGCGGACAGAAGGGGCCGCGCTCCGCGCCTTGCTTCCGTCCCGACCGCTCGACGGCCGCCTACTGGGCGGCAATCGTGAACGCCGAACTGCTCGTCGTCCTGATCTACTTCGGCGTCGTCACCGGCTTCCCGAGTTCCTTCGAGTTCCTCGTCCTCCTCGCCGTCCCGTGGGTGTGGCTCAACGTCTCGTGGTGGGTGTACCGGAACTCGTCGTTTCCCGACGTACCGCTCCGACGCCGCGCTGCGGGCACGGTCGTCGCCGTCGGCTACTTCCTCGTGCTCGCGTGGGCCGGCGGCCTCGTCGCGCCGGGCATCGGTGACCTCGCGACCGGGGTCCGCGTCGTCACGTATCAGGTGCCGCCGGGGTTCGGCCCCGTCCTGTTGTACAGCGGTGAGCGCGTCGTCGTGAACCTCGTCCCGTATCAGACGGTCGGCTATCTCACCCTCGCCGGCCTGGTGTATCTCACCGTCGTCGACGTGGCCGGCTCCGTCGCGGCGGGCGTCGTCGGCCTGTTCTCGTGTGTCTCGTGTACGTTCCCGGTCATCGCCGCCGTCGTGTCGGGCGTCACCGGCGGCGCGACGTTCGCCGCCTCGGTCGGACAGGGTGCCTACGGGCTCTCGACGGTCGTCTTCGTCGTCACCGTCGCGCTGTTGCGGTGGCGACCCGACGTGGGTGACCTCGCGCGACTCCGGGCGGCGCTAAATCGGAGATAGGTTCAGGGAGGCGCTCACAGCAGGACGTATGAGCGATGTCGAAATCGAGTACTGCGTCCCGTGTGGCTATCTCGACCGTGCCCTCGACCTCCAGCGCGCCATTTTAGAGAACTTCGGCCAGTCGGTGGACAGCGCCGCGCTCGTGACGGGCGATCACGGCGTCCTGCAGGTGCGCGTCGACGGCACGCCCGTCTGGGACAAGGCCGACGACGAGTACGACGTGGACGAGGTGGTCCGCCGGGTGCGCGCGGCGCTATGACGAGCGCGGAGGAAGCGGCCGTCAGCGCCACCGACGTTCGCCGCTCATACGGCGACGTGGTGGCGCTCGACGGCGTCTCGTTGTCGGTACGACCGGGGGAGGTGTACGGTCTCATCGGCCCGAACGGTGCCGGCAAGACAACGCTCGTCCGCGCGCTCACCGGGACGACGGACGCCGACGGCGAACTGGAACTGCTCGGCGAGCGGCCGGCGGCGGCCGACCCACAGCGGGTCGGTCTGCTGCCACAGGAGTTCGGCCCGCCCGAGCGACTGACGGCACGCGAACTCGTCGCCTACTACGGCGGCCTGTACGACTCGGCGCGAAGCGTCGAGGCGGTGCTCGACGACGTGGGGCTCGGGGATAGTACTGACACCGTCTACGAGGCGCTGTCGGGCGGCCAGAAACGCCGCGCCTGTCTCGCTACCGCGCTCGTCAACGACCCGGATGTGCTGTTTCTCGACGAGCCGACGACCGGCATCGACCCGCAGGGTCGCCGCGACGTGTGGCGACTCGTCGATGGGCTGGCCGACGCCGGCGCGACCGTCGTCGTCACGACTCACTACATGGAGGAGGCAGAACGGCTCTGTGACCGGGTCGGACTGTTCGCCGGCGGGCAACTCGTCGCGGAGGGGCCGCCCGCCGACCTCGTTGCCGCACACGGCGGCGCGCCACGCGTCGAAGTGCGGGCCGACGACGAGGCCGCGGCGCGTGATGCGCTCGTGGCGGCGGGCTACGCGTTCGTCCCGGACGAGCGGCGTCTCGTCGTCGACGACGTTGCGCCCGAGGACGTGGGACGGGTCGCGTCGGCGCTCGCGGACGCCGACATTGAGTACGAGGGGCTGCTGTGGCGCCAACCGGATCTTGAAGAGGTGTATCTCCAGTTGACTGGGCAGGCGGTCGGCGCGAGCGGCGAACCGCGGGAGGTGGGCGATGCGTAGCGCGAGCGAACGGTCGCGGCGTCCGGCAGTCGCGACGTGGAGGGAGTCGCCGTGAGCCGACTCCGTCGCGTTCGGTCGGAGGCGGTCGCGTCGGGGAAGGCGTTTCTCCGCCGACGGACGGCGGTGTTCTTCACGTTCTTTTTTCCCGCCATCATCATCCTCATCTTCGGCGCGCTGATCCAGACGACAGGTAGCTCCGGTGGGCTGTTCACGGAGCCGCCGGGTTACTACGTCCCCGGCTATCTGGCCGTCGTCGTGCTGTTCACGCCGCTGTCGCGCGTCGGCAGCGAGGTTGCCCGCCACCGCGCCGGCAGTCGCTTCGAGAAGCTGGCGACGACGCCGCTCCGCCGGTGGGAGTGGCTGCTCGGACAGACGCTGGTCAACGTTGCTATCATCGGCGTCGCCGCCGCCGGCATCCTCCTGCTCGCTGTCGCGGTCGCGGGTGCGTCCATCGTCCCGTCCCCGCTACTCGTCCCGTACGTCGGTCTCGGGGTCGCGCTGTTCTGTGGCCTCGGGGCCGTGCTGGGTCGGGTCGCCGACTCGCAGGACGGCGTCGTCGCCGCCTCGAACGGGGTCGCGCTCCCGCTGCTGTTCCTCTCGGAGACGTTCGTGCCGCCGTCGCTGCTGCCCGACTGGCTCCCGCTGTGGCTGTCGCCGCTGACGTACTTCTCGCGGGGCGTCCGTGCGGCCACCTACCGCCCGGTCGGGACGCTCGCGACAGGACGGGTGCCGGGCGGGGTAGCGCCCGCGGAGGGGAACCTGCTTGTGCTCGCGGCACTCGCGGTCGCCTTCTTCCTTGCGGGGGCGGCCGCGCTACCGCGAACGGACTGAATCCCCGTATGCAACCCTCGTCAGAAGCCGGACACGCGGACGAACTCGTAGCCGTACACGTGGTTGAGCAGGAGGTACGCGAGCACGCCAAGCGTGAGCGACACCGACCACACGACGACCGTG
>PXSB01000054.1:0-58227 GCA_003023185.1 Halobacteriales archaeon QS_9_67_17 | reverse complement strand
AAGCCGGACACGCGGACGAACTCGTAGCCGTACACGTGGTTGAGCAGGAGGTACGCGAGCACGCCAAGCGTGAGCGACACCGACCACACGACGACCGTGACGCGGCCGACGCGCCGGTGTGCCGTCTCCGCCACCTCCTCCCTCGCGTGGGTGAGACCGACCGTGACGTTGTACAGGACGAGCGGGACGGAGACCATCGAGAGGAGGATGTGAACCGCGAGCATGGCGAAGTAGAGCAGCGCCGCCGTGTCGGGACCGGCGAACTCCTTGCGACCGCCGCCGCCCGTCTTGAGCAGGTACATGACGAGGAACGCGAGGATGAGCAGGAACGCGCTCATCATCAGCGCGCGGTGCTTCCGTACGTCACCCTGCCGGATGTAGTACCAGCCGGCGATCAGACAGACGACGGTGAGGCTGTTGACGACGGCGATAGCGTCGGCCAGCACGTTGACGGTCGCCTCCGAGATGGTCGGATACAACGGCAGCCCCAGATACAGCGTGCCGAGCACGAGCGCGTAGCCGACGACGGTGAGCACCGCGGCGACGGCTCGCGGATGCCGCTTCGCGACCCCCGACGCGTCCGCAGTTGCCATGCCCATCGGTTGGAAAGCCGGCTTGGTAGCCGTTCCGTTTTCGGACATCCGTGGGTCGCCACGGAATCGTCCCGCTGTGGCGTCGAGTGAAACTGCGCTTGCATCGATCCAAGTAGACTGAACGCCGAACTCTCCGTAACTGTGAAGCCACGGTGGTCCGCACGTGGAGGTATGAGCACGCAGGACCCCGAGGAACGAACAGTTCGGTGTCTGGTGGCGAAGGTCGGGCTGGACGGCCACGACCGCGGCGCTCACGTCATCGCCCGCGCCTTCCGTGACGCCGGCTTCGAGGTGATCTACTCCGGACTACACAAGTCCCCCGACGAGATCGTGCAGGCGGCGGTGCAAGAGGACGTTGACGTGCTCGGCATCTCTATCCTCTCGGGAGCGCACAACACGCTCATCCCAAAGATAGTCGACGGGCTGGAGCAGTACGATGCGTTCGAGGATACGCTCATCCTCCTCGGCGGTATCATCCCCGAGGAGGACCGCGATGGACTGGAGGAGATGGGCGTCGGCGGCATCTTCGGGCCCGGCGCGTCGATGGAAGAGGCTATCAAGTTCGTCCGCGAGAACGCGCCGGAGCGATGAGTCAGGCGGAGACGGCAGCCCTCATCGACGACCTGCTCGCCGGCAAACACCGGGCGCTCGCCCGCGTCATCTCCAAGATCGAGAACCGCGCGCCCGGCTACCGCGAGTTGGTGAGCGAACTCCACGAGCACACTGGCGGCGCGACTGTCGTCGGCGTCACCGGCTCACCCGGGGCCGGCAAGTCGACGCTCGTGGACAAGATGGCGGAGACGTACCGCGAGCGCGGCGAGACGGTCGGCGTCATCGCCATCGACCCCTCCTCGCCGTTCTCCGGCGGGGCGGTGCTGGGCGACCGCATCCGGATGGCCTCGAACGTCGGTGACATGGACGTGTTCTTCCGGTCGATGTCCGCTCGGGGCACGCTCGGCGGGCTCTCGACGGCGACGACGGACGCCGTGAAGGCGCTCGACGCCTTCGGCAAGGACCGAATCATCATCGAGACGGTCGGCGCGGGCCAAAACGAGGTGGACATCGTCGGTACGGCCGACACCGTGGCCGTGCTCGTCCCGCCCTCCTCCGGCGACGACGTGCAGATGCTGAAAGCCGGCATCCTCGAGATCGCCGACGTGTTCGTCGTCAACAAGGCCGACCTCGACGGAGCGGACCGCACGGTGAAGGAACTGAAGGAGATGGTCCACATGCGGGACGCCTCGCCGCTCGCCGGAACGGCCGGCCACCACGGGGCCGACGCCGGACGAGACGACGATCCGACGGGCGGCGCCGACGACGAGGACGACGGGTGGACGCCTCCCATCGTCGAGACGGTCGCAAAGCGCGGTGACGGGGTCGAGGAGTTCCTCGGCACGCTGCACGACCACCGCGAGTGGCTGGCGTCGTCGGGCGAGCTGGAATCGCGCCGGCGCGAACGGTACGCCGAGGAGATACGACGACTGCTACGCGAGGAAGCCGCCGACCTCGTGCAGACGGAGATCGACACACGCGGCGGACTCGACGCCTACGTCGATGCCGTCGTCGCGAAGGAGACTGACCCGTACGCCGTCGCGGAGGAGGTAGTCGCGCCCATCCGCAACCGGATCGAAGAGCAGCAGTAGCTACCCGACCAACCGTTCGTGTTCGACTTTGATACAGCTATCCTGCACGAACCGGCGACCGGAGGCTTCGACCCGCTCGCCGGCCTCGTCGTCACGGATGTTCAGTTGGAGCCACACGGTGTCGCCGTCGTCGCGCGCCAGCACCTCGTCGACGATCCCCGGCACCTCGTCGCTCGGGCGGAACACGTCCACGATATCTACCGACTCCTCGATCTCGGAGAGTGAGTCGTACGCCCGTTCGCCGAGCACCTCGTCGGCCGTCGGATTCACCGGAACGATGTCGTAGCCGTGCTCCTGTAGATACCGCGGCACCCCGTGGGCGGCCTTGCCGGGCGATGTCGAACAGCCGATGACCGCGATGGTGTCGCCGTCGAGTATCTCGCGCAGTTCCTCGTCGCTGTCGATTGGCACGGATGGGTGAAGACGCGGCAGGCCGAAAAGCGTGGGGTCGGCTCCGACGGTCAGGGCAGATTCGTCGAGATGTCGCCGTCGGCGTCCGTCTCGATGACGCCGTCGAACAGCTGTGACAGCGTGTTCATCGCCTGCTCGTCGTGAGCGCCCGACTGCACGACGTACAGCCCGAGCGCATCGGCGTTCTCGACCCGGCTCGTGAACACGTGGAGGAACCGGAAGACGGTCTGGAGGTCGGAGTACATCAGCAGCGTCGAGACGGAGACGAACAGCGCGCGGTTCCGCGCGAGGTCGCGGTTCACGTAAAAGTCCTCGAGCAGTTCGGAGAAGTCGATCCCGACGCCGGTCATGTCCTCCGGCGAGGAGGCGTACTGGACGAGGTCGGTGTCGGCAATCGTCCCCTGTCCCTGATGTTTCGTGACGCAGTCGACGACGCCGAGCGGCGCGTCGTACTCGAAGAGGCCCTCGTGTTCGGCGCGGATACGGTCGGCACTGTGTTCGTTGGAGACGACGATGCCGCCTCCACCGGCATTGAGACCCGCTTCGAGCAGATCGTGCCCCAGAGAAATCTTGCCACTCAGGGGAGGCCCGGTCAACAGCAGATTCGTCCCGGGGTCGACCTCGGTCCCGCTAAGCGGGCCGCCGAGATCATACATCGCGGTCCTCCGACCGCGACGTTCGCCGGCGGACGCGCCCATCCATTGTGTTCTATTTCCTACCCGACTCGCATTTAGCGTTTTTGTTTGTACGGACAGATTCCGGAATATTTCCCTCGCCACTGGGGTCGGCTCACGCGATTCGGCCCAGAACGAACGCACCCGCCGCGAGGAGCTGGCCGTACTTCAGCCACGCCTGTCCGCGGCTCGCGTCGGCGAAACTCCGGTAGCCGGCCGCCAGCATCACCGCGTCGGCGACCGCGACGGCGACCAGATACGCCGGGCCGAAGCCGGCGAGCAGATACGGAGCCGGGCTGGCGAGCACGCCGGCGACGAGTGCGCCCGCCGCCATCCGGAGCGCGGCCTGTTCGCCGACCGCGATGGGAAGCGTCGAGAGCCCCTCCTCGCGGTCGCCGACGGTGTCCTCTACGTCCTTGACCACCTCTCGGGCGAACGTCGCGAGCGCCGCCAGCGCCGCGAGCACGACGACCGGGCCGAGCGCGCCGCCGACCGCCGCGCCGCCGAAGAGGAACGTCGACCCGCCGAGATACGCGACGACAACGTTTCCGACGCCGGGAAGCCCCTTGAACAGCTCCGTGTACGCGACCAGTGCCGCGAGGTTGAACGCCGCGATGCCGACCGCGAGCGCCGGCAGAACGAGCGCCAGTCCGGTCGCGACGAGGAACAGCACGACCGCGAACGTGAGCGCGCCACGCGGCGAGACCGCCCCTCGCGGGATGGGACGCTCCGGGCGATTGACGCGGTCGATCTCGCGGTCGAAGTAGTCGTTGATGGCGTTGCCGGCCCCGACGGCGAAGACGGTCGCGAGCACGGCCGTGGCCGCACCCACCGTCGGCGACGCGTCCACGAACAGACCGGCGGCGTCGCCGGCACCGGCCACGAACGCACCGATCCCGGTCAAGACGCCGGCGACGACCGCGTTACCGGGCCGGGTGATTTCGAGCAGCCCGCGTGGACGCTCCATGCACCCCGCGTGCGGCGGCGCTGGCTTGAACGCGTCGGTCGGCGATAAAGACGGTATTCACATAAGGGAGATTTAATTGGATGAGTCATCGACGGGGTATAGAAAGCCCCCGGACGCTACGGTCGCGCGGCTCGCTGCGCGCTTCGCCCTCCCGTCGGTCGGGCTGCAGTGCTTACGTCGCCGTGCTTCCCGTAGCGCCCGGCCCCTTTCAGTCCCACCCATCACAGTTGCTTGGTCGAGCGACGCGACGCGTATCTGAACACTGTGGGACCGACGATGGAAGGGCTTTTGACGGGCACCGCGCTACGAGCGGTTGCGGGCCCTTAGCTCAGCCTGGACAGAGTGCGTGGCTTCGGACCACGTTGCCGGGGGTTCAAATCCCTCAGGGCTCGCTTCTGCGAGGAGCAAACGCGACGAGCAGTGCGAGCAGCGGGAGTTGAATCCTGTCACGAGCGAGCAGCGCGAGGGACATGACTCCGGTTCAAATCTCGCAGGGCCCGTCACCTTGTTTCCCCCCCCTGCGTAGTTCGCGAACGCTCCACGTTCGCTCACTCCCTCAGGCTCTCTACTCCGTTCCTCCCGTGAACCCGACTGCGTGTGTGAGCAGTATACACGTTCGCTCAAGCGTTAATCCGCGGTACTCCTTCCTATCCGGTAATGCGGCTCACTCGACGCCAGTTCGTCGCGACCGCCGGACTCGGTGCGCTCGCGGGGTGTGCGAGCGACGCAGATGTCGGATCGGAGGACACCCCGACCGCGACCGACACGGCGACGGCCACGGAGACGCCAACACCGACCGCCGCGTCCGTCGCCGACGCGCCGGTTCCGACGACCGACGAGGTGTTGTCGCTGTCGCGGGATCCGGGCGACTTCGAGTCGCTCGCGGTCTCGGGAGGTCCACCGAAGGATGGTATTCCGTCTATCGACGATCCGGCGTTCGTCGGGGCCGATGGCGTCGACTTTCTCGACCCCGGCGACCCAGTGTTCGGCGTCGCATTGAACGGCGCCGCCAAGGCGTATCCACAGAAGATCCTCGTCCAACACGAGATAGTCAACGACAGGCTCGGCGACCTCCCCGTCGCGGTGACGTACTGTCCGCTCACCGGGACCGTCCAAGGGTTCGAGCGCGGGGCGACGACCTTCGGCGTCTCCGGCCGGCTGATCAACAACAATCTCGTGATGTACGACCGGGCGACGGAGGCGTGGTGGCCACAGATGCTCGCCACGTCGATACCGGGACCGTGGAATCCGGGCCCCGGCACGCGGTCGCTGCGGGAGTTCGGGCTCGTGTGGACGACGTGGGAGCAGTGGCGGGATCTCCACCCCGACACGCAGGTGCTCTCGACGGAGACAGGGTTCGCCAAGAACTACGGCAGAGACCCGTACGGGGGGTACAATCCACGTGCGGGCTACTACGACAGTGAGGGGACGCTGTTCGACACGCTCGAACAGGCCGACCGATTCAGTAAGAAGCGCGTCTTCGTGGGTGCCCGAACCACCGCCGGCGCGGTCGCGTTCGACAAGTCCCGGCTCCTCGAAGAGCGAGTCGTGACAGGCGAACTGGGCGGGACACCGGTCGTCGCAGTCTCCGACCCGCGACTGGACACGGGCTACGTCTATCTGAACCCCGACGAGCAGACGGTCACGGTCGACGGTGAGACGGTGTCGGTCGGTGATTCCTCGCACGACCCGGACGCGCTGCCGCTCACGAGAATTCACGCGTTCGACGCGATGTGGTTCGCGTGGCTCGGCTTCTACCCCGATACCGATGTCTACGCGTAGCGACGTTCCGCTCGCCCGGGTCAGAGCTGCGCTCTCCCGGACCGTCGCGGCCGCGATGGCGGTGTTTCGCCGTCCCGACGCGACGCTCGTCGTCGGCGGGACGACCCTCGCGTACTTCCTGATCTACCTGTACGCACTCGGCCATCTCGCGCCGGGTACCGGCGGATTCGACGTGACAGTCGTCACGGGCACCTTCGAGAAGTTCTTCCGGCCGGAGCTGGGGCCGTTCTCCTTCACGCCCGTCGCGCGCCTGTCGGTTGGCCCGATCACGTACCTGTTCTCGCTCAACACGGTGTTGGGACTCGGTATCGCCGGCTTGGTCGGGCTGAACGTCGGCTTCACGTATCTCGCGTGGCGACAGTCCGTCGCCTGCGGACTCGGCTCCTCGTCGTCCGGCCTCCTCGCGAGTGTTCCGGCAGTGCTGTCGGGCACGGCCTGCTGTGGCCCGGTCGTGCTGATTCTCCTCGGCCTTCAGGCGTCGGGCATCGTCGTGACACTCTTCCAGTTCCTGTTGCCGATTGCCGCCGTGCTGTTGCTCGGGAACCTCGTCTTGGTCGGCCGACAGATCGACCCGGCGAGCCTCTGAGTCGAGAGCGGTCTGCCCGCGCCGACCCCGTGAGCGTGCAGTTCAGCCGTCACGACTGCTCGGTTCGGTATCTCTCACGATTGTGTACCGGAGTCCCGCCCCGCTCACACAGCCGCGCGTCGCCTATAACCACCACCGATTTACGCCGAACTGCAATGGCGAAAGCAGCAGTCGTAATCCTCGCAGACACGGACGGACACGGAAATCTCGGTCGCGTCGTGAACGGGCTGGAGACGGCCAAGGAGTTCGCCCAGAACGAGGACGACGAACTCGAACTCGTCTTCGACGGCGCCGGGACACAGTGGATTCCAGAACTCGAAGACCCGGAGAGCGACTATCACGAACTGTATCAGGCGGTAAAAGGCGACGCGGTGGCCTGTGACTACTGCGCCGGCGCGTTCGGCGTCGAAGACGCGGTGGACGACGCGGGTATCGTCGCGCTCGACGACCACGACGGCCACCCGAGCATCCGGTCGCTCGTCGACGACGACTACGAAATCATCACGTTCTAAGCCCGAACCCACTCTTCCGCCTCGATACTCCCACTGGCTCGCGACAGGAACTCACCGCTACTCCTCGGTAGCCTCGTCCGTTCGCGTGCCACGGTCCGCGAGTTCGTCGAGCGCGGCGTCGATATCCCCGTCGGCTGCTTCGCCGCGTGCGACGAGTTCATCGAGCGCCGCATCGACATCTCCGGCGGCCTCCTCGCCACGCGCGGCGAGTTCGTTGAGCGCGGCGGCGATATCTTCCTCCGCTTCCGCGCTGGCATCGCCGACCGACTCTGCTTTTGCGTCGACCGTTCCGTCCGTCGACGCTTCGGCCGCGTCGTCCGTCGCCTGCTCCGAATCTGTCTGGACCGGCGATCCGCGGTCGTCCGACTGCCGGTCCGTCGAGTCTTCGACGGGGACAAACGCGGACACCGACTGACCGCCGTCTGCGTCGTCGCTCATCGACTGTCGTCGGGGAGTCGGGGGGTGCCGTCCGCTCGGGGAGTGTTTCGCCGTCTCGGCTCGCTGTCCATCGGGACGAGCTACTCACCAATCGAACATATAACACGGGGGACCGAACGCAGCTTATCTGACACAGATAGGGTCGTGACGGGCCGAAGTCCGGGGATACGGTCCAGCGAACGGATCCGCGTCGACCTACTCGTCGAGGAGGTCCCGCACTCGCTGGAGCGCGGCCGCGACGGCTCCGGAGTCCTCGTCCGGCAGCGATGCAATCGCCTCGCGTGCCGTTTCGAGTTCGTCTCGAAGCCGGTCGGCGTCGATGTCGTCCGGTCGCTCGGAGACGATGGCGCTGAGATAGCGGTCCCCCGCGTGTTCGAACTCGCCGAGCGCGAGCGTGAGCGACACCTCGTCGCCGGATTCGCTCACCGCCGGAAACTCCGTACCGGCCCAGTTGATGGTGCGCTCGCCGGTGTCGAGATACCGTTCGATCCCCTCGTGGTGCTGTGAGACGAGACGCTCGGGAACGAGCCTCGTCACCGGGCCGCCCTCTAACTCCTCGGGATCCCAGCCGAGGATCGACTCGATGCCGGGATTGGCGAACTGGACGATGCCGTCCGTGTCGACGGTGACGATGCCGGCGTTGATGCTCTCCGCGAGGGCATAGAATCGGGCGTCGACGCGTTCGAGACGCGTCTCGCGTCGGTCGCCGTCGGCGACGACGTCGCGGATGCGCGCGGCGACGTAGGCGTCGCTGGCACCGCGAGGCACCAGCGCGTCGACCGCGTCGTCGGTGCGCTCGATCCGCTCCGGCGTGGCCTCGCCGTACACCACGAACGGCACGTCGTTGAATCGGTCGTCGAGGCCGACGTCGAGCGCCGCCCAGTCGACGCGAGCGTCACAGACGACGCAGTCGACCTCGGCCGTTTCGAGTTCGGGATACACCTCGCTCGGGTCGGCGACGGTCCGGACGGCGAACGTCTCGTCGTCCGGCAGTAGCGTCCCCTCTCCGACGTAGACGACGTGTGCCGCGTCGATCATCGTGTTCTGGCCGTCGACCGGCGATCACTTCGATCTTGGGATTCGTTCGGCGTCGGCTTCGACGGCGCGCTCCGACGGCCTGAAGTTCCGGACGGGGTACGGGATGTCGATGCCGGCCTCGTCGAGTGCGGTCTTGATCGCGCGGATCACCGCCGTCCGCGCGCGCCACTTCCGGTGTGACGAGGGGTTGTCGATCCAGAACCGGACGCGAACCACGACCGACGAGTCGCCGAACTCGATGCCGACCACCTCGGGCGACGGCGCGTCGAGCACGCTGTCGACATCTCTGACGGCGTCGACCACGACCCCCTCGACGACATCGAGGTCGGCGTCGTAGTCGACGCCGACGTCCACATCGAGTCGAAGCCGGCCGTGTTCCGACCGGTTGACGACGGTCGACGCGTCGACCCGGTCGTTCGGGATCGTGACGATCTCGCCGTCGAAGCTCCGCAGGTGGGTGTGCATCAGACTGATGTCGGTGACGGTGCCCTCGTCGTCGCCGATCTCGACCCAGTCGCCGACCTCGAACGGCCGCGAGAACATGAGCACGATACCGGCGAGGCCGGACTGGAGTATCTGCCGGGACGCCATCCCGACGACGATGCCGAGGAACCCCGCCCCGATGATGAGATTGCCGAGGTTGAAGCTCCACAGTGAGAGGGTCGCCAGCCCGACGGCGACGAAGACGAGCAGATGCGCCATCCGGAGCAACACCCGCTCCTCGTGGTCCG
The DNA here is from genome assembly GCA_003023185.1 of Halobacteriales archaeon QS_9_67_17. Taxonomy (GTDB): domain Archaea; phylum Halobacteriota; class Halobacteria; order Halobacteriales; family Haloarculaceae; genus Halosegnis. Next base: position 48,852 of record PXSB01000054.1, on the reverse strand, counting down.
TCATGCGGTCGACCTCGTCCGACAGCGACGTGATCCGCTCGCGGACCAGATTCAGTCCGAGGACGAGACCGGCCAGCAGTAGCAGCGTTCCGCCCGTCCGGATCAGCAACGGCACCAGATCGACGATGAACTCGCCGATCTGTCCGACGATGCCGCCGTACCCCCAGACGTACAACAGGAGCAGCGCCACCTCGAACAGCACGACGCCCTGCACCAGTAGCCGCAACAGTCGCGTCGGGACGAGCACGGCGGGCACCTGCGAGAGATAATCGTCCGTCACCGCGTGATCGCGGAAGAACTGTTCGGTCAACCGGACGCCGGCCCGCACGCCAATGAGGAGGAGGACGCCGCTGATGGCGACCACCGCCGACAACAGCAGTCGAAAGTTCTGGGTCGAAAGTCCGAACATGGGGGGAATTGGCCGCACGACTGATACAGAAATTCACACGACAACACAATAAAATACCACGGCGAGTGGGCCGCGTTCACACGTCGCTGACTCGGCGAGTCGGCCTGTGTCAGAGTGCAGGTGCATGATACAACGGCCGACTCTCCCTGTAGACCGTCGGTCTGTGTGTCGCGCTTGTTCGCTCCGACCACGATTGCCCGGAGTTCACCGGACACCACCCTTTTGCGCGAGCCACCGATACGCGCCACCGATGGATCTCGGGACGTATCTGGTCACCGGCGCGGCGCTGTCGCCAGATCGGACGACCGTCGAGGTGGTCAAAGCAGCACTTGCCGGCGGCATCGGCGTGGTCCAACTCCGCGAGAAGGCGGCAAGCGCGCGCGACCGATACGAAGTCGGGCAGACGGTGCGAGAACTGACCGCGGCCGCAGACGTGCCGCTCATCGTCAACGACCGGATCGACCTCGCGGCGGCACTCGACGCCGACGGCGTCCACCTCGGCGACGACGACCTGCCCGTCGCGGTCGCACGCGACCAACTCGGCCCCGATGCGATCATCGGTCGGTCCGTCTCGACTGTCGCCGGGGCGGAGGCGGCCGCGGCCGCCGGCGCGGATTATCTCGGCGTCGGCGCGGTGTACGCCACCTCGTCGAAGGACACCGACCCCGAGGACTCGAAGGTGGGCCTCGACCGCGTTCGCGCCATCCGCGAGGGGGTCGATCTACCGTTCGTCGGCATCGGCGGTGTCACCGTCGAGAACGCGGGGGACGTGGTCGCGGCCGGTGCCGACGGCGTGGCGGTCATCTCGGCCATCACGCGTGCAGACGACCCGGCCGCCGCGACCCGACGGCTGAACGAGGCCGTCGCGGACGCGACGGGGGCGTGAGGGCAGGTGGGTGGGCGCTGTCGCCCGAACCACTTCGGGCGTACTGCTACCCGTGATGCGCGCGAACTACTACGCATGGCCGTGACAGACCTGACCGGCTGGCTCGACGGCGAGTTGGCGACGCTCGACGACCGAACCGAGGCGCTCGCCACGGGTGCCGTCCCCGACGACGAACTCGGCGATTACCGCGCCACGACGGCGACACTGGCCGAGAAAGCCGCCGCCGGCCTCGTGCAGGTGCGCGACGACACCGACACGGCCCGGCGCTGGTTCGATACGGCGATGGAACTCCACGCCGGCGCGGCCGACGCCGGCACCGACCCGGTCGACGAGCGGTACTACGCGCTTCGGGCTGCGACGCTCGCGGGATCGAAACAGGCCGTGCCGGGCCTCGCCCGCGGGCTGAAACGCGCGGTCGACCGGACTGACCTCGGGGAGTTAGACGAGCGAGCGGCGCTACACCGCGACTACTACCTCGCGTTCGCGGCCGGCGCGCTCGGCGACGCCGGCGAGATGGAGCGGGCCGGCGAACGGTTCGCCGGAACCGTGACCCGACTCGCCAACGCCGGCTTCTTCGCGACGACCGAACACGAGGAGCGAGCGCTGTACGGCGGCCGCTCGGAGACAATCGACGGCATCCTCGTGCGCGACCCGGCGACGGTCGCCCGGGGTATCGAGGGCGTGTTGGCTCACCACGACGGGAGCGCCGGCGGCCCGCGCACCGACCTGCCCTGCCGGGAGGCGACCTTCCTGACGACCGTCGCGACGGCCGCTGGACTGGGCGAACACCTCCCCGATCACGACGCGGTGGCCGACTCGCTCATCGACGCGACGGCGCTGCCGGACGGCCCGCGACCGGAGTGAGCGGCCACAAGGATGAGAACCCGGGGGAGCCGATAGCCGGACGATGGCTCCACTCGACAACGCCGTCGTCCTGCTGGCCAGTCTCCTCGTCGGCGGCGTCGGCATCCACCTCGGCGCTCGCCTGCTCGTGTCGGCACAGGATTACACGCACGCCCTCGTCACGGCCGGCGTCGGCGCCGTCGTCTGGACGGTCGTCAGCGGTTTCGTCGGTGGCATCCCGCTGCTCGGACCTGCGCTCACGCTGCTGGCGTATCTACTCGTCATCAGGTGGCGCTACGGCGTCGGCTGGCTCCGCGCCGGCGGTATCGCGCTCGTCGCGTGGGTCGCGGCGCTGGTCGTGCTCGGTGTGTTGAGCGCCCTCGGTCTCACGTCGCTGTCGGCGGTCGGCATCCCGAACGTCTGATCACAACTCCTCTCTCGCGAGTCGCGAGGCGTCGGTGATAGCGCCGACGGAGGAGAGATGTGCCGCGCCGATAGTCGCCTTCGCGGCGCGGGCGGCCTGTCCTCGGAGCACCGACGGGCCGACCTGTGCGACGGCGTCGTCGCCGACCGTGACGACCCACCCCGGCGAGTCGAAGGTGTAGCGGTCGAGTTGACGCTGGTCGAGCCACCTCCGTCGGACAGGTCGTGGTCGACGAGCGTGGCGATGTTGTCGGCCGCGACCTTCGCCTCGCGGAGCGCGGTCTGTGCGCTCGCCGGAACCGGGTCGCCGCTGCTGTCGGCCACGCGAGCCGCGTCGCCAGCGACGAAGGTAGTGTCGTCGACGCGAAGCGTGCCCCGCGTCTCACGACGCTCGCCGTCGAGCGCGTTCGGCCCGCGGATACCGCCCGTCCAGACGAAGCCATCGTACGCGAGGGATTTGCCGGATTCGAGTTCGACCGCGTCGGCCGTCGCTTCCGCGACTGTCGCCCCGGTGTGAACGTCGATGCCGCTATCGTCGAGCGTCTCACGGACTGTCCGCTGGAACTCGGCGTCGAAGCCCGGCGCGACGGTGTCCGCCATCTCCAGCAGGTGAATCTCCGCGTCGTAGTCGTTCTCCTCGGCGGTCGCGGCGAGTTCACCCGCGACCTGTATCCCGGAGAGGCCCGCCCCGCCGACGACGAACTGGCCGCCTTCTGCCGCGTGAAACCGCGACCGGATACGGTCGGCGTGTGCGAGTCGCTTGAGCGGCAGTGCGTGTTCCTCGACGCCCGGAAGCCCGTAGAAGGCCGTCTCCGCGCCGAAGCAGATCGCCGCGTAGTCGTAGTCGATAGTGTCCTCGTCTGCGAGTTCGGCGGTTCCGGCGCGGATAGTTTCGGCCACCTCTGGCCGGCGGATGACGCGGTGTAGTTCGTGCTGGACGAGGTGGTACGGGTGCTCGTCGACCAGCGTCAACTCGACCGTGGCGGGGAGGGCTCGTTCGAGCCGGCGCGCGACCGTTAGGCCAGCGTAGCCGGCACCGAACACGGCGACATGCATACGCAACGTTCGGGCGCGTGCCGCTTGGGTCTGCCGGAACCTGCCGGCTCGGACGCGGCGGAACCGTGCCGTGCGTGGCTTCTGTGGAGCGACATCCCGGCCTCAGCGAGCAACGGCGGTGTTCAGATACGCGGGTCGTCGCTTGGCTGAGTGACCGCGGTGGGTGGGACTGAAAGGGGCCGGTCGGTACGGGAAGCCCGGCGACGCAAGCACCGCAGCGAACGCAGTGAGCGAGGCGCGCAGCGAGCCGCGCGACCGTAGCGACCGGGGGCTTTCTACACCTCGTTGCTCGCCTACTCTCCGCAATCACCCCTGATTTGACACTCCTGCGACCGACACGCAGACTTTCACCGAGAAAAATGTGAACACGCCACATGAAACAGATCGATCTCGACGACGTGGAACGGGTGCCACACTTCATGGGGACAAACGAGGACCGACGGTCGCTGTCGCGGGCCATCGATGCGATGGGGTTCGTCGCGACGTATCTGGAACTCGACCCCGGTGAGTCGTTCTCTGGCGGCCTCCACCCCCACACGGATCAGACACCCACACGGATCAGGAGGAACTGTTCGTCGTGCTGGAGGGGACGGCGACGTTCGAGACGACGCCCGACCCGAACGAGGCGAGCGAGACGACCGAGGTCGGCCCCATGGGGGCGATCCACTTCGAGGCGGGCGATGTCTTCCAGCAGGGCCGCAACGAGACCAAGGAACCCGTGACGGGGCTGGCAATCGGCGTCGGGTCAGAGCGACACGCGTGGGACGGCGTGGAGGCGCTCGTCGACTGTCCCGACTGCGGCGCGGAGACGGTCCACTCGCTGGCGGCGAGCGACGCCGATGACCCGCGGATGCCGGCGATGGACGCGATGACGATCACGTGTACTGCGTGCGGTAGCGACCGCTAAAACAGCGCCTCGCTCTCGTCGAGTACCTGTGCGGGACCACCGACCTCCCAGACGCGCGTCGGGACGTGCTCGGCGACGGCCGACTCCACGCGGTCGACGTGGGCAGCGGTCGTGTTCACGTACACCGACGCCCCCGTGTCCGTCGAGTAGTAGACGGGAATCCCTTCCTCCTCGCGCAGCTCTCGGGCCGTCTCGAACACTGCCAGCGTCTCCGGCTGCCAGTACACCCAGCCCGCGGGGCCGGTCATCGTCGTCGCGGCCAGTGACAGCGAGTCGTGTTCGGCCAACTCGAACGCCTCGCCGAACGCCTCACGCCGGAGCGCGTCACGCATATCGGCTATCTGCTCGTGGATGTGCGCCATCCGCGCGTCGAACATATGCGACTCCTCCGCCTCTCTATGGGCCTCCTCGGTGTGCTTGAACGCCGGCACCTCCGCGGCGACGATCCGCAGGTCGTCCTCCAGCCCTGTCTCGATGCGGTGGGATCGACAGTCCTCGTCGTTCATCCCGGCATCGAGCTGCGAGAACGCGCCGGTGACGGCCCGCGCCGCGGAGGAGGAGCCGCGACGGGCGACCGTCGATACCTCCGGTCGCGTCATGTCGAGCCCTGCGGCCTCCACCAGCGCCATCGCCGCGGCCGCGAAGCCGGACGACGAGGAGCCGAAGCCGATGTTCGTCGGGAAGTTGTTCGCCGAGTGGAAGCGCACCGGCGCGTCGATGTTCGCGAGGTTGCGGACGTGGTCGATCACCATCTCGACGCGCTCGCGGCCGCGACCCGTGGCCGCCTCGCCGTCGATGACGATCTCGTCGGCGGCGAGCGCGTCGTCGAACTCGGCGGTCGTCTTCGAGTGTGAGGGCGCGGTACAGACGCTGATCGAGTCGTGGTACGGGAGCCGAAGTTCCGGATCGCGCATCCCGTGGTACTTCACGAGCCCCTGAATCGGATGGGCCTTCGCGGTCGCCTTCATGCGCGTAGGGCCGGCCGTGGCTGGTATAAAGGTCGCGACACCCGGCCGACGCAAGGACCGCAACGCGAGCGAAGCGAGCGAGAGGACCGCAGCGAGGCCTGGACAGCGTGGCGGCGAAGCCGCCACGGGCCGTGCGAGCGGCCTGCGGCCGCGAGCAGACCTCGCTGCGCGCCTTGTCCTCCCTTCGGTCGGACTGCGGTGCTTACGTCGCCGTGCTTCCCGTACCGCCCGGCCCCTTTCAGTCCCACCCATCGCGGTTGTGCGCCGAGCGACGACCAGCTTGTCTGAACACCGCCGGCGTTTTTGACACCGACGAGGCTTTGAGGGCACCGTCCCCAGTAGGCGTAATGTCTGAGGGAGAGGCGGACGCGACCATGCCGGCCAGCGAGGCCTCGAAGGCGAGCCCGTGGCCGCTGTTCGTGGCGCTGGGGCTCGCCGTCGGCGAGGTCGGCGTGTTCATGGGACTGTATCCGGTGGCCGTCGGGGGGCTCCTCCTCTTCGTCGGGAGCGTCGCCGGCATCGTGCAGGAGGCGGGGTACAGCGAGCGCCCGTGGCGACTGCTCGCCGGCCTCGGCGTCGTCCTCGTCGCGGTCGGCGCGTGGGTCGTCACCTCACAGACGGGCGTGAACGTCGCTGCCGTCCTCGGTGCCGTCGACGGGGCGGACACCATCGTCCTGCGAGGATTCTCCATCGCCGCTGCGGGCGTCATCGCGCTCGCGGCGAGCGCGGCCGGCGTGGCCGTCGTCGACGGCGATCCGTTCGCGGCCTGACCCCCTCGGCGCGAACCCGTAACCTCTTAGACGCGGTAGCCTAAGCCTCAGGTATGTCATCACGGACGTTCGACCGGGAGACGCTCCTCGACCTCATCGTCAACGCTATCCCGCTGGCGATGATGGCCTTCTTCGTCGTCGTCTTCGCGCTGTTCAACCCGTTCGGGTCCGACCCGGCCAGCCAGGCGATCCAGTTCAGCATCGTCATTCTGACCTTCGGCGGCCTGTTCGTCCTCACCTACTTCTCGGGGAAGGCGATCTCGAACGCCGAGGAGGAACTGGAGGCGGACCCCGAGGAGTTCGCCGAGCCGGAGGCGGCCGCGGCGAACCCCGACGAAGACGCGGACTACGCCGAGATCACGTCCGACGAGCCAGCGGAGGGAGCCGGCGAGGAGTCCGCGTAACTGGAATCACCCGCCCGCTCCCGGTCACCCGGGAACACAAACTTTCTTATTATTCAGTTCTGACGACGATGCATGGCAGGAGAACAGCTCGCGCTGACCGTCCTCATGGGTGTCTTTCTCGTGGGCGTCGTCGCTCTTCTCTCTCGGATGGAGAGGCTTCGCACGTACACCCCCTTGGGGAGCGGCAGTGCCGGCTACGGCGACGAGACGAGTCACGGGCACAAGCCCGCCGGGCTGATTCGCTGGCTCACGACGGTCGACCACAAGGACATCGGTATTCTCTACGGCGTCTACGCCACCATCGCCTTTGTCTGGGGTGGCATGTCGGTCATGCTCATGCGGCTCGAGTCCCGCTGCTCATCGGCGCAGACGACATGGCGTTCCCGCGTATCAACGCCATCGCGTTCTGGCTACTCCCGCCGGCCGCGCTCCTCATCTGGGCGGGCTTCTTCCTCGCGCCGCTCACCGGTGGTGAGGTCGAGGCGGCACAGACCGCGTGGACGATGTACACGCCGCTGTCGGCCGAGCAGGCCAACGCTGGCGTCGACCTGATGTTGCTCGGACTCCACCTCTCGGGCGTCTCCGCGACGATGGGCGCGATCAACTTCGTCGCGACCATCTTCACGGAGCGGTCGAACAAGGTGAACTGGGCGAATCTCGACATCTTCTCGTGGACCATCCTCACCCAGTCGGCGCTGATCCTCTTCGCGTTCCCGCTGCTTGGCAGTGCGCTCATCATGCTGCTGCTCGACCGGAACTTCGCGACGACGTTCTTCGCGGTCGAAGGCGGGTCGCCCATCCTCTGGCAGCACCTCTTCTGGTTCTTCGGCCACCCCGAGGTGTACATCCTCGTGCTGCCGCCGATGGGACTCGTCTCGTGGATCCTCCCCAAGTTCTCGGGTCGGAAGCTGTTCGGCTACAAGTTCGTCATCTACTCGACGCTCGCCATCGGCGTGCTCTCCTTCGGCGTCTGGGCCCACCACATGTTCTCGACGGGGATCAACCCGCGCATCCGGGCGTCGTTCATGGCCGTCTCACTGGCAATCGCGATTCCGTCGGCGGTGAAGACGTTCAACTGGATCACGACGATGTGGAACGGGAAGATCCGGCTCGCCGCGCCGATGCTGTTCTGTATCGGCTTCGTCGCCAACTTCGTCATCGGCGGCATCACCGGCGTCTTCCTCGCGGCCATCCCGATTGATCTGGTGCTCCACGACACCTACTACGTCGTCGGTCACTTCCACTGGATCGTGATGGGAATGATCGCCTTCGCCGGCTTCGGTGCCATCTACTACTGGTTCCCCATCGTCACGGGGAAGATGTACCAGAAGACGCTCGCCAAGTGGCACTTCTGGCTCTCCGAGATCGGCGTGAGCATCACGTTCTTCGCGATGCTCCTGCTCGGCTATCTCGGCATGCCGCGCCGCTACGCCACCTACGAGTTCAGCGGTGCTATCGCACCCCTGGCCCAGATCACGACGCTCCACCAGATTGCGACGGTCGGGGCGTTCATCATCCTGTTCGGACAGGTCATCTGGCTGTGGAACATGACACAGTCGTACATCGAGGGGCCCGTCGTGGAGGACGGCGACCCGTGGAACCTGAAGGAGACCGGCCAGCACTCCCGCGAGTTCCAGTGGTTCGAAGAGGAACTGACGGCCGACGAGGACTCGCTCGCGCTCACCGACGGCGGCGAGAGCGACGGCGAGATCCGTGCCGACGGCGGCGAGGTCGAATCCGCGGTGCGCCGCGTCGACGACGAGTAACTCGATCTTTTAGCTCAGACTCGTCAACACGAGGACGATTCCGGTGATGAACATGAGCGACGCGATAGCGGTGAGCACCCCGAACAGCGCCTCCTTCTCGGTCATACGTTGAGTTGGCTCCACGCGGTCAAAAGGCTAATCTTCCGACCGCTCGGAGTTCGCGCGTGAGCGAGACGGAGGATCGAACCGGCGGCCCGGGGCTCGTCATCACCATCTACGTCATCGTCGTCCTTCTCACGGCGAGCATCGGCTTCATCATCGGTGCCATCGGGCCGCAGGGGCTCGACCCCGAACTGTTCGGCGTCGTGCAACTCCCGCCGACTCCGGTCGGGATGGCCATCTACGGGGGAACGACGATTGGCTCGCTACTGGGCGTGCTCCTGATCGGCGTCGTCTACGTCGCCAATCGTTACGACGACGCCGAGCCGGAGACGTAGTGTGAGGATTTAGGCGGCCGGCCGCCGAACAACGCGTATGCGAACCGTCGTCATCGTCTGTCTGCTCGTGCTCGCGGGCTGTAACGCGCCCACGGGCGGGGTGAACGAGACATCAGCCGAGACGGCGACAGCGGCACCGGTTCCTTCGGATTCGACGCTCGCTCCCGGCGTGACGGAGGCGGGCGTCGTCGACGCCGACCGACTCGCGGCCGCACACCGTGCCGCAATCGAGAACAGGTCGTACACGCTCATCGCGAACCGGACCGAGCGGTACGGGAACGGGACGGTCCGGTCGGGACTGCAAATCCGGGTAGAGTTGGCCGCTGATCGGGGATATCACGCACGAGCGGCGACCGCGGGACCCGACGGGCCGGTGTTTCTCGGCACTCCCCCGGCGTCGGCCGCGTTCTGGTCGAACGGCTCCGTCTACGTTCGTCGACTCACGAACGACGACTCGACGATATACAACGAATTTCGCCCGCGTGAGGGCGGAGCCGGCACGTGGAAATACTGGGTGGCGACGGTCCCCTTCGGAGGCGGGCAGGCCGACCCCACGAGCTTCTACACGGGCGTCTTCCGGTCCGTGGACATCGACGCGGTCGAGCGCGGCACGGACGGCGACACGGTCGTCTACCGACTCCGCGGGAGTGAACTCCGCCGGGCGTCGTTCACCGGGGAATTCACGGACGTGCGGAACGTCTCGCTACGGGCGACGGTGACCGAGCGTGGGCTGGTGCGGTCGCTCCGGCTCCGCTTCACCGGGACCGTGGACGCCGAGCCGGTGCGAGTCGAGTGGCAGGTGAGATATAGCGATGTGTCGGCGACGACGGTCGAGCGGCCGGAGTGGTTCGAGCGGGCCGTTCAGTCGTCGTAGGCCGCGTCGAACAGTTCCGCGAGCCGGGACGGCTCGCGGCGGCTCTCCAGCGTCTCGTGGTGGTCGCCGTCGGCGACGACGACCGTCGCCGGAGCGGCCGACACGTCGAACTCGCGGCGGAAGGCGTCGACGCGCTCGCCGTCGACGCCGGCGACCGCCACGCCGTCGGGAACGAGTCCAAGCACCTCGTCAAGCTCCCCTTTCATCGCCTTACACGGGGCACAGTGGAGCTTCCAGACGAAGACGACGGCGTCCGGGTTGTCCGCGAGGAACTGCTCGTAGTCGTCGTCGGTCAGCGCCACCGTATCGTCGGGCACCGGCGAGACGGGCGTCACGTCCGCGACCATCCCGGCCATTCTCACGAGGTCGCTGCCGTCCACGATTACGCCGCGGTCCTCGAGATGTGACCGGAGCGTGAGATACGCCACGAGTTGTGACCGCGTGATGCCGAGCGAGTCGATCCGGTCGCGCGCGTCGGTGACCGATAGCTCGAACAGGTCGGCAATCGTCTCGTGGAACGTCGCGTCGTCGATATCGGCGTAGCTGTCGTGGTACACCCGTTTCGTGGCGTCGAACGCCTCCGTGACGGCGACGCGGCCGTCCTCGGTCTCCGCGAAGACGCCCTCCTCGACGAGGAGCTCGTACCGGTCCTCCGAATCTGCGAGCCCCATCTCAGACACCCAGATACCGCTTGCGGGTCTCCTCGTCCTCGCGGAGTTCCTCGGCCTCACCGTCGAAGACGACCTGCCCTTGGTCGATGATGTAACACTGGTCGGCGATGCTGATCGCCGCCGCGGCGTTCTGCTCGATGAGCAGGATGGTCGTCCCCTCGTCGTTGATGCGCTCGATGGCGTCCTCGACATCGTCGATTATCTGCGGCGCAAGTCCCTCATACGGCTCGTCGAGCATCAGCAGATCCGGCGCCTGCCGGAGCGCCCGGGCGATGGCGAGCATCTGCTGTTCCCCGCCCGAGAGCGTCCCGGCGAGCTGGTTCTGCCGCTCGTCGAGCCGGGGGAACGCCTCGTATAACTCCGACAGCGGCCGCGTCTCGGGGAGGTCTCCGACATCGCGGCCGGCCGTGTTCGACGCGTTGCGCGACACCTCAGAGAGGTGGAGGTTCTCCTCGACAGTGAGGTTGGGGAAGACCCGCCGCTCCTCGGGAACGAGCCCGACCCCGCGGATGGCGATGTCTTCCGTGGCCATCTGCGTGATGTCGTCGCCACGGAACGTGACGGTACCGTCACGCACGTCCGGCGGGCGCGCGCCCGCGACCGAGCGGAGCGTCGTCGTCTTGCCAGCGCCGTTGCGACCCAACAGCGCGCATATCTCGCCTTCCTCGACGGCCATCGAGAGTCCGCGGAGGATGTGGCTCTCCCCGTAGTAGGCGTCGATATCGTCGACCGCAAGCAGGCTCACAGCTCGACACCCCCGAGATACGCCTCCTGCACGTCTGGGTCACCCTGTACCTCGTCGGGAGTCGCGTCGGCGATAACGGTCCCACGATTAAGCACGGCGATACGGTCGGCGATACGGAAGATTATCTCCATGTCGTGTTCCACGAGTACGATAGTCAGTCCCAACTCGCGTTGGACCTGTTCGACAAGGTCGACGGTCGCGTCCGTCTCCTCTGGTGACATCCCCGCGGTCGGCTCGTCCATGAACAGCAGATCCGGCTCGGAGGCGAGCGCGATGGCGATCTCCAGCCGGCGTTTGTCGCCGTACGGGAGGTTCTGTGCGTCGACTGCGCGGTCGCTCCACAGGTCGACGGCGCGCAGCTTCTCCTCGGCCACGTCCGCAACGTCGGTGAGCCTGTCGCGCCGGCTGAGGAAGTCGAACCGGAAGGAGCCACGCTCGGCCGCGAGCGCCGCCATCCGGACGTTCTCTTGGACCGTCATCTCCGGGAAGATGGAGGCGGTCTGGAACGACTTGGAGACGCCCTGCTGGACTATCTCGTGGGGCTCCTGTCCCGTGATGTCGTCTCCGTCGAACCGGACGCTCCCCTCCGTCGGGTCCAACAGCCCGGTGACGAGGTTGATGAACGTCGACTTGCCGGCCCCGTTCGGCCCGATGATGGCGCGTGTCTCGCCGCTCTCGACGGTCAGGTCCACGTCGTTGACGGCGGTGAGCCCGCCGAACCGCTTCGTGAGCCCGTCGGTTTCGAGGATGGACGACATCTCAGTCATCACCCCCGGTCTCCTCGACTTCCTCGACCGGCCGACGGTCGTCGGTGTCGGCGTCGGTAGCAGCACCGAACCGCTCGACGAGCCGGTCGCCGAGCGAGCTCAACCCGCCGTAGATACCGTCCGGGAACAGCGTCACCACGACCACGAACACCACCCCGAGCAGCAGCCGCCACAGCGACCCGATCTGGAATTCGGTTCCGGGGACGGTGATCCCCTGCACGACGAGCCTGATGTACTCGAAGACGACCGCCCCGATGAGCGGCCCGGCCAGCGAGCCGACCCCGCCGACGGCCGTGATGATGACGAAGTCGCCGGAGACGACCCAGTACAGCGTCGCGTCCGGGTGGACGGTGAGGCCGGCCTTCGAGAGGGCGTACAGCGCGCCGCCCGCGCCCGCGAACACGCCGCTCAGGATGAATGCCATCAGCTTGTATCGGAACACGTTCAGGCCGACGAACGCCACGCGCTGTTCGTTCTGTCCGATGGCCTTCAGTATCAGTCCGTACGGTGATTTGATAATGCGGTGGGCGACGACGATGGCGAGGACGCCGACCAGCCCCGCGAGCATGTAGCCGACGGTCATGTCGAGCCCGTCGGTCAGCGTCAGCGTCAGGCCGGTAATATCGCGGAACAGCGTCGTGATTGAGGCGTCCATCGCCAGGAAGCCGAGCAGGTCGGGGCCGCCGGCCACGTCGAATGGCGTGTAGCCGTCGTCGCCGTTAGTGAGCCACGACCCCGGCCCGAACGCGTAGAAGTACAGCATCTGGCCGAACGTCAGCGTCAACACGGCGAAGTAGACCCCCGACCGGCGGATGGAGAGGAAGCCGATGGGCCACGACAGCAGGGTCGCCACGGCGATGCCGACGACCACCGCGAGCAGCGGGCTCGCGACTACGTTGTTCGAGAAGATGCCCGCGGCGTACGCCGCGGAGCCGAACAGTGCCGCGTGCCCGAACGACAACAGCCCGGTGTAGCCGAGCAGGAGGTTGTAGCCAACGGCGACGATACCGAACGAGAGGATGAGCGTCGGCAGGCCGACGAAGCCGCCGAGGCTGAGACCGATCAGTGTATCGAAGACGCCGAGCACGTCGATGAGGACGAACGGCATGGCGAAGACGCCGACGAACGCCGCGACCGCGACGAACCGCTCGCCGTCCTTCGCCGCGACGAGCCGGTCAACCAAGTTTCCGTCCTCGGGCGTCACCTCGATGGCCGTGCCGCCGTCGGTTTCGGCGTCGTCGCTCATTCGCCCACCTCCACGCTTCCGAACAGCCCGCCCGGGCGGACGAGCAGGAAGACGGCGACGAAGCCGAACAGGACGATCTGTGACCACTGCGGGGCCTGAAACTGGAACACGGCGGCGACCATCCCGAGGATGATACCGCCGGCGATGGCACCGACGACGCTGCCGGCCCCGCCGATGACGACGGTCAGGAACGCCGGCACCAGCGCGTTGTTCGTCCCGATGCCGGGCGCGACATCGATTATCGTGCCGCCGACGAGCCCCGCAAGCCCTGCCAGGGCCGCCCCGACGCCGAACACCAGCGCGTACGACCGGGTGATGTCGATGCCGAGCATCCGCACCATCTCGGAGTCGCGAGTTCCGGCCTTCACGATGAGCCCGAAGTCGGTCCGCTCGATGATGAGATACGAGAGGCCGATGAGCAGAAACGCCAGCCCGATGACGACGAACCGCCAGCGCGGATACAGTCCCACGAGCGGGACGTCCGCCTGCCCGCCGACGGTGAACCCGAGCAGTTTGTCCGGAGCGTAGCTGGAGAACGGCTGCGAACCAACGAATTCGCGGGCCAACTCCTCGATGATGAGCGCCAGCCCGAAGGTCAACAGGAGCTGTTCGACCTCCGTGCGGTCGTACAGCGGGCGGGCGACGAACCGCTCCATCGCGACCCCGATGACGAACATCAGTATCGGCGTGAGTATCAGCGCGACGAGGAAGCTACTCCCGAGGCCGACCGCCGTCGGGTCGCCGGCGATACCGGCGAGCAGCCCCTCCTGAACCGATACTTCACGGACGATGAACAGCCCCATGTACGCGCCGACGAGGTACAGGGCACCGTGCGCGAGGTTGAGGAACTCCATCGTTCCGAGAATGATAGTCAACCCGAGACCGAGAAGCGCGAATATTGCCCCTTGCTGGAGACCGGTGAGGAGGATGCCGGCGATGTCTACCACGACGCCGACACCCCGGTGTGAGCGCGTGTCATACTGAGTTTGCTCGTGCGGATAGGCATGTAATTATCGTATCTAATAGTTTCGTAAGCTTCCGAGGGACGCGACCGGGATCGCCCGGTTCGTCTCAGCTATCCTCGCCGTAGTCGCCCAGTTCGCAGTTGGCGGCGGGGCCCGCGTCACAGGCGTAGCCGGCGGTTTCCTTGTCGGTCGTGCCGACGAGCGACAGCAGCGCACCGTCCTCCTGCTCGGACGGCTCGCGCCCTTGGACGACGAACACGTCGCGCTGGGACTGGTGGTCACAGCCGCGGGAGACGGCCTCGCCGATGCCGGTGTTGTCGTACTCGTGGCCCTCCAATTGCTTGATGACCTCCGGCGGGTAGAACGTCTCGGCCCGCTCGACGGCGGCGGCGTACCGCATCGTCGCGGAGTACGCCAGTCGCGCCGCGTACGAGGGAACCCCGCCCTCCGCCTCGCGGTAGGCGTCCACGAACGCCTGCGCGAACTCGTCTTCCTCGCCCAGCTGCCAGTTCCAGTCGACCGTCCCGTAGACGCCGCCGATGTCATCGCTGGCGGAGTTGGCGGCGATGGTGTCGTACAGCGGGACGACGATCTCCATGTCCTCGTCGAGACCGGCGTCGAACGCCGCCGGGATGGAGTTGGCCGCGTCCGCGCCGAAGTGGATGAGCAACAGCACGTCCGTCTCCTCGCGGGGCACGTCCTGCATGTACGGCGAGAAGTCGGACTCGCCGAGCGGCGTCGGCGCCTCGTCGGTCTGCGTCCAGCCCTCGTCCTCGAGGAACCGCTTCATCGAGTTACGGTTTGAGGTCCCCCACGTGTAGTCGGCGTACATGGAGTAGAAGTTCAGGTCCTCGCCGAACTCCTCGACCAAGATAGGGGCGAGTGCCTTCCCCGTCATGAACGCGTTGTGCATCTCGCGCTGGCCGTACCGGACGCAGTCTGCCCCCTGCGTCGCGTTCGAGTGTGTCAGACAGGACATGAACTGCACCCGCTCCTGTTGACACAGCTTCTGCTGGGAGATGGCGACCGACGAGGAGACTCCCCCTGTTATCATGATCGCGCCGTCGTTGCGGATCATCTGGGTCGCCGACTCCTCGGCGGTCGCGGGGGTAGTCGCGGTGTCGCCCTCGACCGAGATGACCGTCTTATCGAGGATGCCGCCCGCCGAGAGGTCATCCCACATGTCGACCCAGCCCCCGCCGTTGTTGAGATGCTCCACCGCGAGGTTGTACGCCTTCAGCTCGTCGTTCCCCTCGGAAGCGTAGGGCCCGGACTGTGGAACGTTGAAGCCAAGGACGACCTCGTCCCCCTCGACCGGGTAGTTCCCGATAGCTGGGTATTCAGCGTCACCGCCGCTTTCGCCCCCGACACACCCTGCGAGTCCTGCTATCCCCGCCGCGCCGGCGCCTTTGAGTACGTCACGCCGGTCAATGTTCTGGCTCACGACAGCAGTTCACAAACCCCATCGACACATAAACTCCCCGCATAATTATGCTAATTCGGCCGGGATTCGGACGAACGCGTCCCTGAAAAAGCGAGGCGCGGTCGTCAGTCGGCCTGCACCTGCTCGCGGATGTCTTCCGGGACGGAGGGGTCACGCAGCGTGGTGGTGTTGCCCAGCCCCTCGTCGTTGGAGATGTTCTCGAGGATGCGCCGCATGATCTTCCCCGAGCGGGTCTTCGGCAGGTCGTCGACGAACATGACGTTCGCCGGCCGCGCGAACTTGCCGATCTCGTCTTCGACGGCGGCGACGATCTCTTGCCGTACCTCGTCGGTCGGGTCGACGCCCTCGCGAACGACGGCGTACACGTCGGGTACCTCGCCCTTCTGGGTATCTTCGCGGGCGGCGACGGCCGCCTCCGCGACCGACTGCACCTCGGAGACCGCCGATTCGAGTTCCATCGTGCCGAGCCGGTGGCCGGCGACGTTCATCACGTCGTCCAGCCGGCCGAGCACGCGCCAGTAGCCGTCCTGTGCCTGCACGGCGCCGTCGCCGGCCTTGTAGTTCCAGTCGCGCCAGTCGTCGGAGTCGGTGTCGGAGAAGTCCCCCCAGTAGGTGGAGATGAACCGCTCGTCGTTGCCGTAGACGGTCTGGAGCATCGACGGCCACGGCTGCTCGATGATGAGGTTCCCCGCCTGTCCGGAGGCCGCCGGCAGTTTCTCGCCGCTGTCGTCGACCAGCGCCGGCTCGATGCCCGGACACGCCTTGCCCGCCGAACCGGGCTTCATGTCGTCGAGCGCCGGGAGGTTCGTGATGAGGTGGCCGCCGGTCTCGGTCTGCCACCACGTGTCGACGATGACGGCGTCCTCGTCGCCGATGTGCTTGTAGTACCAGAGCCACGCCTCCGGCTGGATCGGTTCGCCGACCGTCGTCATGTGCCGGAAGTCGAAGTCGTACTCCTCGGGGTACTCCTCGCCCCACTTCATGAACATCCGCACCGCGGTCGGCGAGGTGTGGAAGATGTCGACGTCGTACCTCTCGGCGATCTCCCAGATGCGACCCTTGTGCGGGTAATCCGGCGTGTCCTCGTACATGACGCTGGTTGTGCCGAGCGCGAGCGGGCCGTAGACGATGTACGAATGGCCGGTGATCCAGCCGATGTCGGCCGCACACCAGTAGGTGTCCTCGGGCTCGATGTCGAGGACGTTCTTCGAGGTGGCGGCGGCGTAGGCGAGATAGCCGCCGGTGCGGTGCTGACATCCCTTCGGCTTCCCGGTCGTTCCCGACGTGTACATCAGGAACAGCGGGTCCTCGGCGTCGCGGGCGACCGGTTCGACCGTCTCGTGTTTGTGTTCGTCGAGCAGGTCGTCGACCGGAACGTAGTCGTCGCTCACCTCGGCGTTCGGCTCGTCGTGGCGATACCACGTCAACACCTCGGGGTCGTTGTCCGCCTCCGCGACCCCCTCGTCGGCCTTCTCGATGTGGTCAAGGAACTCGCCGCGCCGGTAGTAGCCGTCGATGGTGACGACGTACTCCGAGTCGGCGCTGTCGACCCGCTCGGCGAGCGCCTGTGCCGAGAAGCCGGCGAAGACGACCGAGTGTGGCGCACCGATGCGGGCACACGCCAGCATCGTGATCGGAAGCGCCGGGACCATCGGCAGGTGGATCGTGACGACATCGTCCTCCTCGACGCCGACCGACCGGAGCGCGGCGGCCGTCTCGTTGACACGCCGATAGAGGTCCTGATACGTGATGTTCTCCTGTTCGCCATCGGAGCCTTCCCACAGCAGCGCCGTCTGGTTCTTCCGCTCGTCGAGATGGCGGTCGACGCAGTTGTACGACGCGTTGAGCTTCCCACCGACGAACCACTCGAAGAAGGGCGGGTTCGAGCCGTCGAACGTCTGGTCCCAGTGTTCGTCCCAGTCGAGCAGTTCGGCGTACCGCTCGAACCCGTCCGGGAACTCCCCCACCTCGTCGTGGATGGCCGGGTCGGTGGCGTTCGCCTGCCCGACGAACTCCGCCGACGGCCGGAAATACTCCTGCTCTCGAAGCCGCGCTTCGAGCTGGACATCCGCGTTATCTTCCTCCGACATACTGTCTCGGTTTCGGCCCGACCCTCATATTAATGCCGCCGCTAACCTATACAAAACAATCTGCCCGCGCCGTCGCTCACTCCTCGCCGTCGAAGAAGGCGGCCAGCAGTTTCCGTTGTGCCCGGCGGAGATGGTTGTGGAGCGTCGGCGAGGAGACGCCGATGGAGTCGGCCAACTCCTCGGCCGTCGAGCCACGCGGCCAGTCGAAGTAGCCGGCGTGGTACGCCGCCTGCAACACGGAGCGCTGTTTGTCGGTCAGCCGCTCGGCCAGCGCCTGCTGGAACTCCGTCGGCGTGCGAACCGACCGCTCGACTTCCCGCTTGGCGACGAGCCGCGTCTCCGGGTAGCTCTGTTGGACGCCCTCGACCAGTTCCCGCACGTCGGCGCTGGGCGCAGTCTCACAGGTGAGCTCGACGGTGCCCTGCGCCGCAGTCAGTTCGCTCACGTTCGCCCCGCGGGCGATGAGTTCACCCGGGAACGAGTCGCCGTCGCCCGACCGAGACGTAGTAGAGCAGGGAGTCGCCGTCGAGCGGGACGACTCCCTCCAGCGTCAGCTCACAGCCTAACTCGGCCGAGACGGCGGCGAACAGCGACCCGGCGTCGGGCGCTCGCAGCTGTAACTCCAGTTCGAGCACGGCGTCGGCGAGCAGGAGGCGCTTCCACTCGACGGCCGCGAGCGTGCCGGCGACCCGTCCCCCGAGGCCGGCGAGCGAGCGCCGCTCACGCGCGTCTGTCGCACCAGTGGGCGCGAGCACGAGCGCGCCGTGGTCGGTGCTGCCGTGCGAGAGCGGCACCGCGAGCGGCGCGTCGTCGCGCTCGGCGTCGCCGCTGGTGACAGCCCCGTTTGTGATTGCGGCCGCGGCGAGCGCGGAGCCATCGTCGGGAGGGTCGGCGTCGCCCGCGGTGGCGAGCGGCGTCGTCCCCTCGATGGGCGCGTCGAACGCCCACGCTCCGCTGTATGCGTCACCCTTAACGAGCGCGCCACACGCTCGCGAGAGAATTTCCTCACGCGTCGCGCCCCCGGCCAGCGCGTCACCCGCGGCGAGCACCCGCGACTGCACCGTCGAGAACCGGGTCTGGTCGGCCGTCGGTAGGACAGTGCCGTCCGGCCGGAACCCGGCCACGAACCCGTCCGGTCGCGTCGGGTCGCCGATACCAGCGAGCGCGAGTTCCCCTTCCACGGGGTCACCGTCGGCGGCGCGGCAGACGACCGGGCCGCGCCACGTCTCCCCGGCCAGCGCCGTCTCCCACGCGTCCATGTAGCCGCCCGCATCGACGGGCGCGGCGACATCGCGTAACTCCCGACCGACGACCGTCTCAGGGTCAACGCCGGTCGCGGCGGCGAATCGCTCGTTGGAACGCGGCGCGGAGTCGACTACCGTCGTCGCTGTCGGCGCGGGCGAACGCCGCCGCGGCCGTCGCCTCGCCCACCTCGTCGGGGTCGGCGGCGAAGCCGTCCAGTCGGGACCAGCCGCCGACGGCCATCACGACGGCCGGTGGCACCCCCGCTCTGAGTTGTGCGCGAGCGCAGTAGCGGCGCAGGTCGGCCGTCGAGACGCCGCGCAGCGACTCCGCCCCGGCCGCGACCGCACGCTCGACGGCTTCGCCGACGAGCATCTGAAGGCGGCGCGGACTCACGTCGAACACCGGGGCCGCGTCGTTGATTCCCTCGCTCTCGACGTAGCGGTCGAGTTCGCGCTTCACCTCGCGCGGGAGATACGCGTCGCGGGCGTTGCTCCCGCCGTCACCCCGAACTCGGAGGAAATAGTGGACGTTGCCGTCGTGGACGTGCGCGCGGATATCCCCCGGCTGGATGCGAGCAATCTCGACCGGCCTGAGTCCGACCTCGCCACAGAGCCGAACCAGCAGCCGCTGTCGGTTGGTCTCACACGCGCGCCGGATCCGTGCGTACCCCGCCTTGTCAAGTGTTTTCGTCCCTCGTGCCTCCATCCTCGATTCGCACAGTCGAGCTATTCCGAAATAAAGCTGCGGTGGCGAGTCACACGTGGTCAGAAATCATCCAAAACTAACATTATCCGTCGAGCACAGCAAATGTGTTTCGCGAACGTAAGCCTTGGCGAAATCACTCGTCGTTCGCGACGGTTTCGATCTCGCCGACGATCTCCGGGTTGCGGAGCGCGGAGGTGTCGCCGTACTCCTCGCTGTCGGCGATGGCCCCGAGCAGGCGACGCATGATCTTCCCGGAGTGGGTCTTGGGGAGTTCCGGCGTGAAGACGATCTCGCCGAAGCGGGCCGTCGGGCCGAGCCGTTCGCCCACGTGTTCGCCGATCTCCTCGCGCAGGTCGTCGTCGCCGCCGTGGTCCCGTTCCGTGCAGACGTAGGCGACGGCGGTGCCACCCTGCTCGCTCGACTCGACGACCGCCGCCTCCGCGATGGCGTCCACCTCGATGACGGCGCTCTCCAGCGTCGCCGGCCCGAAGGCGGTGTTGCCGACGGTGACGGTGTCGTCCTCGCGGCCGAGGAAGGTGACGTAGCCGTCGCCGTCTCTGACGGCGCGGTCGCCGGTGACGTACAGCCACCCGTCGTCTGCGCCGTTGTCCGTCCCGGCCGCTTCCCGCGCGAGGGAGCGGGACATGCCGGGCCACGGCGTCGTCACCGCGAGGTGGCCAGGGTCGCCGTCCGCCACCGGCTCGCCCTCGCGGTCGACGACGGCTACGTCGACGCCGGGCACCGCCGGCCCGGCGCTCCCGGGTCGCATCGGATCGACGCCGGGGAGCGTGGAGACGAGGATACCGCCCGTCTCCGTCTGCCACCACGTGTCGACGACAGGGCACTCCTTGCCGCCGACGTGTCCCCAGTACCAGTTCCACGCCTCCGGGTCGGTCGGCTCGCCGACCATCCCCAGCAGGCGCAGCGAGGACAGGTCGTGCGAGTCGGGATGGTCCGCGCCCCACTTCATGAACGACCGCACCGCCGTCGACGCGGTGTAGAAGGTGTCGACGCGGTGTCG
The DNA here is from genome assembly GCA_003023185.1 of Halobacteriales archaeon QS_9_67_17. GTDB lineage: Archaea > Halobacteriota > Halobacteria > Halobacteriales > Haloarculaceae > Halosegnis. The sequence continues at coordinate 28,210 of PXSB01000054.1, read as the reverse complement.
CTCCACCAACTCCCAGAGCCGGTCCTTCTCGGGTTGGTCGGGGGCACCCTCGTACAGTAGCGTCGTCGCACCCAACGCGAGCGGGGCGTACACCATGTACGAGTGGCCGGTGATCCACGCCGCGTCCGCGGCACACCAGTGGGTGTCGAACGGCTCGATATCGAGCACCGCACGGCCGGTCCACGCGACGTGTGCGAGATAGCCGCCGGTCGTGTGCGTGACGCGCGACGGCTCGCCCGTCGTACCCGACGTGTAGATGACGAACAGGGGGTCGGTCGCGTCGCGCGCGACTGGCTCGACCGTCTCGCCCCGGTGGTCGTCGAGGAGGTCGGCGTAGCGGCGGTGGTCGTCGCCGAGATACACCGCGTCGTCGTCCAGTCGCTCGACGACGACCGGGTCCACGTCGTGGTCGACGGCCATCCGTGCGTTGTCCGCCGTCGTGAGTTGGGTGACGGCGTTGCCCCGCCGGTAGTAGCCGTCACAGGTGACGAGATACGACGACTCCGTGCGGCGGAGTCGCGTGGCGAGTTCGTCCGCGGAGAAGCCCGCGAACACGACGTTGTGGAGCGCGCCGAGTCGCGCGCAGGCGAGCATCGTCACCACGAGCTCCGGGATGACCGGCGCGTAGCAGGTGACGACGTCGCCCGCCTCGACGCCGATGTCGCGGAGCGCGGCGGCCGCCTCGTTCACCTCGTGGTGGAGGTCGAGATACGTGTAGACGCGCGACTCACCGCCGGTGCCTTCCCAGCGGAGCGCGACGTGGCTCTTCCGCTCGTCGAGGTGGCGGTCGAGACAGTTGTGCGACGCGTTGAGCCGACCGCCGGCGAACCATTCGAGTCGGTCGCCGTCGCGGACCACCGTCTCGTAGGGCCGGTCCCACGCGAGGAGGTCGGCGGCGCGCGACCACGCGTCGAGGCCCTCCTCGGCGAACGCCTCGCGGACGCCGGCGGCCGCGTTCGCGTCGTCGGTGAACGAGTGGGGCGGCGACACCTCGTCTCCGCGGCCCGGCGTGTGATCGCCTCTCATTCGGGGCTCGGCGTCGCGTACGGTGAACCCGTGAATAAGCGTTCTGTCAAACCGGCGGACGGATGTCGCTCTCGTGGCGACGGTCTACGGCCGCTCTTGGTCCCCGGCAACGAGACACGCGGGGCGAACCCTTACGACACCGGCCGCCCAAAGCGGGGCATGGAAGGGATACTCGGGCTGCCGCTCTCGCTGGTCCTCCTGTTGGCCGGCACGGGGCTGATGATCGCGGAGGCGCTGGCACCCGGGGCTCACTTCATCGTCGTCGGGGCGGCGCTCACGGCCGCGGGGCTGGTCGGGCTGGTCGCGAGTCCACTGCTCGGCTCGCTCACGCCGTTCCTGCTCGCGGCGGTCGTGCTGGTCGCCGGCGGGGCGACACTCGGCGTCTATCGGAAGATCGGCGTCGGGTCGGGCGGGTCGGGGAGCCGCTCGTCCGACTCGTCGTCGCTACAGGGACAGTTCGGCCGCGTCACGGAGCGCGTGACCGCCGACAGCGGCGAGGTGAAGCTCGAAGACGGTGGCTTCAACCCCTACTATCGGGCGCGGTCGATGGACGACGAGATCCCCGAAGACTCGGAGGTGGTCGTCCTCGATCCCGGCGGTGGCAACGTGCTCACCGTCGCCGCGACGGACGCCGACGAGGACGCAATCGACCGCGAGCTCCGGCGCGCACGCGAGACGAGCGGAACGGGAGAGACGGGCGGCGACCCGGAGCGCGACGGGGAGGCCGAGGTCGCGTAACGCCACGACGGAATGGACCGGCTCGCGGTGGCCGTGTTCAGATACGCGGGTCGTCGCCCGGCTGAAAAACTGCGGGGGGTGGGACTGAAAGGGGCCGCCCGCTCGCCGACGCCCGCCGACATAAGGACCGCAGGAGGGAGCGAAGCGACCGACGAGGGCCGCAGCGAGGCGCGCGAAGCGAGCGGGCTGGGGCTTTCTACACCCGGTTGCTGGCTCATCCGGCTGAATTGTGCTCAGCTGAACACTACCCTCGTTGTCGGGGGAATCCTTATGCGTCGTTTCCCCCAAATGCACGCATGTTGTTCCCGCTGCAGCTGGGTGGAATCGGCGTCTCCGCCGTCGCGCTCGTCCTGCTCGCGCTGGCGATCGTGGTGGTGTATCGGTCCATCGTCATCGTCCAAGCCTACGAGAAGAAGGCGCTGACGCGGTTCGGGGAGTACCGACGACTGCTGGAGCCGGGCTTCAATCCGGTCGTCCCGTTCGTCTCACAGACGTACGCGTTCGACATGCGGACACAGACCCTGGACGTGCCGCGACAGGAGGCCATCACCCGGGATAACTCGCCGGTGACGGCCGACGCCGTCGTCTACATCAAGGTGATGGACGCCAAGAAGGCGTTCCTCGAAGTCGACGACTACAAGCGCGCGGTGTCGAACCTCGCGCAGACGACGCTGCGGGCGGTGCTCGGCGACATGGAACTCGACGACACGCTGAACAAACGCCAAGAGATCAACGCGCGAATCCGCAAGGAACTCGACGAGCCGACCGACGAGTGGGGCGTCCGCGTCGAAAGCGTCGAGGTGCGCGAGGTGAACCCCTCGAAGGATGTCCAGCAGGCGATGGAACAGCAGACATCCGCCGAGCGCCGCCGACGCGCGATGATCCTCGAAGCGCAGGGTGAACGCCGCTCCGCCGTCGAGACGGCAGAGGGTGACAAGCAGTCGAACATCATCCGCGCACAGGGTGAAAAGCAGAGCCAGATCCTCGAAGCGCAAGGTGACGCCATCTCGACGGTGCTCCGGGCGAAATCCGCCGAGTCGATGGGCGAGCGCGCGGTCATCGACAAGGGGATGGAGACGCTCGGCGAGATGGGCAAGTCCGAGTCCACGACGTTCGTGCTCCCGCAGGAGCTCACCAGCCTCGTCGGTCGCTACGGCAAACATATGACCGGCTCCGACGTGCAGTCCAACGGCGATATGCTCGACTCGCTTAATTTCGACTCCGAGACCCGCGAGATGCTCGGCCTCGACGACATCGAGGAGATACTCGGGCAGATTGATCAGGAGGCGGAGATGAATCTCGACCAGATGGAGGCCGAGGCGGAGGCGGTCAAGTCCGGCGCGGACGAGGCCGACATCAAGAGCGCCGACGAGGTCATCTCCGACATGGAGTCCGAGGTGGGCGAGGAGATGGAGGCGGAGATGCGCGACGCGATGGAGGAGTCGGAGTAGCCGAAGCGGTTTTACCCGATACTCTCCCACGAGATCGTATGGACGGTGTCGACGAGAGCAAGCGGGCCACGCTCAAACGGTTCGCCGCTATCGGCGCGGCGTCGCCGCTGGCACGGCTCGCCGGCGACTCCGGGGAGTCGGACGCCCGCGACGCCATCCTCGGATATCTCTCGACGACGCCCGGCGCACACTTCTCGAAGCTTCGCGACGACCTCAGACTCGGCACCGGCGAGGCACAACACCATCTCCGTCGGCTGGAGGACGAAGGTGCTGTCGAGTCGTACAAGGACGGCGACTACCGCCGCTACTTCCCCAGTGGCGAGTTCTCGGCCTTCGAACGCCGGGCGGTCGGCTACCTCCGGCGTGACACCGCCCGTGGCATGTTGCTCGCGCTGCTGCGCGACCCGGACGCGACCGGCAAGGAACTGGCCGAGCGACTGGACGTGTCGCGGCCGACGGTGAGTAAGTACGCCGGCCAACTGGAGGCCGCGGGGCTGTTGAGTCGTGAGGACGGCTACGCGCTCGTCGCGCCGGAACGACTGCTGACGCTCGTGGTTCGCTACGCGGAGTCGTTCGGTCCCGAGGCGGCGGCGCTGGCCGACGGCGCGGCCGAGTTGGTCAGCTACGACCCGTGACGGCGCGCGGCTCATACTCGTTGCGGCACTTGTAACTCATCGAGCTACCGATACGTTCTCGGTCGGTTCGTTGAAGAGAGTTATCCGATAGTGCGAGGCGTTACGCCGGTCAGAGGGTGACCTTCCACGTCGTTCCCGACGAGTAACCCCACTTCTCGACATCGATGTCGAACTCGCCCTCGTAGATGGCCGTCATGTTCGTCCCGACCTCCTTTGCTGACATGCCGAGTTCCTCGCCGATGTCGCGGGACTTGAAGTAGGTGTTCGTGCGACCCGCCTCGCGCAGATACGCGAGGATGCGTCGCTGTTTCTCGCTCAGCCCCGTCGCGCTCTGTGCGGTCGTCGCGCTCATATCTCTACAGACGAGAGACACCCGAAAAGGCCGTTTGGTACGCTGGGTTAATCGACCGTTGTGTTGTGATTTGGATGGATAGTCGGCCGCGCGATGGTAAGAGGCGACCGGAAGGTGGTACGCGACGGCAACAGCCGACCGACGCTGTGGGACGAGTGAACCGGCGGGCGTGGCCGCGACCGGAACCCGTCCGTCCGGGCGTCTCATAACGTGGTTGTGACCGACGACATTGACCACGCGGACCGCGCGGTGCGACTGCTCGGCCCGGAGCGGTGGCGCGAGGCGGCCGACGCGTACACGATGGGAGCCTACGGAACGCTCGCGGGCTACGAGGGGTTCAAGCGCGCGCTGACCGACGACCGGACGAGCGCCGGCGACGGCCTCTGCTATCTGGTGCTCGCGGGCGTCTGTGCGCAACTGGCCGGCGACGACGCCGGCGCGCGCAACCGTGGCCTACAGGGCGTCCTCGTCGCGACCGACTACCGCCGTCGCGTGGACGGCGTCGACGCCGCGGCCTGTCACGAGTGGGTGGGCCACTGTCGGACGCTCGCAGACAGCGACGGTGCCGAGGAGGCGTACGACCGCGCCGCGGCCGCATACGAGGACGCCGACCCCGACGACCCGTCGACGGCGACGACTCGACCCCTGTTACAGGCGGGGACGGATCTGCTGACGCAGCTGTCGCGGCCGGACGACGCCGCGTGGGACGACATCCACGGCGACGGCTCGAACGCGCTCGCGCGTCGGGTCCGCTTCGCTCGGGCGCGGTTGCCGGCGTTTCTCGACGCCCGCGAGCGGGAAGGCCATCTCCACGCGCCGCGGGGTTCGACGGAGTACGGCAACGACTCGTATCGGTGTCCAGAGTGTGGCGCGAACGACATCAATCACGTCGCGGACACGGTGCTGTGTCTCCGCTGTGACGTGGCAACCGAGCGGGTCTAAAGGCCAGTCTCCGTAGTAACGGTATGCCGACGCCGACCTGCACTTACATCGAGAACCGCGACCGGATACAGCCGGACATGACGAACAACTACGACACCGCCCACGGTGGCATCGTCATGAAGCTCATGGACGAGGTGGGGGCGCTGTCGGCGATGCGCTTCGCCGGCGAGACATGCGTGACGGCCCGCGTCGACGGCCTCGACTTCACGCGCCCGGTCCCCCGAGGCGAAACGGCCGTCGTCGAGTCGTGGGTGTACGACGCCGGCGAGACGAGCGTCCGCGTCCGGGTGACCGTCGACCGTGAGAATCCCCGGACAGGCGAGCGCGAGCGCACCTGCGAGTCGCGATTCGTCTTCGTCGCCGTCGACGCCGACGGCGACCCGGTGTCCGTCCCGGAGGTGACCGTCGAGAGCGACCGGGACCGAGAGCTACGCGACGCCGGCATAGCCGCGGAGTAGGTCTGCCAGTCAGTCTTCCGAGCGGTCGGCCAGTTCCGAGAGTGTCTCGGCCGCACGCACATCGTCGACGGTGCAGTACCACGCGCCCCGGACGCCGTTTTGATCGTTCCCTACCGGCCGGTCCAGCGGCACGAGGTCACCCAACTCGAAGACGAGCACGACGGATTCCGTCGAGAACGGATCGATGAGCGCCTCCCAGTCGGCCTCGGCCATCGGCCCGGGGTCGCCGCGCACCTGTTCGACGCGGTCAGTCACCGGCGCGTAGTGGGTGACGGCCGAGACGGGCGCAGTTCGGTAAAACGCCATGTACTCGAAGTCGCGCCGGGTACGCTCGTAGGAGCGAGGCGCAGGATAGAAGCCGTCGCGACATCGGTCGAACGTGTCTGACTGCGTCGCGACGACACAGACGCGCGCATCGCCACGGGCGTCGTCGTCCGGTGTGTCTGAAGCGAACCGGTCAAGATCCATATCGGGCCCACGAGCGCGAGCCTAATACGTCGTCCGTCCACCGTTTTCAGCGGGCGAAAACACGGTAGATGGTTTATATGATCTCCACCCGTTCGATATAGTCCAATGTGTGGGGAAATCACATGGGGAGATGGAGTGGGATGAACTCTGCTGACAAGCCGACCGTGCTCGTCGTCGAGGACAATGAGCGGCTCAGAGAACTGTACGGGAGATGGCTCTCTGAAGCCCATCGGGTGGTGACTGCTCGTAACGCGACGGAGGCACTCGACGTGTTCGACGACTCAATCGACGTCGTTCTCCTCGACCGGCGCATGCCCGACGCGCCGGGCGACGACGTCCTCGCCGGGATGCGTAGCTCAGAGACGGACGTGCGCATCGCGATGGTCACCGCCGTCGAGCCGACAGACGACGTGGTGGATCTCGGCTTCGACGAGTACCTGTGTAAGCCGGTCGACGCCGAGACACTCCGTGCCCTCGTCGCTCGGCTGGTCCAGCGGGCAGAGTTCGGCACCCGCGTGAACCGACAGTTCGTCGTCGCGCGGAAGATCGCGCTGCTGGAGAAGTACATGACCGACGCCGAACTGGAGTCTTCGGAAGCGTACGAGGAGCTACGACGCGAGTACGACGACCTCAACACGGACCTCGTGGACACGGTCGACGACCTCTCACACGAGGATCTGGGTGTGGTCATCGCCGGCCACTGACCACGTCCGACGGTCTTGTCAGTCTTCCTACGATGACCGTTTCACTCACCTTCGACCCTTATAAGGGCAGACCAGCGGTGACTGTGCGGGTCAGCGCGGTCGCTCTGGACTGATGTGTTCGAAAGAATTGTGAGTGCGATGTCGCCGCGTGGCGACAACGAGTCAGTTATTCGCGGGTGAGATTCGTCGCGCGCGGACCCTTGTCCGCCTGCTCGATATCGAACTCGACGTCGGTCCCCTCCTCGAGGTCCGGGCCGCCGACATCTTCCATGTGGAAGAACACGTCGTCGTCAGCGTCGTCAGTCGCGATGAAACCGTAGCCGCCAGTGTCGTTGAAGAAGTCAACCGTGCCGTTTGCCATTACAAATATACAAAGAGTGAGTACACGTATAACCGTTCCGAAGCTACAATCTGAGCCAAATTTGCTAAATAGGTGTGTCACATTCTGGCCGTAAATTGAACATTTGCAGGCAGTATCCATCTTTCTGCACCTCAACGCTGACCGGTTGGTCGCTGTGTCCGGATGAGGCTGTGGCATCCCCAGTTATTTGTGATTAGAGAGTGCCGGCGACGACCGCCGTCGTTCACCCCGACTGCCAATTTAGCCGACCGTAGTCTCTGAACTGCGTGTTTCGCTAATTTCCCTCACGATGAGTGCTCGCTACCGTCACGTATATTTATTATCCTTGCTTCTGAAATAATACCGAAAGACACGAGAGCAGTACCATGGCACATCGAAACACCGCACTCAACGCGACCGTACTGTCGGCACTGATGTTGCTGGCGGCCGTCGGTGGAGTCGCCTTCGTCGGGACGGCCGGCGCGGCGACGGAGGCGTCTATCAGCGCCGATCCCTCGGCGCCGGGCGCGACGGCAGTCCACACGGCAACCGGCACCATCGAGGCCGCAGACGACACGGATTCGCTGAACAGCATCCGAATCGACTACAGCGTCGAGGGTGACTTCGACGGGACGGTCAGCAACGTCGACCAGTCGGACGTCCTCACCGCGGAGATCGTTCGCTCGAACGGGACCACGGTCGACGTCTCCGACGACCTCAGCAGCGTCACCGAGACGAACAACGGCGAAACCCTGAATATAGCCTTCGGCGGCAGTTACACCCTGCATCAGGGTGACGTCCTGCGGGTCAGCTACGGTTCCGCCGAGAATCCGACGACTACCGGCGAACACGAGGTCGAAATCGCTATCAACGTCCAGAGCACGGACGATCCGATGTCCGCGACGTACGTCATCGGCGACGACGAGGACGACTCTGATGAGGACGACTCGGACGACGATTCCGACGATGACGATTCGGACGACGACCCAGGCGACGATCCTGACGAAGGCGAGAACGGCGATGACGACTCAGAGGATGGCGACGAGGGTGACGACGATTCCGATGAGTCCGACGATGGCGACGAGGACTCATCCGACGGCGACGACAGAGATTCGGACGAATCGAACGACGATGATGACGACTCTGACGACTCCGACGAGAACGACCGAGATTCAGACTCAGACGATGATTCCGATTCCGACGACGGTGACTCCGACGGCGACGACTCGGACTCAGATGACGATTCCGACGGTAGCACGGCCTCTACCAGCGACGTGAACTCGGATTCAGACAGCGACTCGGACTCGGATTCGGATTCAGACTCCGACGACACGGACGCGCCCGACGAACCGGACGCACCTGACGAGCCGGACGCTCCGGACCAGCCGGACTCCGACGACTCGACATCGGACTGAAGTGCGCTGACCCCGATAACCGCTTTCCTCTTGCGTCAGTCCTCTTCGCTGAGCATCTCGTCGACCAGCGCCCGTCGGAGTCCTCTGACGAGGTCCTCCACGTCGTCGGTGTCGGTGTCGAGCGCGAGATCGAGCGAGAGCGCGATTGCGTCCTCGCCGGCGCGACTCGTCGACGGGCGACCGGCGGCCGCCTCGGCTGGTGCGTCGCTACCCTCGTCCGATTCACCACCGTCGGCTTCTCCCGCGTCGATTATCTCGACGCCGGACGGAGAAAGTTCGAACGTCGAGCCGTCGGCTTCGATCCTGACCGTGTCGGTGTCGCGGTCGACGGTGACGGCGTCCGTCTCGCCCGACAGGAGGTCGAGACTCGACCCGCCGTCCGTGTCGACATCTCCGACCGCGTCGCTCGACTCAGGTTCCGCGGTTAGCGCCTCGGCCTCCGTGTCTGCACCCTCACCGGCTTGCTCCTCCGGGGAGCCGTCGGTCGGGCGGCTTTCGAGTGCCTGCTCGACCCCGGACTCGGCGGCCACGATTGCTCGGACGAGTCCTCTGGCGGCCTCGTCCACCGTCGCGTCGATGTCCTCGTTGGCGGCCGCGACGGACCGTTCGAGCGCGCGCTGGACCTGCTCGCTCGTCTCCCGTGTCTCGTCTCGCACCGCGGCTATCTCGTCAGAGAGGTCGGCCCGCATCGCGTCGAGTTCGCGGCGGAGTTCGGCCACCTCGTCTTTGGTTTCCCTCCTCGCTTCGGGGATACGACATCGGTCCTCGTCGTCGCGGTCGAGCAGGCCCGCCCACTCGTACAGGTCCAGCAGCGTCCCGACACCCGACGACACGCGGCTGTTCGTGTGGTCGTGGTCGGTTATCGCAGCGAGATGGCGTTCGAGCTGCTCCCGTTCGACCTGGTTTCTGCGGAGGAGTCCGTACAGCTCGTCGGTGACTGTCCAGTCCCCGAGCAGGTCGGTGGCGTGTTCCCGCGCCTCGTCCGTCGCTCCCGAGTCAAGTGCCTGCGCGAGCGGAGCGCCCGCCTCGGTGAGCACGTGATGCTGGCCCTCGGATTCGAGAACGTCGACTGCTTCGAGGAATCGGGTCTGTCGGCCGACGGCATCCGAGATGCCCGTCGCCTCCGCCACGTCGGAGGTGTACTGTGGCTCGTCGGCCGCCCCGACGGCCGCCCAGCCAGCGACGATGTCCCGTAGCGTGTCGAGGCTCACGCCTTTCGGTATCGGACGCTCGGTCATTGTCCAAAATTGGAAACGGTCGGTTAAAAGTGGGTGGGGGTGTGGCGCTCGCCTGATTGGACAGACGGAGAGTCACGGCGCGTCGGTACCGCCGATGACGGACGGCGATGCGTCGCGGAGAAACTCGCACCCCCAAGTTATAATTTCAGATGGAGCGTTTCGGCTGTATGGCTCCCTTGGCGACGTGCCGTCTCGGCAGTCCGCGCTGCCGGACTGCTTGGCGGCATATGCGTGCTGTTCGCGGTTGGCTGGACTGCGCTCATCCTACAGAACGGCGCTCCAGCCCGAGAAGCCGTCGTCCAGCTTCTCCTCCTCGGTGCGTCCGGCATCATCATTCTCGCCGGCGGCCACTGGCTGTGAAAGGCGTCGCTCGACCTGTCTGCGTATCCGCAGATCACCGGCTCGACGGTCGGTGGCTTCACGCTACCGGCGGTGGGTGAGACTGATGAGTGACGCACCTACCGCCGGTGAGTCCGCCGACATTCTGCTCGTCGAGGACAATCCCGGCGACGTTCGGCTCACGAAGGAGGCGTTCAAGAACAGCCGCCTCACCAGCACGCTCCACGTCGTCACCGACGGCGACGAGGCGCTGAACTTCCTCTATCAGCGCGGCGACCACGCCGACAAATCGCGCCCGGACGTGATGCTCCTCGATCTCAATCTCCCGCGGACGAACGGCGACGAGGTGCTCGAACGGATACGAAACGACGACCAGTTCCAGTATCTCCCGGTCGTCGTGCTGACGAGTTCGCGCGCCGAGGAGGACGTAGTGCGGTCGTACGAACTCGACGCCAACGCGTATCTGACGAAGCCGGTCGACCCCGACGAGTTCATCGAGGCGGTCAGGCGATTCGAGTCGTTCTGGCTCGACGCGGTCCGGCTCCCGCCGGAGGAGGTGAAGCGATGAGTGCCGACGCGCTCGACATCCTCCTGATCGAGGACAATCCCGGCGACGCACGGCTGATCGAGGAGATGCTCGGACAGACGGAAGGGTTGCTGGAGCGGGTCGCGACCGACGAGCAACGGCTACACCACGCGTCGCGACTCTCGGACGGCCTCGACCGCTTGGACGAGGGGGACATCGACGTGATCCTTCTCGACCTCGGATTGCCGGAGAGCACGGGCATCGACACGCTCGAAACGGTGGTCGACGCGACGGAGTACGTCCCCATCGTCGTCCTCACGGGACTGCGCGACGAGTCGGTCGGCACCGAAGCGGTCCAGCGCGGCGCACAGGATTATCTGGTGAAAGGCGAGGTGTCCAGCGAACTGCTGGTGCGCTCGATCCACCACGCCATCGACCGGAACCAACAGGAGCGCGAGCGCGTCCGACAGCTCGAACAGCTCCGGGCGCTCAACAACCTCAACAGAATCACCCAAGAGATCACGCACGCTGTCATCACGACGTCGACACAGCAGGAACTCGAACGCGCCGTGTGTGAACGAGTCGCCGACACCGACGCGTACCGGTTCGCTTGGATCGGCGCCGTCGATCACAGCAGTGGTCGCATCGCGCCCAAGCTTGCGGCCGGCGTCGAAGACGGCTATCTCGACGAGATAGAGGTGACCGTCGGCGGCGAGGACACCGGACAGGGGCCGGCCGGCCGTGCGGTCCGGACCCACGAGGTGCAGGTGATGCAGGACGTACAGTCCGACTTGACGTTCGAGCCGTGGCGCGAGGAAGCAATCGAGCGCGACTACCACTCCTCCGCGGCGGTGCCGGTCGCGTACGAGGACCACCTCTACCGCGTGTTGAACATCTACGCCGCGTCGCCGAACGCCTTCTCGACACCGGAAATTGAGATCCTCTCCCGGCTGGGCGACGTCATCGGCCACGCGTTCGCGGCGCTCGAACGCAAGGACGCGCTGGTGAGCGATCAGGTGCTCGAACTCACCTTCGGCATCGACGACATCGTCGACGACCTGATCGCGCTCCCGACCAACCAGACGCCGGCCGTCGAGTTCGAGAGTCTCATCCGGAACGACGGTTCGCTCGTCGCCTACGGAGAGAGCGCGGGCATCGACTCCGAGACGTTCCGTGACGCCACCGAACGAGCCGACGGCACCGACGACGTTCGCATCCTCTCTGCCGAGGACCAGACGGTCGAGTTCGAACTCACCAGTCCGGCGATCAGTGAACTCGCCGAGGCGGCCGCGACCCACGGCGGCCACGTCACCTCCGCTTCGATCATCGACGGCCGATTCCGGTTCGTCGTCGAGTTTCCACCGGGACGCGACAAGCGACGGCTCATTGAACGCGTACAGGACCACGCGTCCAACGTCTCGGTCATCGCGCAACGCAAGGTCCAGCAGACGGACGCTGGCGTCTCGGCCGGCCGGTCTGCGGTCGAAGAACGGCTGACGGAGAAACAGCGGAACGCGCTGGAGGCGGCCTACTCCGGCGGCTACTTCGGGTGGCCCCGCGAGAGCAGCGCGCAGGATCTGGCGGACAGCTTCGAGATTACCCCCTCGACGTTCACGCAACACCTCCGCACCGCCGAGCGGAAGGTGTTCGACGCGATGTTCGAGGACGGACCCGACGACAAGCCCAAGTCTGACGCCTCCGTCGAAGGGGAACCCGAGGCGGAGTGAGTCGACGCCGAGCCGTATAGGCCTCCTTTCGGATTAGCGGATGCACGGTGCTTCTGACGTGAACCGAGAGGCCTCGCTTCGTGCCAACGGACTCGGGAACTGTGGCTATCTCGGTGGTGGTGTTCGTCAGAAAAATGTCGGTATCGGCTCGGCTAATCCGAATCGGAGTCGGAGTCGCCATCGGAATCGCTGTCGGAATCTGAGTCGTCATCCGAATCCGAGTCGTCGTCTGAATCGGAATCGTCGGTATCCGAGTCATCGTCGCTGTCAGAGTCTGAGTCGTCATCGGAATCTGAATCCGAGTCGCTATCAGAGTCGGCCGAGTCATCGTCGGAGTCCGAGTTAGAATCGGAATCGTCGTCATCTGAGTCCGAATCGCTGTCAGAGTCAGAATCGTCCTCGGAGTCTGAGTCATCATCCGAATCTGAGTCGGAATCTGAATCATCGCTATCGGAGTCAGAATCGGAGTCGTCGGAATCCGAATTGGAATCGTCGTCCGAGTCGGAATCGGAATCGCTGTCCGAATCGGCGGAGTCTGAGTCATCTGAGTCCGAATCTGAATCGGAATCATCGTCAGAGTCACTATCCGAGTCGTTGTCCGAATCAGGATCATCACTGTTGGAGTCCGAATCCGAATCCGAGTCGCTGAGCGTGTAGGTGGTCGACGCTGGGTCGTCTGCGCTGTCGGGGTTGATCGCGATGGCGACGGAGTAGGTGTCGGAGTCCGACGGGTTCTGGACGGACGAGTAGGTCACCGCGACGACGTCGCCCTCCTGCAGATTGTAACTCCCGCCGAAGTCGAACCTGAGGGTGTCGCCGTCGTCGGTCGTGCTCACGCTCTGGAGGTCATCGAGCGCGTCGACCGTGGTGCCGTCGTTCCGATTGATTTCGACTGCCGTCACCTCCGACCGGCCGACGTTGCTAACCGACCCGTCGAAGTCGCCCTCGACGCTGTACTGGATCTCGATGCCGTTCAACGCCGTCGAGTCGTCGTCCGATTCCACAGTGCCGCGCACGGTGTGTGTCGCGGTCGCGTCGGGCTCGGCCGGCGATACCTTGATGGTAGAGTTCGCCGTCGCAGCTGCAGAGCCTGCCAAGACTGCGCCGCTTGCGATGGCCGAAACGACCATTATCGTTGCGAGGACCGCTGCACGCATTGGGGGGTTCGTTGGATACATCGTATTTCGGTGCTCCGAGTGAAGATTCCGAAGGTCAACGAAAATGGTTTCGGGGTAATATTTTTGGAAATATCTCTCGCTAAGTTCCGGTTCGCTCCGCTCACCGCTGGTAGCTTTCGTGAACGACGGCAAGACGGGAACGACCGGACGACACCAAACGTGACTTCGGGTTGCCGCCGAAGATGGGTGAATCGCGGTACGTGGGCCTATGACAGTACTCATAGGGGTCGTCATCGCCAGCTGCCGAGGCTGACTCGGTCGGACGGACTCATCATCGGCCCACGCGGAGTAGTGGGATCCGGAGAAAAACCATTATCGCTCTGCTGACGTCGCCGACGGAGATTCTCTGTCAGCTGGGTCTGAATGTTCAAAAATATTAAATTGCATGCCAGACATAAATTATAATAGCGATAATAAATTTTTATCCCATGATGGTAAAACAAAGCCGTGCGGTGTTCCTGGTAACGATACTGATCGCTTCCGCTGTCGGCGGTGTAGCTCTCGCGGGCAACGCTGTCGCGTCGGCCGATGCATCGGTCGAAGTCTCGCCGGCCGATCCGGGTGCGACAGCGACACACGACATCAGGGCGGTAGTCGAATCGAACGACGATTCCAACTCGCTGAACAGCGTTGAAGTCGACTACAGCGTCGACGGTAACTTCGACGGCACCGTCAGTAACGTCGACCAGTCCGACGTGGTCACGGCCGAGATCGAACGGTCGGACGGCTCCGTCGTCGATGTCTCGGACGACCTCGACTCCGTGTCTGGCTCGAACAACGGCGAGACGCTGGCGATAGGTTTCGGCGGCAGCTACTCCCTCTCGGAAGGTGACGTAGTGCACGTCGTCTACGACGCCGCGGAGAACCCGCAGAGCTCCGGCACCTACGACGTCGACGTCGCCGTCAACGTCCAGAGCACGGACAACCCGACGACGACGACGTACTCCATCGGTGACGGCGACGACTCGAACGACACCGACGGCGACGGGCTGGACGACTCCCTCGAAGAGAGCCTCGGGACCGATATCGACTCCGCCGACACGGACGGTGACGGTATCGACGATGGCGTCGAGACCGACGGCGGCTCCGCGGTGGACACTGACGGTGACGAGACCATCGACGCCCTCGACGACGACAGCGACGACGACGGCATCAGCGACTCGACCGAGGGAGCTACCGACGCTGACGGTGACGGCACAGCTGACTACCGCGACGTCGACTCAGACGGCGACGGCACCTTCGATTCCACCGAGGGAACGAACGACGCCGACGGCGACAACGTTCCCAACTACCTCGACACCGACAACGACGGTGACGGAATCGCCGACGCCGTCGAGGGCACCGACGACGCCGACGGCGACAGCACGCCGAACTATCTCGACGCCGATAGCGACGAAGACGCCATCCCCGACAGTACCGAGGGTGATGCCGACGCCGACGCGGACGGAACCCCCGACTTTTTAGATGCTGATTCGGACGGTGACGGTATCCTCGATTCCGCCGAGGGGACGAACGACGCCGACAGCGACGGCGTTCCGAATTATCTCGACACTGACGCCGACGGCGACGGCATCCCCGACAGCACGGAGGGGACGACCGACACCGACGGCGACAGTCCCGCGGACTACCTCCAGACTGACAGCGACAACGATGGCATCCCCGACGCCACCGAGAGTACCGAGGACGCGGACGGTGACGGCGTCCCCAACTATCAGGACGCCGACTCCGCCGGTGACGGGATCACGGACAGCACCGAAGGGACCGATGACGCCGACGATGACGACGTTCCGAACTATCTCGACACCGATAACGACGGCGACGGCATCCCGGACGCCACCGAAGGAACCAACGATGCCGACGACGGGGTTCCGAACTATCTCGACACGGATTCCGATGGTGACGGGATCACGGACAGCACAGAGGGCACCGATGATACCGACGGCGATAGCACCCCGAATTACCTCGACACCGACAGTGATGAAGACGGCCTCCTCGACAGCGTCGAAGGGACCGACGATGTCGACGGCGACGAAGCTCCGAACTATCTCGATGCCGATTCGGACGATGATGGTATCCTCGACTCCACCGAGAAGACCAACGACGTTGATGAAGACGGCACTCCGAACTTCATAGATACTGATTCGGACGGCGACAGCATTCCTGACAGCACGGAAGGAACGACCGACACCGACGGCGACAGTCCCGCCGACTACCTCCAGACTGACAGCGACAACGACGGCATCTCGGACGCCATCGAAGGGACCAACGATGCTGACGGCGACGGCGTCGCCAACTACCGGGACTTCGATGCCGACGGCGACGGCATCCCCGACAGCGCCGAGGGCACCGACGATGCCGACGGCGACGGTGCTCCGAACTATCTCGACACCGATAACGACGGTGACGGCATCCCCGACGCCACCGAAGGGACGAACGACGCCGACAGCGACGGGATCAAGAACTACCTCGACACTGATTCCGACGGTGACGGCATCGCCGATAGCGTCGAGGGGACCAACGACTCCGACGACGATAGCACTCCGAATTACCTCGACACGGATAGCGACGAAGACGAACTCCTCGACGGTGCCGAAGGGACCGGCGACGTTGACGGCGATGGCGCTCCGAACTATCTCGATGCCGACTCGGACGGTGACGGTGTCCTCGATTCCACTGAGGGAACGAACGATGCCGACGGCGACGACGTTCCGAATTACCTCGACACTGATTCCGACGGTGACGGGATCACGGACAGCACGGAGGGAACGACCGACACCGACGGGGACAGTCCCGCCGACTACCTCGACACCGACAGCGACAACGACGGCATCGCCGATAGTGTCGAAGGAACTGAGGACGTCGACGGCGACGGCCTCCCCAACTATCGGGATCTCGATTCTGACGGAGATGGCACGTCCGACGAGACCGAGGGCACCGATGACGCGGACGGGGACGGCGTCCCGAACTACCTCGATTCAGACGACAGCACGTCGAACTGACGCGTAACGAACCGTCACTCCCGCGTCGAGTCTGTTTTTATTTTCCGACTTAGCGGCCGGTCGGGCTTGTGTCTACTGTGGCCACCGACAGATTAGTTCAGAGACGCCTCACATCGGAGAGAGGCTCATCACGGCCAAGTGCCTCTCCCGACTCGGCACGCGCCCGTCATCGTGAGGGTAGATGCACCCCAGAACCGTCGCTTCCGGTGAGCGCGTTCTGGTAACACGACAGTTATGTAGTTTCCGTCGGAGAGAGTACGTATGAGCGAGCAGACCGTAGCAGACGCGATGACCACACCCGTCCTCACGCTGGACGAGGAGACACCAATCGAGGAGGCGGCGGCGGCGATGGTCGACCGGCGTATCGAATCCGTTCTCGTCATCGACGAAGCGTGCCGGCCGCAGGGCATCTTCACGTCGACGGACGCACTGCGCGTCGTTGCCGACGCGCCCGAGGAGGCGACCGTCGCAGCGTACATGACCGAAGACGTGGTGACCGTCGAGGCCGACGAGTCGTTGACTGCGGTCGCACCGATGATGGTCGAGGAGGATCTCGGCCATCTGCCGGTGACGGGACCGGACGGACAGGTAACGGGGATGCTCTCTCGGACCGATCTGACCGGACATCTCCCGGACGTGGACGCGACACCGCCCACGCCGCACACGGACTGATCTGGATGGCAGACCGGACGCTCCTCGACCGCCCGTACGACGACCGCATCGGCTTTCTCGCGCCGGACGGCACGCTCCAGAACGGCTACGAGCCGTCGCTGTCCGACGACGAACTCGTGTCACTGTACGCCGACATGAAACTGGGGCGGCACTTCGACGACCGGATGGTGAGCCTCCAGCGGCAGGGCCGACTCGGGACGTACGCACCGATGGCCGGCCAAGAGGGCTCCGGCTTCGGGTCGATGTACGCGCTTGAGGACGCCGACTGGCTGCTCTACCAGTACCGCGAACACGCCGCGCCCATCGTCCGCGGGTTCCCGCCCGAGTATCTCCACTACTGGGCCGGCCACGAGTCGGGCCACGACGCGCTGGTCGACGAGCGCATCTTCCCGCTCAACATCTGCATCGGCGACCACATCCCGCACGCGACCGGCCTCGGGATGGCGGCGAACCTACAGAGCGACGACGAGGACAATAGCAATGAAGTCGTCGTCTGCCACTTCGGCGACGGCGCGACCTCGGAGGGTGATTTCCACGAGGGGCTCAACTTCGCCGGCGTCTTCGACACGCCGACGGTGTTCGTCTGTCACAACAACGGCTGGGCCATCTCCGTGCCCCGCGAGAAACAGACGCGGTCGCAGACCATCGCGCAGAAGGCCGAAGCGTATGGACCCGCTCGCGGTGTACGAGGTGACGCGTGCGGCCCGCGAGAAGGCACTCGACCCCCGCGAGCACGAGGCCGCCCCGACGTTGATCGAGACCGTCGAATACCGCTACGGGGCACACACGACCGCGGACGACCCCTCGGAGTACCGCGACGACGAGGAGGTCGAGCGGTGGCGACAGGTCGACCCCATCGACAGGCTGGAGGCGTATCTCCGCCGCGAGGGACTCCTCGACGACGAGGAGATAGCCGACATCGAGGCGGAAAACGAGTCCCGGATGGCCGCAGCGGTAGACCAACTCGCCAGCGTCGAGGCCGACCCGGACGACATGTTCGCCGACGCGTTCGCGGAGCCGACACCCCGCATCGCCGACCAGCGCGAACAGATGCGCGAACTCCGCGAGCGACACGGCGACGCCGCGCTCACGCGGGAGGAGTGATAGCTGCTCGCCGACTGGCAAACGCCCGGTGAGAGGTGAGAAATAGCTACTCCAGCCGTTCGCGTGCGGCCGCGACGAGCAGCGGCAGGTGGACGGTCGCATCGCCGACGACGGTGGCGTTGCGCGCGTCCGGTTCGAGTTTCCCCCACGAGCGCGCCTCGTCGAGCGTCGCGCCCGACAGGCCGCCCGTGTGCTCCGGGTCCGTCGTGATCTGGACGGCGTAGTCGTAGGCGTTCGGCGTGACGAGCATCGTCTGGAGCGTGAAGTTCTTGGGAACGCCGCCGCCGACGAGCAAACAGCCCGCGCGTTCGGCATCGAACGCGAGGTCGGTCAGCGGCGTCATATCCGCCAGCGCGTCGAGCGAGAACTCGGAGGTCTGCGAGTAGAGCCACGCCTGTAATCCAAGGACGGAATCGGCGACGGCCGGACAGTAGATCGGCACGTCCGCCTCGTACGCCGCGGCGGCGACGCCCGGCCCTTCCTCGATGTCCTCGCGGTCGTTCACCGCGGCGTTCGCCCGCCCGAGCTCGCGGGTGAGTCGCGCGATGCTCACTGTGCCCTCCGCTTCGAGCGGCGGGAACACCTCCTCGCGGAGGTGGGATTCGAACAGCCCGAAGTGTTCCTGCGGGAGATACACGTTGTAGACGCGGTCGACCTCCTCGTCGCGCAGTTGCTCGTCGTGTTCGCGCTCGGTCTTCTCCGGTGCGTCGGCGGTTCCGTGGTGGTGTTTGCCGCCGATGGCCTCGATGGCGTCGTGGGTGAGGTTCGCGCCCGTCGTGACGAGCGCGTCGACGTAGCCGTCCCGGATTAGGTCGGCGACGATCCGGCGCATTCCGGTCGGCACCATCGCCCCGGCGAGCGACACGAACACGGTACACTCCTCGTCGGCGAGCATCTCGGCGTAGATGTCGGCCGCCTCGTGGACCGCCGCCGCGCCGATGCCGGCCTCGCCGTAGCCGTCGACCAGATCGTCCACGCTCATGTCGGCCCACACGTGGGTGTGGCCGAGCGGGTCGTGGCTGAACTCCTCGCGGTTCGGCGCCTCCCACTCGTCCGTCGAATCGTCGGTCATTACGCCTACTTCGCCCGAGACAGGTTTCAACGGCGCGGTCTCGGGGCGGGGTCCTCTCGGGCCGTGGCGACGCGGCGAAGGACACGCTTTTGACACCGTCGCCCTTCGCTTCGAGAGCGATGGACGAGCGGACGCGCGAGTATCTCCGGGGCCGGTTCGGCGACTACTACCGCCGGAGCGACATCGAGGGGCCGCCCGCCGCCAACGAACGCGAGTGGGGCCACATCCCCTTCACGCCCGGGCCGGAGACGACGATGGTCCGTCACCAGTCGTGGATCGATATCGCCGGCGGCGGCTCGCTGAGTGACTTCCTCTCTCGCGAGCAGCCTCGCCACGTGTACTTCTCTGCGGGGCGCTACCGCGACCCCGGCGCGGGCCGCATGTCGGAGAAGGGGTGGCGCGCGGCCGACCTCGTCTTCGATCTCGACGCCGACCACCTCCCCGGCGTCGACCCCGACGCCACCTCCTACGCTGACATGCTGGCGGCGTGTAAAGACGCCCTGTTCGACCTCCTCGACTTCCTCGAAGACGACTTCGGATTCGCGGCCCGCGATACGAAGCTCGTCTTTTCGGGTGGCCGCGGCTACCACGTTCACATCCGCGCGGACGGCGTCCTCGATCTCGGCCGCGACCAGCGCGACGAGATCGTCGAGTACGTCCGCGGGCCAAACATCGAGTTCGAAGACGTCGTCCGAACCGAGTCCGTTGAGGGCATCGGACTGAAGAACCCGACACAGAAGCGGACGCTCCCGACCGACGGCGGCTGGAGCGCGCGCGTCCACCGACAGCTCATGACGCTCGTCAACGAGGTGCGCGACCTGCCCGAAAATGAGGCGCTCGACCGACTCCGCCAGTTCCCCGGCGTCGGCGAGGGAAAGGCGTCGGCGATCCGACGCGCAACCGTCGACAACCACGACGAACTGGCCGCGGGCAACATCGACGTTCACCCTGCCGTCGTCTCACTCGCGAAACACCTCTTCGAGCGCGTGCTCGAAACCGACGCCGCACCGATTGACGAGCCGGTCACCACCGACATCAACCGGCTCATCCGTCTCCCGCGGAGTATCCACGGCGGCACCGGCCTCGTCGTCACGCCTATTGACCGGGACGCCCTCGCCGACTTCGACCCGCTCGTCGACGCCGTCCCCGAGCAGTTCCGCGGTCACGAGGTCGCAATCGAGGTGACCGATTCCGGCCCGGTGGAGTTCGACGGCGAAGCGTTTAGTATTCAGGAGGGTGAGAGTCACGTCGAAGAAGCGCTCGGCGTGTTCCTCATGGCGCGCGGCCGAGCGGAGAAGGTGGCAGAATGAACTTGGACGAACTCCAGAGCATCCAAAGCCGGGAACGACAGGCCACGAGCCTGCAGAATCTCCGGCCCACCTTCTACAAAGATGCCGGCGAGTTCATCCAAGAGCTGGTCCGCGAGCGCGACCGCGCCGCCGAGCGCGCGACCGACCCGTTCTCCTCCGACGAGGTCCGCCGGCTCACCGACAATATCGAGACGGCCAAATCAACGGTCGAAGCCATCTACGAGCGCCGCGTCGGCAAGGTCGTCAAGACTGCCTCTATCGCCGCCGCCGGCATGCCCGCCGACGAGGATGGTCTCACCGAAGAGGAAGAACGACTGTTCGGGACGCTGGTCGAACGCATCGAGACCAACCGCGAACACGTCCTTGACGACGTGCTCGAAGACGGCGGCTCCGGCATCTCCTGTTCGCGTGACGCGACGCCGAGCGAGGCATCGGCGGAGCCGTCGGCAACCAACTCGAAACCCGAATCGGAGGTTCGGAACGCCATCGAGTCGGACTCAGCCCCTGCCGCCGAACTCGGTCTCGATCCCACTCCCAACTCCCCCCGCAAGCAGTCGAACGACGGGGACGGCGTCAGCGCGGCAGAGATGATGGGCGACGGCACAGACGCGGATACCACTGTTCCCGACTCGGTGCCGGCGGAGATGGGGCAGAGCGACACCGCTGTTCCCGACGAGCAGGATACGGCGAGCGACGACCAGAACGATTCCGTTGAGCGAACCACGGTGCGGATCACGAGCGATGTCGGCGAAGTGTTCGGCATCGACGAGCGCTCGTATAACCTCTCCTCTGACGACGTGGTGACGCTCCCGGCCGAGAACGCCGGACCGCTCGTGGAGCGGGACGCCGCAGAACGACTGGATTAATTGTTGACGAGGCGCGAACGCTCCGAGTTAACCACCGTACGATTGTGATTGGTGGACCTCTTTCCAAGTATCATCGTGGCCTGAACTATACGTTTGCTGTGGATTTCGGCAGTTGATTCTCTTGCCCGTCGTGTTGTCGGCAGTACGTCCGAATCAAGCTCTGCTGTTCTGTTCTCGTCCGGATTCGTCCAGTTTTGCGGCTTCTCGAATGGCGGACTCTCGTCACGCTCGCTGACGTTGCGGATTACGTCTGGGGTGTTCTCGAATGTCGATATCTGTACAACTTCCCATAGTTGGCAAACAGTGTCCTCTCGGAGGAAGGTTCGTACTATGTGCATTCGGTCGTTATAAAAACTAATACCACGAGCAGTACAGACAACTGTATATCTGAGAAATCGTAACAGTTACTCTCGACCGTCAGATTTCCATCAAGCGTATAGCCCATCGGTAGACGGTGTTCGCTTGTCTTGTCTGACCGCTCTGTTGACTGAGAACCGCACCGCTCTTAATTTGCTTACACGGAGGAGTGATGTAAGTAATGGCGCCACGGTGGAGAAGTCCATCTGCGTACTCTTTGCTTCGCTGCGTGTCTTGTCCGACGCGGAGCGGCTCGCTCGCGTTCTTCTGCGCGAAATCGTCCGGATCAAGCTGGTCAGCGGCTATTTAAATGTTGGCTCCAATGTCTTCGAGAGTGCTTGTGATGAGTTAGTGATCCGAGGTTGCGATCCTCTGATAATCGACAGTGATCGAACGGCGTTCAGCGGAGTAGAAGTCAGCCGATTGGAAGCTTTGAAAAACGCCGCTAAGTTCGGTTCGCGAGAGTCCAAGTGCTTCTGCGGTGATCACCTCTGTCCCGGTATTGGTCGTCATATCCGTTTCCGTCGCAGTGACGGTTGGGGTTGCCGTTGCTGGTTCTGAGAATGTATCAGGATTCGAACTGTCGCTACAGCCGGCAAGCGCGGTGGTGAGACTAACTCCGGTCGCGGTGAGGAATGTACGTCGGTACATGGGACGGTAGTGGACTGAGGGTATCACTGTGGTTTCGCAGCGTTTACTCTTCATTCAGGAGGCGGAATAAAAATATCTGGCATCGAACGTTAGACCGAAGATATTGATCTTCGTGGCTACTGTACCAAGCTACCCGTTGTTCAGGGCGATGTCGAGCTTCATACAGCGCCCGTTTGAGTAGTCTTCATCTTCGCCGTCGTTGTCGAGCCGAGCGGTTGATATGCTGGTAGCATATCAGTTCTCGCGAGCGTACTTGACGAAGGCGTCTTTCGTCTCATCGCTCATCTGGGAGTTGGTGGCTTGCTCGCTCAGTTCATCGTCTTCTGTTCCTCCGTTGTTGTTATTATTCGTCCCTCCGTTGTTGTTCGCACCTCCGTCGTTGTCGTTGTTTGCTCCTCCGTTATTGTTTAGGTCAGTATCGAGGTCCATACAGTACCCCCTCGAGCAGACCTCGGCCGTGCCGTCATTGTTCTCGTCCTTTTCTTCTAGACTTTTTACACTGTTATGACCATCATCGTCGTGGTCATTGTTCGTCTCTTCGACAGTGTTGTGGCTAGGGTACTTTTGTCGCCAGTCGACGATGTCGATCTTTCCGTCGTTGTTCAGGTCGTTTGTGACTGTCTTTCCGCTCTTCTCGTACGGTGTGACATCGGTCTTGAGTTCCGTTTCTGTTATCTTTACTGTCTCCGTTTCGTTGACGTACTGGATCTCCGTCTGTGTTGCATCCTCTCCAGACAGTCTAGTGCCGTCCTTAGAGGTATTCTCACGGTGACCTACGTGATTTTTGATGACGGTCCACTCCGTTGACCCAATGACAGCTCGCATCTCTGGGGCCCGGTCAACCTGACCAGATACGGTGTCAGGCAGGTCACTTGATTTCCCGCTTCTGATCTTGCTGCCCACAACAGCCCAGCCATCAATCCGAACCTCGATGACGTTCTCGTTTTCTACCTCCTGAGTCTTTGTCTTCTGGATTGTTTTCTCGTCTGTCTCCTGCCCGATGAGCACCACGTCCGATGCCGTTGCTCCGCAGTTGTCTTCCACGGTGACAGTGGCTGTCTTGGTCTTCCCGGCCTCTGGAACAGGCACGGTGGACCCCGGCTTGTACCTGACATCTATGATAGACCCATCTGGGTCACTCTGTTCAGAGGAGATGTAAGCGACCTCACCACTCGCCCGCATATCCACTGATACTCGTGCATCCGCTGATACGTCGGGTTCTTGATTCTCAGCACACGGCTCGTATGGTGTGTCCATTTCCTCGAGCGTCGGTGTCGACTCCGGTGGTCCCTCAGGCGCTCCACGATCATTACGCTCCGCTCGCGGATCGATACGGAGCGCATCGGAGGCCGTCCGACCGGCCTCGTCGGTGACGGTCACGCGGACAGTTCGCGGTGACGCGTCGTCGAACGCGCGAATCAGCGACTCTGTAGCCGACTCCTCGCCCACGTCCTGCTCGGTGGCATTCTGACCATCCACAGTCCATTCCACCGTTTTGAGTTCCGCGTCACCAGCGGTTGCTGTCGCGTCGTATCTGGCGGGGGCGTCGACACTCGGAGCCGTGTCGCCGGACAGCGAGACCGTGGGGCCATCGGGCGGCGATTCGACGGTCACGTAGAGCGTGTCGTTCGCCGTGTTGCCGTCGTCGTCGGTCACCTCGACGGTCACGTTGTATTCGCCAACGGTATCCGCGGTGAACCGGGTCTGCTCGCAGTCTGAACACTCAGGGGTAACTGTGGTTCCATTGGGTGCTTTGATCTGCCAGTCGTAGCCGGTAATCTCGCCGTCCGGGTCCCGCGACCCGCCAGCGTCGAGGATGACCCCCGCGCCCCGCTGGACGGTCTGATCGAGGCCGGCCTCGGCGAGGGGTGGCTCGCCCGTAGGAGCCGCAGTCGTGGTAGCTGTCGCGGGCGACGCCACCAGCAGTGCACAGACGCCCACGACGACGAGCAGTCGCATACGCCATCTGATCTCGTCTCACGTTATAAATTTAAGCAAGCGACGGGAAAAAGAAAACTCCAGCGTCCCCTGCCGTACTACTTGTCGACCCGCTTTCGGACGCTCTCGGCGTGGGCGTCTAACCCTTCGGCCTCGGCGAGCGCGGTGACGGTGTCGGCGATGTCGTCGAGGGCATCGCGGTCGAGTCGCTGGACGGTCTGCGAGACGAGGAAGTGGTCGACGGAGAGGCCGCCGGTCGTCTTCGCGAGGCCACCGGTCGGGAGGACGTGGTTCGTACCGGTCGCGTAGTCGCCGGCTGCGACGGGCGAGTAGGGACCGAGAAAGACGCTGCCGCCGGCACCGATGCGGTCGAGGAGCGTCTCGTCGTTTTTGGCCTGAATGGAGAGGTGTTCGGCGGCGTACTCGCCGGCGAAGAGGACGGCCTCCGACATCGACCGCGCGGTGAACACGCCGGAGGCGTCGTTACCGAGTGCCGTCTCTATCACGTCCGTGCGCTCGCGGTCGGAGACCTGCCGCTCGCAGGCGTCGGCGACTGCGGTGGCGAGGTCGTCGTCGGGGGTGACGACGACGACGGACGCGTTGGGGTCGTGTTCGGCCTGCGCGATGAGGTCGGCGGCGACGAGTTCTGGGTCGGCGTCGCCGTCGGCGAGCACCAGTATCTCCGAGGGGCCGGCGAGGAAATCGATCTCGCAGTCGGCCCGCACCTCGGCCTTTGCGGCGGTGACGAAGCGGTTGCCCGGGCCGACGATCTTCTGAACGCGGCTGACCGTCTCGGTACCGTACGCGAGCGCGGCGACCGCCTGCGCACCCCCGATTTGGTAGACGGCGTCCGCGCCGGCGACATGGATGGCCGCGAGCGTGGCGTCGTTCAGTTCCTCGGCGGGCGGCGTCGCGACGGCGACGTGGTCCACGCCCGCGACCGTCGCCGGAACGACGGTCATCAGCGCCGACGACGGGTAGGCGGCGGTACCGCCGGGGACGTACGCGCCGACGCGCTCCAGCGGTCGGTAGCGCCGGCCCAGCTCTCGGCCGTCGAACTCGCGGGTCCAGTCGTCCGGGAGTTGGGCTTCGTGGAACTCGCGGACGTTCGCGGCCGCACGCTCAATGTGTGCGAGCAGTCGGTCGTCGAGATGGTCGGCGGCCCGTTCGGCCTCGTCGGTCACGTCGATGTTGCCGACGGAGACGCCGTCGAACTCCTCGGCGTACTCACGGACGGCGACATCACCCTCTGTTCGCACTCGGTCGACGATCTCGCGGGCCGTCTCGCGGGCGTCGGCGACGCCGGCGTCCCGCTCGAACAGCGCCGCGCGCTTGTCGGGCGATAGCTCCGCGACGGCTCGAACGTTCATACACGAGTTCCGGTCGCGCGGCGAAAAACGGTTTCCATACGTTGTGCCCAACTGCGGTCGCACGACAGAAGAACTAATACGCGACCGGAGAAACACGTAACGAGTATGCTCAGTGCCGTGATGGAGGACTACATCAAGGCGATCTACGCCATCGGGAACGACACCGGCGAGCGGGTGTCGACCTCGGACCTCGCGGAGTATCTCGACGTGACGCCTCCCACGGTGTCGAGCATGATCAAGAAACTCGCAGACCGCGGCCTCGTCGACCGCGAGGAGTACAAGGGCGTACGGCTCACGGAGGAGGGTGAAGTCGTCGCGCTTGAGATCCTCCGCCACCACCGCCTGCTCGAATCGTTCCTGACGGAGGCGCTGGATTACGACTGGGCCGACGTACACGAGGAGGCCGACCGGCTGGAACACCACGTCTCCGCGGAGCTGACCGACCGCATCGCCGAGACGCTGGGCAACCCAAACGCCGACCCGCACGGCGACCCGATCCCCAGCCGCGAACTCGAACTGCCCGAGGCGGAGGAGACGACGAATCTCGCCGCCGCCTCGGAAGGCGACCGGCTCGTCGTCCGCCGCATTCGGCATCAGGACGACGAGGAGTTGCGGTATCTCGCGGCGGCCGGCGTCGCCCCCGACGAGTCGCTGGAAGTGATCGACGTCGCGCCGTTCGGGATGGTCACCGTCAAGACCGCGGAGGGACACCAGTCGCTGCCCGAGAACATCGCTCGCCTCATCGAGGCCGTCCCGGTCGACGAGACGGCGACCGAAGAAGCGGCGTAGCCTCCTCGACAACACAGAGCAGTCTGACCCTTACTGACGGAGCCACCAGACGGCCGACAGCGCGGCGAGTGTGACCAGACCCCCGACGAAGAACATGACGGCAGGATCGGAGAGCGAGAACGGAAACAGCCACGGTGCCGTCTCTCGTGCGGTCGTTTCGGCTGTGTTCACATCCCCGCTTGCCATGGATAGATCGGCGGCCTGCTGGGTGACGCGTCGCGTGAACACGGCGACGGCGGCCGTCAGCGTCGCCAGCAGGAGGTACGCCGAGAGGACGCGACCGAGAAACGACTCCAAGCGGCCGCGGTCGCGCTCGTCGCCCGCGAACAACACGAGTGCCTCGCTACACGGCGCGTAGACGCTCATCTCGTTGCCCTTCTCGGAGTAGCCCGTTCCGACCGACTCGATCAGGTCGGCGTCCTCCAGCCGCTCGATGTGGTAGTGGACGTTCTGGAGCGAGGTGCCGACGGTGTCGCGGATCTCCGGGGGCGTCCGGGGTTCGTCGTACGTCGCGGCGAGGATCGAGCGAGCCGTCTCGGAGCCGAGCGCGTCGAACGTGCGCTCGGCGTCGGCCCCCTCGATGTCGAGCACGCGCGGCTCGTCCGGGTCGGGGTCCGAGAACACCTGCGAGCCGAGTATTCCCATACGGCCACGTACCGACGCCCCCCTCAAGCGCTTTCCGGTGGTTCAAACGCGTGTTTTACTCCCACAGATGTTTTGTCTGGCGTTGCTAGCGATACGCTACTACTGGGATCGATACAGTTGAAGCAGTATGAATTCGTGAATCGGACACCAGCAGACGTGAAAGACTACTCGTTTTCGAGGGCGTCGTAGACTTCGCGATGTTCGTCTCGGTCAGCCTTAGCGACCCGCGATACGAGTTCTCGACGAATGTCTTCCATCACGTCGTCGAGCGGGGTGCGCTTCCCGAATTCTTCTTCCGTTGGCATAACCAGTTTTGTCAATCGCTCCGGTTAATCGTTCGGTCCCGACCCGAATCCTTCTTCGCTGATATACTCCAGTGCGAATTCGATGTCGCCACGGCTCCGGATACCTGAACTGGTCTCAGGATACTCTGAGACGATGTCCTCGTGGATGTCGAGGATATCTTTGACCGACGGATACCAGAACGAGTCGGTCATCGTCGACGATTCACGCCGAGCGGACCTATGATTTTCTCTGCGATTCTCGGGATGGCTCTGTGGATCAGTTACGAACAGAAGAGGAGTATCGGAAGGATATCGCCCCGGACACTAACGACCGGCATCATCCCGTGGCGGCGTGCCGCGTCTGCCGGCTAACCCTCGTGCAGGGCGGGCTCGCTGCGCGGAGCCACGCGTTCCGCAGTCCGCATCGTCTGTTGCACGCCCGGGTTCTCCGCCGCCTCATCGCGCGCTGATGCGGCCTCGGGGCGGGGACTGAAGGCGTGCACCGCTACTCGGCCGCCCCGGAAGTTACCCTTTTCGCCGCGCGGCTCCTACCGAACGCATGGACGGTCCGGTCGTGCTGTTCGACGGCGTCTGCAATCTCTGTGCGTGGTCGGTC
>PXSB01000053.1 GCA_003023185.1 Halobacteriales archaeon QS_9_67_17 | reverse complement strand
TGCCGCGGCTCGCCGTCCCGGAGGGGGTGCCCGGCCGGTTCGCCGCGCTGTCGGCCGTCGGACTCGTGCCGGCGGCCATCCTTGGGCACGACATCGAGGCGGTGCTCGCCGGCGCGCAGACGGCCCGCGAATCGCTCTCGGGGAGCCTCCACGACTGTCCGGCGTACGCGTACGGTGCAGTCGCGACTGCGCTGGAGCGGCGCGGTGCCCACACGAACGCGTTCGTGCCGTACGCGGAGGCGTTAGAGCCGTTCGCAGAGTGGTTCGCACAACTGTGGGCCGAGTCGCTCGGCAAGGACGGACAGGGACAGACCCCGGCGCGGGCACTCGGCGCGACCGACCAGCACTCGCAACTGCAACTGTACCGGGCCGGTCGCCACGACAAACTCGTCACGCTCGTCCGACCTCGCGAGCGAGCGGATCGGGCCATCCCCGAAACAGATGTCGAGGGACTCGCGTATCTCGGCGACTCGACGCTCGTCGAGCTACTAGACGCCGAGTTCGAGGCGACGGAGGCGAGTCTCGCGGCGGCGGGCCAGCCGAACGTCCGCGTCGAGGTCGACCGCGTCGACGAGCGCGGCATCGGCGACCTGCTCTTTTCCTTCGAGGCGGCCTGCGTGCTCGCGGGCGAACTCATGGGCGTCGAGACGTTCACGCAGCCGGCCGTCGAGTGGGGGAAGTCGGCCGCGCGCGGACTGCTCGGCGGGGCCGACACCGACGAGGCCGAGGCGGTCCGGGAGAAACGCGAGTTTAGGATCCAGTAGACGTATCTGGGCGACACGTGTACGAGCGGGCGTGTCACACGATACTGCCGCGCTGGGGCCGCGGGAATCACAGCTACGTGCCGTCGTCCTGAGCCTCGGACTCGGGATCGCGGGCTTCGTGGTCGGTGTCGCCGTGTTCGTCCTCGCCGTGAACGCGCTGACGGCGCTCGGTATCTCCATCCAGACGAACGTCGTCCTCCGGTACGGCATCAGTATCATCGCACTACAGGGGGTCGGCCTGCTGGTCACGTCGCTCGCCTTCTTCCGCTGGCGCGACCGGTTCGACCTAATCGAGCTTCGGGTGCCGAATCGCCGCGACGTGGGGCTTATCGTCGGCGGATTGATCGGGCTGCTCGCCCTGCTTGCTGCTCTCAGTGCCCTGTACAGTCGCCTTGGGATCCAGACCCCGACGACGCCCATCGTCCAGGATGGCCTCGAAAATCCCGCGCTGGCGCTGTATCTCATCCCGCTCACGTATCTGCTCGTCGGGCCGGGCGAGGAGCTGA
The DNA here is from genome assembly GCA_003023185.1 of Halobacteriales archaeon QS_9_67_17. Classification (GTDB taxonomy): domain Archaea; phylum Halobacteriota; class Halobacteria; order Halobacteriales; family Haloarculaceae; genus Halosegnis. The sequence continues at coordinate 6,775 of PXSB01000053.1, read as the reverse complement.
TGTTCCGGGGGGCGGTGCAGGGCCTGCTCCGCGAGTCGTACAGCCGCGTGCCGGGTATCGTCATCGCGTCTGCGGTGTTCGCGGTCGCCCACGCCGGGAACGTGCTCGCCGCGCCGCTGGGCGAGAAGCTTGCCTACTTTGCGGTCATCTTCACGCTGAGTCTCGTCCTCGGGGCGCTGTACGAACTCAGCGACAACCTCGTCGTCCCCATGCTCGTCCACGGCACGTACAACGCGTTCACATTCCTCCAGCTGTATTTGGTCGGCACCGGCCAACTCGGCTGAGACGCGCGACAGACGGCCGTCTGACGGGAGTTTATTACGTGGCACTCGGTACCACACGTATGCGCCGCTTCGAGTTCGTCGCCCCTACCTCGACCGCGCGCGACATCGAGCGTCTCGCCCGGGAGTACGGACTCACCGAGCAGGAGGTGGTCGAACAGCTCGTGGAGCTGGGAATGCAGGAGCTCGACGACGCGAGCCGCGAGAACATTCGCTCCGGCGGCGACCCCCGACCGTAGCACGTTTACCGGCTCCGCGGGAATCGCTCTCCATGTACGACCGCCTAAAGGGGTTCCGCGACTTCTACCCCGAGGAGATGGCCGCGCGCCGCGAGGTGATCGACACCGTCGAGGCTGCCTGCCGGCGCTACGGCTTCCGCGAGACGGCCAGCCCCCACCTCGAACGCGCCGAGATGTGGACGGACAAGGCCGGCGAGGACATCGTCGAGGAACTGTACGCCTTCGAGGACCGGAGCGACCGCCACGTCACCCTCACACCGGAGTTGACGCCGACGGCTGCCCGGATGGTCGCCGCGAAACAGCAGGAGCTATCCAAGCCCATCAAGTGGTTCTCGACGCGCCCGTTCTGGCGGTACGAACAGGTCCAGCAGGGTCGGTTCCGCGAGTTCTACCAGACGAACATCGACATCTTCGGCAGCAGCGATCCCCGTGCCGACGCGGAGGTCATCGCGCTCGGCGCGGAACTCCTGACCGATCTGGGGCTGGACGGCAACGACTTCGAGTTCCGCGTCTCTCATCGCGACATCCTCGGGAGCGTCCTCCGGTCGTTCGACGCCACTATCGACGTGCGAGACGCCATCCGCGCGGTCGACAAGAGCGAGAAGATCGACACCGCCGAGTATCACGATCTGCTCGCCGACGCCGGTCTCTCCTACGATCAGGCCGCGGAGTTCGACGACCTGATCACCGCGACGACCCGCGACTCGTTAGCCGACCTCGCGGCGTTCGCAGGCAGCGACGACGCCCATGCGGCCGTCGAGAACCTGACGGCCGTCCTCGACGCCGTCGACCGGTTCGGCGCGGGTGACTACTGCGAACTGTCTCTGGAGACGGCCCGCGGCTTCGACTACTACACCGGCGTCGTCTTCGAGTGCTTCGACTCCACGGGCGAGGTGTCACGCTCCGTCTTCGGCGGCGGCCGTTATGACGACCTGATCGAGAGCTTCGGCGGCGAACCGACGCCGGCCGTCGGCTTCGCGCCCGGCTACGCGACGCTCCGCGACCGACTACTACGTCCTGCAGGTCGGCGACACCGAGCGGGAGGCGGCCGAACTCACCCGCGAACTCCGCGAGCGCGGCCACATCGTCGAGACGGACGTTTCCGGCCGTAGCTTCGGCGCGCAGCTCGGCTACGCCGACTCGATCAACGCCGAGACGGTCGTGATCGTCGGCGAGCAGGACCTCGCGGACGACCAGTACACGCTCCGCGACATGGAGACGGGCGAGCAGCGAACCGTCCCGGTCGACGAGTTCCCGCCCGAACCGGGCCAGTCGACGGGCAACAAGTAATAGCTAGTACGGCTCGACAGTGAGGTCGGGGACGCGACCGAACTCGGCTAGGTTCCGGGTTCAGTGAGCGTCTCCCTCGCTCGTTTGTCACCGGCGAGCAGGTCGATGAGAAAACACGAGTCGAGCAGCATCACTCGCGGAGGCGGTCGTCGAGGTCGTCCCTAAACCGTCGCCGTTCGTGCTGGAGCCGTTCGACTTCATCGTCGTCGAGCAGCCCGACGAGCCGCGTCGAGTGCCTCGTACACCTCGTCGGGGACGCTGATCTCTTTGCCGCTCACAACTGATGGTTGGTCGGAATCGAATAAAAATCCTCGCCGGCCATCGATGGAGCCATACGAGTCCCCCCGTAGGCTCCGGTGTGCGCCGCGCGTTCCGCATCGCCTACGACGGGACGGCCTACCGCGGCTTTCAGCGCCAGCCACACGCCGAAACCGTCGAGAACGAGCTGTTCGCCGCGCTCGCCGCGCTGGAGGTGACGGCCGAGCCGACAGCACCGGCCGGCTACAGTGCGGCCGGCCGGACCGACGCCGGGGTCTCTGCGGTCGGGCAGACGGTTGCCTTCGACGCCCCGGAGTGGCTCACGCCCGCGGCGCTCAACGGGTCACTCCCGGCCGACGTGCGAGCGTGGGCGAGCGCCGACGCGCCCGACGACTTCCACGCGCAGTACGACGCCACCGCCCGGACGTACGAGTACCATCTGCACGCGCCGGAGGCCGACACAGAGCGAGCGACGGCAGTCCTCGACCGCCTCTCCGGCAGGCACGACTTCCACAACCTCCCCCGCGACGACGACGGCACGGAACGCGACCTGACCGCCTCGTGTGAGCGGGACGGCTCCTTCCTCGTCTGTACGTTCACCGCCGATGGCTTTCCCCGCGCGTTCGTCCGGCGCGCCGTCGGACTGGTCGCGAGCGTCGCGACGGGCGAGCGCGACATCGAATTCGTGGATCGCGTGCTCTCCGCCGAACCGCTGGACGGGCCAGACGGCGTCGGGGCGGCCGCGCCCGAACCGCTCCTCCTGCGGCGCGTCGACTACGATATCGAGTTCACGCTGGACGAGTCGGCGGCGGCCAGCGCGTGGACCGTCTTCGAGGAGCGGCGCATCAGCCGGCTCACCGGTGCCCGCGTCGCCGAGCGGCTGCGCTCCGGCGCGTCGCGGAACCCCTGAAGGGCGCGATTACTCCCACGCGTCGGGCCAGACGCCGGCCGCTCGCATGCCGGGTTCGGCGTCCGCCGCCTCCAACTCCTCGCGGAGCGCGGCCGTCTCCCGACGCGGTACCGTCGTCCGGGTCAACTCGGCGACGACGAGCGCGGTCAGGAGGGTGTGGTCGCGGAGGTTCCGCTCGTCGACCTTGTCGCGGGTGTCCGCGGCGGTGTGGCCCCAGCCGCGGCCGCGCTCGTGACCGGTCGCAGGCTGGCTGTGGAGTTGGACCGACGGCACGCCGGCTCGAAGAAACGGCCAGTGGTCGCTGTACGGGTGGGGCGTCTCGTCGACGTGACACGGCTGGCCCGCGCCGTCGGCGACGCGCTCGGCGAGGTCACGGAGCGGGTCGCTCCCGTGGACCAGCGCACGGAGGTCGCGGTGTCGCCCTGCCCCGTCCACGTTGACGACGGCCCGCACCCGGTCGCGGTCGAGACGGTCGGCGAGCGCCTCCGCGCCGAGCAGTCCGGTCTCCTCACAACCGACGCCGGCCACCCACACCCGCGAGTCGAGGTCGAGGTCGGCGAGATAGCGAGCGGCGGTCGCGACCGTGGTGATGCCACAGCCGTTGTCCAGCGCACCCTCCGCGATGTCGTGGGCGTCGAGGTGGCCGACGGCGAGCACGCCCTCGTCGGTGTCGGGACCGAGCGTGCCGAGCACGTTGTGGGAGGTGCCCGGTTCGGTGGTCGCGTCGACGCGCAGTCTGAGCTCGGCCCCCGCGGCGGCGTACTCGCGGAGCCACTCGCCCGTCTCGTACGAGACCCCGACAGCGGGCACCGCGCCCTCGTGACCGAAGCGAAGGGTGCCGGTCGGGACCAGTTGCCCGGGTTCGTGGTGGGCGAAGACGAACGCCGACGCGCCAGCCTCGACCGCGTGGCCGTACTTCTCCATCCGGTGGACGTAGCGCCCGTCGCTCGGCGAGGCGGTGTCGGCGAGCGCGACCGTCCCGGCCACCGCGGCGTCGTCCGTCTCCGTCGGCGTTCCGTGACCCACGTCGGTCAGCGGCGCGCGAACATCGCCCGGCGGCGAGTACGGGAGCGCGATAGCGTCGAAGGACCGCTCTACCGTGCGACCCTCGCGGTCGACGCTGACGGCGATTTCGGCGTCGCCACGCTCCCAGCGCGGCATGTCGAACGCGCGGATTTCGGGGTCTGCGCCGGCCGTCTCGAACGCCTCGGCAACTACCTCGGCCGCGCGTCGCTCGCCCGGCGAGCCACCGAGTCGTGGCCCTGCCTCGACGAGGTCGGTGAGAAACGACCACGGGAACGGGTCGTCGTACGCTCGGCCGGCGAGTTGCGCCATTTCGTCCATATCCCCCCGTCGCGCGTCGCGTCCAAAAGCCGTGGGGACAGCGATACCCTTAGAACCGGGCCGGTGCAAGGTCGGCCAATGAGTTCGGTTCCCGACCGTTCCGACCTCGACGAGGAGTACACGTGGGCGCTCGACGAGATGTTCGCCTCCGACGAGGCGTGGGAAGAGGCGTACGAACAGGTGGAGTCGCGGCTCGATGAATCGCGTGCGTACGAGGGACGCGTCACCGAGAGCGCGGCGACGCTACGTGACGTTCTCCAACTGCGCGAGGAGCTGATGCGAACGGTGTCGAACGTCGCCTCCTACGCCCGGATGCGCTCGGACGAGGACACCCGCGATCAGGAGTATCAGGCGCTGAGCGCGCGCGCTCGGTCGCTGGCGAGCGAGGCGTCCTCTGCGGCGTCGTTCATCGAGCCGGAGCTCCAGCGGACGGACCGCGAGACGCTGGATTCGTATCTCGACGCGGAGTCCGATCTCCAGCGCTACGATCATTATCTCGACGACGTGATGCGGCTGCAGCCGCACACCCGCTCGCCGGAGGTGGAGGAGCTGCTCGCGGAGCTGTCGGAGGTGACCGGCGCCCCCTCCGACATCTACGGCATGCTGTCGGACGCGGACATGGAGTTCCCGGTCGTCGAGGGACCGGACGGCGGCGAGGTGCAGATCACGCAGTCGAACTTCACGACGAAGCTCAAACACACCGACCGGGCGTTTCGCCGGCGGGTGTACGAGGCGTACTTCGACGAGTGGGGAAACTTCCGCAACACCGTCGCCGCGTCGCTGAAGAACGCGGTGAAGGGCGACGTGAAGACCGCCCGTGCCCGGAACTACGACACCGCTCGCGAGGCCGCACTCGACGGGAGCAACATCCCCGTGGCGGTGTACGATACGCTCGTCGACACGGTCGAGGACAACCTCGACGTGTTGCAGCGACACGTCGACCTGAAGCGGGACCGACTCGGCGTCGACGAGGTGGCGATGTACGACCTGTACGCGCCGCTCACCGACGGCGAAGCGCCCGAGGTGGACTACGAACAGGCGAAGGAGTGGGTCATCGAGGCGGTCGCGCCGCTTGGCGACGAGTACCAGTCGCGGCTCGCCGAGGGGCTCGAATCGCGCTGGGTCGACGTGTACGAGAATCGAGGTAAACGGTCGGGGGCCTACTCCGGCGGCACGTACGACAGCCAGCCGTACATCCTGATGAACTATCAGGACGACCCGGCCTCGATGTTCACCCTCGCGCACGAACTCGGCCACTCGATGCACTCCGAGCTGACCAGCGAGACACAGCCGTACGTCTACTCGGACTACGGCATCTTCGTCGCCGAGATCGCCAGCACGGTCAACGAGGCGCTGCTCACGAACCATCTGCTCGACACCGTGGAGGACGAACAGCTCCGTCGCCACGTCCTCGACGAGTATCTCGAACGGTTCCGGTCGACGCTGTTCCGCCAGACGCTGTTCGCCGACTTCGAACACCGGATTCACACGATCAGCGAGGAGGGCGGCGCGCTCACGCCCGACCGGCTCGACGAGGAGTACGGCGAACTCAAGCGGGAGTTTTACGCGAACGCCGCCACCGGCGACCGCATCGACCGCGAGTGGATGCGCATCCCCCACTTCTACTACAACTACTACGTTTACCAGTACGCGACGGGTATCTCGGCGGCCAACGCCATCGTCGAGTCGATCCGCGAGGAGGGCGAACCAGCGGCAGAACGCTACCGCGAGTTCCTGCGGACGGGGTCGCGGGAGTATCCGCTCGACCTGCTCGACGGCGTGGGCGTCGACATGACCGACGCCGCCGCGGTCGAGGCGGCCATCGACGCGTACGACAGCTATCTCGCCGAGTTCGAGACACTCTCCTGAGGGGCGGCCTCGGATGGTCGCGGCGGTCCAGCCGCCGCGTGCTCGGTCCCGACCGCACGTGTTCGGGTAGCATCGGGGCGCTGAACAGCGTCGCCGGCGGGCACGGGACTTTTGTCCGCGCCGGCAAAGTCGAAGGCGTGCGCGAGTTCGACTTCGAGATGGCCGTCTGTGCGGGTCTGGAGAGCGACGGGCGTCTCGTCGCACGCCAGCTCGCGGGCGGGGTCCACGGCTCGCGTGTGATGGACTGTGTCGTCGTCGAACCCGGTCCCGCGTTCGACGAGCGGGCACGCATCACGGACGCGACGGTTCCACCGCGGCTCGTCGAGGCCGAGGTCGGACCCGGCACGGCACGGCGGCCGCGGGCGGTCGTCGGCGACTCCGAGTTCGCACGGGAGGCCGTCGAGGCGGGCGTCGAATGCGGCTATCTGACACGCGAGCGACACGGCGGCCAGCGGTACGTGCGTGCGACGACGCGGTATCCGGACGGGTGGTTCGACGGGCTGGTCGGCGTCGAGAACAAGCCCGACCTCGGGCGGCCGGGGGAGTTGGAGCTTCAGTTGCGCAAGGACATCTCGCTGGCGCTG
>PXSB01000052.1 GCA_003023185.1 Halobacteriales archaeon QS_9_67_17 | reverse complement strand
GGGCGGGCCGAGGCGACTCCGTCGCCTCGGGGCTTGCGTCGCCGGGGCCGAATCGAGCGCCCACCGGGAAAGCGATGCTCTCCCGAGCAATCGGCGGCTTCGCCGCCGATAACGGCCCCTTTCAGTCCCACCCTTACGGTTTCTCGGCCGAGCGACGACCCGCGTAGCTGAACACTACCCTGCGACTGGTCGTGATTAGTTAGGCGATTGCTAGCGAGGGAACCGCTCGGGGTAGGACTGGAAGGGGCTGTGCGTGCGCGGCGGCTACGCCGTCGCGACCATTCGAGGCCGGCAGAGCCGGCCTCGCACTCGACGAAGACGGACGACGCAAGGACCACAGGCCGAAGGCTGAGGACCGCAGCGAGCCCATCGAGTCGAGCGCGCAGGGGCTTCCAAAGCCGTCGCCATTCCGATCACCGGAGTTCCACGGTTTAATTAGACAGTACCCTGCGACTCCGGTTCCACGTCGGTAACGTACGCGAGCAGGTCTTCGGCCGACGTGTCGTGGCCCTGTCGCGTGAAGAACGCGGCGACGTTCTCGCAGTCGCGTTCGAGGAAGTCACGGCTGTTCGGGTGGTGGATCGTGACGGCCTGCCCCAAGTCGAGGACGACGAGCTGGTCGTCGTGGACGACGACGTTGTACTCCGAGAGGTCGCCGTGGATCAGGCCGGCCCGGTAGAGTCGCCGCATGTACTCGCGGACCACCTCGTAGGCCGTCTCGGGGTTCTCGACGTTCACCTCGCTGAGCCGGCGCGCTCGCCGGCTGTTCTGCCCGAGAAACTCCATCACGAGCACGTTCCGCTGGACCGCCTTCGGCGTCGGGACGCGGACGCCCGCCTCCCGTGCGCGTCTGAGGTTGGCGAACTCCTTCTTCGTCCACGCGACGACGACCTTCTTTTTATCCGAGCCGATCCCCTCGAAGCGCGGGTCGCCGTCGAGGTAGTCGCGCATCGCGCGGAAGTCGGAAGCGTTGATCCGGTATATCTTCACCGCGAGTTCCGCCTCGGACCCCTGCGCGAGATACACGTTCGCCTCCTTCCCCGTCGAGAGCGGCCCGCCGAACGCGTCCACGTAGCCGTCTTGGACGAGTTTGTACAGCGCACCGAGCGTGGCGTCGTCGAACACCGAGTCGGTGACCTTGAACTGCTCGGTGTTCTCGATACGCTTGCGAAACTCCAGAAACTCCCGGTCCTGTCTGCGGGCGATTCGGTCGGCTTCCTCGTCTGCAACGTCGAGCGATTCCCACTCGTCGCCGGGGGCGTCCGTCTCGTCCACGTCGACGAGGTCGTACTCGCTCATGCGCCGATCATGCTTGGATGTGGCCCTCTTCGCGGAGTTGGTCCGCCTCGCTCTTCTCGTAGCGCCACGTCACGTCCCCCTTCTCGTCCTGCCAGTCCCACGGCTCGACGAGCACCACGTCGTCCTCGCGTATCCAGACGCGCTTCTGCATCCGACCGGGGATGCGTGCCGTCCGCTCCTGTCCGTCCATACACCGCACCGTCACGCGGTTCGCGCCGAGCATCTCCGTGACGACGGCGAACACCTCGTCGTCGTCCGGCATCCTGAGGTCCCGCCGGCCCTCGTTGTCGCTCATATCGGTGGTTTGCGCGTCCCGACGTATAACTCTTCGAGCTATGGACCGAGCAGTAGGGGCTTCCTCGACACCCGACACACGTGCCGGTCAGCCGCATTTATCACCGTCGGACATGAGGTCACTCCATGCGCGCTGTCGTCTTCGAGGGTGCCGGCGAGCCGATGGAGATACGGGAGGTGGATCGGCCGACGTGTGATCCGGACGGGATCGTCGTCGAGACGGAGGCCTGTGGCGTCTGTCGGTCAGACTGGCACGCGTGGCGCGGCGACTGGTCGTGGATCGGCGTCGAGGCAACGCCTGGCCTGATATTCGGCCACGAACCGGTCGGCACCGTCCGGGAAGTCGGCGAGAACGTCACCTCCGTCAGCGAGGGAGACCTAGTCACGAGCCCGTTCAATCTCGCGGACGGCAGTTGCTCGCTCTGTCAGCGCGGGAAGCAGAACGTCTGCGAGCGGTCGGTCCCGATGGGGTTCGTCGAGTGGTCGAAGGGTGCCTTCGCCGAGGAGTACGCCGTGAGCGCGGCGGACACGAACGTCGTCACGCTTCCGGACGACGCCGACCCCGTCGACGTGGCCGGGCTCGGCTGTCGGTTCGCCACCGCCTTCCACGGCATCACCGAGCGCGTCGACCTCGGGCCGGGCGACTGGGTGGCGGTCCACGGCTGTGGCGGCGTCGGCCTCTCCGCCGTCCACATCGCGGACGCGCTGGGTGCGAACGTCATCGCCGTCGACCCGAAGGAGGCGGCGCTGTCGCGGGCACGGGACCTCGGCGCGATCCACACCGTCGACGCTGTCGACGACGTACCCCGCGCGGTGAAACGACACACCCATCGGAACCGCGGTGTGGACGTGAGCGTCGACGCGCTCGGCATCGCGGCGACCTGTCGCAACTCCGTGCGCAGTCTCGCCACCCACGGCCAACATCTCCAGATCGGACTCACAACGAGTGAGGAGCGCGGTGAGGTGTCGCTACCGGTCGATGAGATCGTCTTCGGTGAGCAGGAGTTCCTCGGCTCCTACGGCATGCCGGCCCACGAGTACGACGAGATACTCCGGATGATGGACGCCGGCACCATCTCACCGGGCGAAATCGTCTCGGAGACGATCACGCTGGAGGAGGTGCCCGACACCATCGCCGCGATGGGCGAGTACGACACCGTCGGTATCCCCGTCTGTACCGAGTTTTGAGAGCTACCCGCTTCGCTGTTCCTTCTTCCGCTCGGCGCGGTGTTCGCTGATGAGCTCGTCGACCATCGACTCCGTCTGTTCTTGCTCGCGCTCGGCGGCTCGCTCCGCCCAGTCGTCGACGACGGCCTCGACGGCGGCCTCCTCCGCGACCGCGAGTTCGTCGATCTCGCGGACGGTCACGCCCTCGCTCGGCCCGTAGGGAACGCCGTGCTCGTGGAGTATCTCGCGGGCCTGCTCCGACAGCGTCCCGTTCTTCAACACGACGCGCGGGTCGACGGCGGCGAGTCGTTCGGCCGACGAGCGGCCCGCGCCCGAGGCGTCTCGCAGGAAGATCACGTCGTCTTCGGCGAGTCCGAACGCGTCGTCGGCCGCCTCGATGGCGTTCGTCGTGAACTGCTCGATTGGTTTCACGGGGACGAGGTCGGTCCCGTCGGCCACGTCGGCGAAGTTGGAGTGGTCGAGCTTCCAGAGCCGCTTCAGCTCGTCGAGCTTCGCCTCCACCGCCTCCGTGCGTTCCTGCTGGTCGGCGAGTTCCGCCTCCAGTCGCTCGTTCTCGCGGCGGAGCCGGGTCACCTCGCGCCGCTCGCGGGCCTCGCGGCGCTCCTCGCGTCGAGCCGCGGAGAGCTCCGCCTCGTACTCCTCGATTTCCGTCTCCTTCTCGGTGACGGTGTCCTGCAGGTCCGAGACGTGTGACTCCAGTCGGTCGACCCGCTCCTGCAGGCGGTTTATCTCCTTCTCCTCGGCGGTGAGTTCGCGCGCCTGATGTTCGACGCCGTCCTCGTCGTCGCTCTCCTCGACGACCATCCGGTCGAGGACGGCTTCGACCGACTCCTCCTCCGCGAGGACGGTCGCCGTCACCTCGCCGCGGTCGAACTGCGGCGGCACCTTCCGGGCGATGCGCTCGAACTGGTCGGCGTGGGCGTCGTAGGCGTACAGCGCTGCCGCCAGCGCGTCCCGCTCGTGGTCGTTGTCGTACGTCGCGTCGCGGGTTCGGTGTTTCTTCCCGTCGACCGGGAGGTCCGTCGCCGGTGCCCATCCCGCCGCGTCGAACGACCGGCGGAACTTCTCGACCGTCTCCGGCATCGGCTCCACGTCGGCGGCGACGAGCAGCGGTCGCCCCCGCTCGATGATCCACTCGATGACGGCGGCGGTGTCGTCCGTCCGCGTCGAGTACACGTCGAGCGGATTGCCGTCGAGGTCGACCAGCGCGACTGCCGTCGTCGTCCCGGGGTCGATGCCGACGAGCACGTGGTCGCGGCGCTTCGCCAGCGGCGAGAAGTCGATGCCGTCGCGCCGCTCTTGTTCGATCTCGACCCGCACGTCCCCGTTCCGCGACGTGGAGACCGGGATGTCGGACGGGCGTGTCTCGACGGTGAACAGCGCCTGCGAGTAGCCGCCGTACTTCTCGGTGACCTCCTGTTCGAAGTCGAGGCCGGCGTCGTTCAGTTGGGCTTCCACCTCGCGGGCGCGCTTGCGGACGTTGCCGTGGATGCGGCGCGTGTAGCGGTCCTCGCTCCACCCGCCCTTCCCTGTCGAGCGCCCGCGAGACACCTTCACGCGCGTCGTGTCGGCGAAGGCAGAGACGACTTGGCCGACGTTCGCCGCGGCGAGGCGCGCGGCCGCCTCCGCCTCCTTCATCGGCTTCTTGCCGTACGGGACGCCGTGGCGTTTGGCCACCCGCGAGAGGGGTTCGGGCTGTTCGGCTCCCGTCACCTGCACGAGTCGCGTGTCGTCCGGCAGGTCGCGGAGGAGCGCGACGAGCGCGTCCGTATCCTCGGCGAGCTCGTACACGTTGTCCGTGGCGACCACGTCCGGCTCCTCGCGGTCGATCAATCGGCGAAGCTTCCGGTGAGAGACCACGTCGCGGTCGACGTGCTCCCCGTCGCGGACGTCGCCGCTCTGCACGTCGACGCCGAAGACGAGAGCGTCGAGCGCGGTCGTCCGGGTGCTCACGGCCACTGATTGGTGGTTCCGGCAGATAAGTTTCCTGCCCCTCCCGCTCGGTAGTGTTCAGGGAAGAGTGAGTTCGGGGACGAGGAGGGCAATGAGGTGTAGAAAACCCTCAGTCGGTACGGGAGAGCGGAGCTCTCCCGAGCAATTGGCGGCGAAGTCGCCGATAACGGCCCCTTTCAGTCCCGCCCACTGCGGTTTCTCGGCCGAGCAACGCCCCACGTATCCGAACACCGCCCTCGCCGCCGTGCCAACATACATCGGGCCGAGAGCCGTCACGCCGGTATGACCGAGCGCACGCTCGACCGGCGGAGCGTCGTGATCGTCATTAGCGACGGGCTGGAGATGGGCGAGGTCGCCGAACTGAAGCGGGGAATGTCCTGGCTCGCTCGAAGGGCCGACACCATCCTCTGGTGCAACCCCCTTGCGAATTCCAACGAGTACGAACCGACAGCGGCGGCCCGATGATGAGTCTCGACGGCGAGGTGCTCGCGGTGATCAACTCTGGC
>PXSB01000051.1 GCA_003023185.1 Halobacteriales archaeon QS_9_67_17 | reverse complement strand
GGGCCACGAGGGGTTCGGCAGCACGTTCACCGAGCGGTGTACACCCCGGGGCCTGCTCGGGGTCGCGGTCGTCGCGTCGCCGGCCGCGCTCGTTCCGGTCGCGCTCGGCGCGCCGGCGGTCGGGGTCGCGGCCGTCCTCGCTGCCGTCACCGTGGCGCTGTGGCTCCGCGAGTGGGCGACGAGCCGACTCGGCGGCGTCACGGGCGACGTGTTCGGCGCGGCGAACGAACTCGGGCGGGTGGCTGGCCTCCACGCCGGCCTGCTCGTCCTCGCGGTTTAGAGGCTCCGTTCGTCACGTACGGCCGCGCGGTCGACATCTTCGGCGGCGTCGATACCGGCCAACCCCATCGTCAGGTCGAACTGCGAGAGGGTGTTCCGGAGCACGTTCTCGACGCCGGCCGTGCCGGAGTGAGCAAGCCCGTAGGCGAACGGTCGCCCGAGCATGACCGAGTCCGCCCCGAGCGCGAGCGCCTTGAACACGTGTTCGCCGCGGCGAACCCCGGAGTCGAACAGCACCGTCGCGTCGTCGCCGACCTCCTCGGCAATCCCCGGGAGCGCCTCGATGGACGTGATCGAGCCGTCGACCTGTCGGCCGCCGTGGGTCGACACCTGCACGCCGTCGGCACCGGCCTCGATTGCCTTCCGGGCGTCGTCGGGGTGGAGGACTCCCTTTACCACGACCGGGAGGTCAGTCCGCTCGCGGACGAACGCGAGGTCGTCCCACGTGAGCGAGGCGTCGCCGAAGATGGAGAGGAAGTGGTCGACGGCGGCCTCGGGGTTCTCTTCCGGCGGTTCGTCGAGCGTCGCGCGGAACGCCGGGTCCGAGAAGTAGTTGCCCATCCCCTCGCCTTCGAGGAATGGGTAGTACCCCTTTTCGAGCAGGCGTTCGCGCCAGCCGAGCGTCGGCGCGTCCACGGTGACGACGATGGCGTCGTAGCCGGCCGCCTCCGCGCGGTCGAGGAACGACTCGGCCACGTCCCGGTCCGACGACCAGTAGTACTGGAACCACTTCGGCGTGTCACCCAGCGCGTCAGCCACGTCTTCCATCGACTCGGTCGACAGCGAGGAGAGCACGAACGGCACGTCCATCTCCCGGCAGGCGCGGGCGGTGGCGCGCTCGCCGTCCTCGTGGAGCATTCCCTGCACGCCGAGGGGCGTGATCATCAGCGGGTAGTCGTGCGTCCGGCCGAACACGTCCACCGAGAGGTCGCGGTCGGCGACGCCACGGAGCATCCGCGGGACGATGCGCCACCGCGAGAAGTCCTTGTTGCGCTCGAACGTCTCCTCGGTTCCGGCACCACCGCGGACGTACGCCTTCGCCTGCCACGACATCCGCTCTAACGCCTCTTCGTGTAGTTCGTCGAACGACACCGGGAAGTTCGGGGTCTCGCCCTCGAACATCCCGCGCCGGTACACGTCGCGGATATGCTTGACACCGAACTGCTCGCCGTGCACCTCACCCTCGCTCTCGCTATCGCTCATGGACGACAGTGATGGATTGCCGACTAAAGGGTCTACCTCAAGCGGCGAACTCCACCAATTACTCGTTCAGCAGCTGCTCGAACGGCGTTCGTCCGGTGATCTGTCGCGTCTCGACGAACGCCTCGTTGGCCCGCCGGAGCGCCTCCTCAATACTGCCGTCTCCCTCGCGGGATCGCTCGAACAGGTCGTCGATGGCGTCGCGGTAGTGGCCAGCGTGGCGTGCCACCTGCACCGCAAGCGGCAGGTCCTCGTCTCGCGGTCCGACAACGGACACGTCCCAACCGTCGCCCTCGCCGAGACCGACCAGCGGCGTCCGGGCGTCCGCCTCGCGGAGCGCGTCACGGAGGTCCGTCGCCGGCGCGTCGGCCAGTGTCCCGACGACGGCCACGTCGACGGTGGTGGCACGGACGCGGGCGTTCGCCAGCGTCTCAGCCCGCTCGACGGTGAGGCCGTCGTCGCGCAGTCGCTCACGGGTAAGTACGCCCGCTTCCCCCGTGGCCGCGATCAGGACCGTCACTGCTACCCCCCACGACGGACGGGTAGAAAGTTGCCACGATAGAACGCGGCCGACACGACCGCTGTGGCCGGTACGCCGGAAGGGAAGGGAGGAGAGCGTGTGACAGCGACCTCCCTGACGGCCTCACCACGACCAGAGAAGGCCTGCCGTATAGCCTTTTCGCGGCGTCGTACCTGTGTCCGCTCCGCGTCGGACACTAGTACTCGGTCCCCTTGCGCGCCCGGATGCCGTCGTCGATGGGGTGTTTCACCTTCCGAACGTTGGTGATGAGGTCGGCGGCCTCGGACAGATACGTCGGCTCCGCGTGTGATCCTGTCACCACGAGTTCCAGATTCGCTGGCTTCGACTCGACGAGGTCGACCACCGCGTCGGGCGCGACCAACTCCCGGTCGGCGGCGTACAGGAGTTCGTCGAGCACGAGCATGTGGACGCCGTCGTCGGCCGGGCTGTCGAGCGGGAACGGCGTCGTCAGGTCCGCCGCGCGACAGGCCTCGACGAGGTCGGTCGTCCGCTCGAAGCCGGCCTCGACCTCGGCGGCGTGGTCGCGGTCGTCGCTCCCGTCGTTGAGCGCGTGCCAGCCGTAGTGGCCGAGATTCTCGTACGTGAGGCCGGGGAGCGCCGCGATGGCGTTGTACTCGCCGCGGGTGTCCTCGACGCTGTCCGCGCCGCCTTTCATGAACTGGAGAACGTGGACGCGGTAGCCGTGGCCAGCGGCACGGGCCGCCATGCCGAGTGCGGCCGTCGTCTTCCCCTTGCCGTCGCCCCACCACGCCTGCGTCAGGCCGAACTCCTCGGGTGCGCCGGGGTCGATGTCGCGTGCCGTCGGCGTCCGTCCCTTGCCGGGCGTCGCCCGCTCGTCGTCGGTCATGTGCGGTCGTGGGGTCCCGCCCCTGAAAGCCGTGTCGTCGCCCAGTAGACGGTGTTCAAATAAGGGCAATTCAGTTGGATGAGCCAGCAACAGGATGTAGAAAGCCCCCGGGCGCTCGACCGTCCGCGACTCGCTGCGCTCCTCGCGTTGCTGCGGTGCTTACGTCGCCGGGGCCGGATCGAGCGACCACCGGGAGAGCGACGCTCTCCTGAGCAATCGGCGGCGAAGCCGCCGATGACGGCCCCTTTTAGTCCTGCCCACCACGGTTACTCAGTCGAGTTCCGCTCATCTGAACACTGCCGTTCACGAGCGGAGCGACGAAACCGCTAACCGCGTGCCGCGACCAGCCCCGGTATGCACGTCCACGTGAACGCGGCCGTCTCGGTCGACGGCAAACTCTCCACGCGCCGCCGGGAGCAGGTGGCGATCTCGGGGACGGCGGACTTCGCCCGGATGGAGCGCATCCGCGCGGAGTCGGACGCCATCGCGGTCGGCGTCGGTACCGTCCTCGCCGACGACCCCTCGCTGCTGCGCCACGACGAGAACCGTCGCCGCGAACTCGACAAAGATGGGTTCCCGGCCCGGGTCGTCGCCGACTCCCGCGCCCGGACGCCGCCCGACGCCGACATACTGGACGGGCCGGCGACGACGTACGTGCTCGTAACTAATGACGCGCCGACGGAGCGAGTCGACGCGCTCGCCGCGGCGGGCGCGGAACTCATCAAAGCGGGCGAAGAGCGGGTCGCACTTCCGGTCGCGCTCGACGCACTCGACGCTCGGGGTGTGGAACGGCTGATGGTCGAGGGTGGTGGCGAACTCATCTTCTCGCTGTTCGCCGACGGTCTGGTGGACGAACTGACGCTGTTCGTCGGGTCGATTGTCATCGGCGGGCGCGACGCCCCCACGCTGGCCGACGGCGAGGGGTTCGTCGAGGACTTTCCGGAACTCGACCTGCGGGACGTGGAGCGACTCGACGACGGCGTCGTGCTCTCCTACGAGGCGTGACCTACGTCAAAAATCGCGGCGCATCGCGATCTCGAACCACGGACAGAGCCGCAGTTGGCGGTAGCGACGGGGGTTGTCGTGGAGTTGCTCGTAGGGCACCCACATCGTGCCGGCGATTTCGTCGGGATCGGGGTCGATGGTGCGGTCGTCGAGCGTGCACTTGAGGACGGCACACACCTCCCACTCCAGCCCCGCTTCCAGATAGTAGCGCTTGTACTCGAACTTGTCCGTGACTCGGAGGTCGGCGTACTGGTCCGGGGTGACGCCGAGTTCCTCCTCCAGACGCTGGCGGGTCGCCGCCTCTTGGCTCTGTCCCTGGACGGGGTGGGAGGCGACCGTCCCGTCCCAGTGGGTGTCCCAGAGCCGCTTGTCGGGGGCGCGCCGGCCGAGCAGGATGTGGCCGTCGCCGTCGAAGACGAGGCAGGTGAACGCACGGTGGCGGATGCCGTCGCCGGTGTGGGCGTCGAGGCGGTTGGCGAGACCGTCCTCGTTGTCGTCGGCGTCGACCGTGACGACGTTCTGTCGGGCGTTCTCGTGGTCGGCGTCCTCCCCGGCGCTACCGAGGTCGGCGTCGGTGCTCATACCACACCGGACGGTGAGATAGGTTAATTACTCTTCGACTTTCCGGACGGCGGGGCGATAGCGCGGCTCCGACGCGGTCGTTACCCCAGCGTCTCGTTGAGGATGAGCCGCGTCTTCGTCGAGACGACCTCGTCCAGCTCTCGGGCCTTGGTGATGAGCGCGTTGAGCGCGTTCGTGTCGTCGGCGTCGACCACGAGCACGATGTCCTCCTCGCCGGAGACCTGCCAGACGTAGTCGACGGCTTCCCAGTCAGCCATTTCATCGGAGACGGCGCGCGTGTCCACGTCGACGGCGACGCCGACCTCGACCATCGCCTTCACGTTCCCGGTGCGCGTTGCGACGGTGAACCGCTCTATCGCCCCCTCGTCCAGCATCCGCTCGACGCGGTTGCGGATCGTCCCCTCGGAGGTGCCCACCTCCTCGGCGATCTCGGTGTACGGCGT
>PXSB01000050.1 GCA_003023185.1 Halobacteriales archaeon QS_9_67_17 | reverse complement strand
CGCCCGGCTCCACGTCGTCCGGGTCGTACTGGTCGGAGACCTCGGCGAAACGATCCATACAGGGGGGTGGTGTCCCGGCACTAAAAGTCGGCTCGGTCTCGCAGATTCGGCTACACCGCAGACAGCGACCGGAGCCGCGGCAGGAGTCGCTCCCCGCCGAAGACGACCAGCCCCGCGTACAGCGCGAGAGCGCCCATATAACTCGTCCACGCCGCCAGCGCCACGTTCCCATCGAACGTCTGGAGCCCGTACAGCTCGGCTTCCAGTCCGACGGCGGTGAACGCGACCGCGACGAACAGATCGAACAGGAGACTACCTGCGTCGCCGACTACGTCGAGCGTGAGGTTCGACACACGCATGCTTGCCGGGAGCCGTAGAAGTGCGTTTCGCGTCGGCCGCGCCGCGCCTGACACGACGCGTCGACGGTACATGGCCGTAACGCACCTGCCGACACCGAACCCCGGGTAGTTTTTGCCCCCGCGGTCGAAGCGCGACACATGGTAACGTACCTTGTCGGCACGGACGGCGAGGAGGCGAGTGCGACTATCGCGGAGTTCCTGAGCGGGGTGGCCGACCCGTCCGACAGTGTCGAGGTCGTCAACGTGCTCACGAACAGCGATGTTGATGTCGCGGAGGCGGGCGAGGCGGCGCTGACGAGATTCGAGGCCGCGTTCGAGGTCGACGCCGATCTCCGATGCCGACAGCTCAATCGCGGGCGGAGCCCGGCCGAGGAGATGACAGCAGTCGCCGAGAACGTCGGCGCCGACCGACTCGTGACGGGACTGCGACAGCACTCCCGGACGGAGCGGATCATCTCCGGTAGCGTCTCGCAGTCACTGATCAAGCGGGTCGACCGGCCGGTGACGCTCGTGCCGCTCCCCTCCTACACGGTGGCCGAGGAGCCGGACGCATCGACGGAGCCGGCCGGGGAGTGAAGCCGAGCGAGGTGTCGTATCCGGCCGCCGAACAGCAGCCGCTGGCCGACGACTGCCGGGAGTGCCCCGCGCTGTGTGCCGCCCGGACGCGTATCTCGTGGGGAAACGGCCCGACGGACGCGAGCCTGTTCGTCGTCGGCGAAGCGCCGGCCGCAGGCGACCCGGAGGCCGACCGCTGGCGAGGTGGCAACCACACCGGCGCGGCGTACACGTCCCGCGCCTCCGGGCGAAAGGTGCGCGCCCTCGTCGCGGACGCCGGCTACGCCGGTGACGCCTACTACACGAACGCGGTGAAGTGCCACCCGCCGGACAACCGCGACCCGACCGGCGAAGAGCGAGCGAACTGCCGGTCGTGGCTCCAGCGAGAGGTCGAGACGGTCGACCCGGCGGTGCTGCTCCCGACCGGCAAACACGCCACGCAGTCGATCCTCGCGCTCGCCGACCGCGAGCTGGACGGCTTTCTCGACGCCGTGCTGGAGCCGGTAGAGACGGATCTCGGGACCGTCGTTCCCCTCCTGCATCCGAGCTATCAGGAGGTGTGGCTGTCGCGGCTCGGTTACACGCGGGCGAGCTACGTCGAGACGCTGGCCGACTGTCTCGACTCGCGGTAGTGGAGCGCGACGGCACACAGCGTGCCGGCGAGGCCGCCCCGCTGATGACCTCCCCCGTCCAGTAGCTGTCGAGCACGTACCCCATCGCGGCGGGGAGGACGGCCGCCCCGAAGTAGCCGATGCTGTTGACGACGCCGGTGACGGTGCCGCCGACGGCCGGCCGATGGCGCTCCTTCGCGACGGTGAAGGCGAGCGCGACTCCGCCGTTGGCGAACAGCGCGAGGAAGAGCGCGGCGCCGACGACTGGGAGTGGCGGCGCGGCGATGAGGAGCGCCTGCGCCGCAGTGAAGGCGAGTGCGGCCGCGACGATGAGGCTCGTTCGCCGCTCCAGTCGGTCCGAGAGCGCGCCGAACGCCGGCGACCCGACCACGAAGCCGACGTTGCCGAGCAGGACGTACGTCGAGGCGGCCGCGACGGAGATGCCGTACACGTCGACCAGAAACGGGACCCCCCACAGGCCGAGCACCGCGAAGTTCCCGCCGAACACGAAGAACAACAGCAGCCCCATCAGCCACGTCTCTGGTTCGCCGAGCACGTGTCGCGTGTTCGCGACCACCTCGGCGAGTGTCGGCGGTGCCGTGTCGCCGCCGTCCGTCGTCGGCTCCGACCGGTCGGCGAGTGTCACCGGCGGACGGTCCCGGACGAACAGGCCGATCCCGACGGCGATGGTGCCCCCCACGACGGCGATGCCCAGCAGTGCCGTCCGCCAGCCGACCGTCTCGATGGCGAGCGCGAGCGGCGTGGTCGCGAGAATGCCGCCGATCCCCGCCGCGGCGATGGTAAAGCCCGTCATCGTCGCGTACGCCTCCGCGCGGAACCACGCGGCACAGAAGCGCAGCGTCGCGACGTACAGTACGCTCCCGCCAAGTCCGACGATTGCCCGCGTGGCCGCCGCGGCCGTGAACGTCCCCGCCACCGCGAACCCGGCGGTCCCGACGGTCATCACCCCGAGCCCGGCGGTCGCGACCCGCCGGGTCCCGTACCGGTCGACCGCCAGCCCCGCCGGCAGCTGGAGCGCGGCGTAGATGTAAAAGAAGGAGGCGTGGAGGAAACCGAGTCCGGCGGCGTTGGCGTCAAACGTCTGAGCGAGGCTGTCGGCGAGCACCGCGGTCGCAGTCCGGTAGAAGTTCACCAGCAGAAAGCCAGCCGCGAGCAGCGTCCACATGAGTACGCGACGACGCGAGGGGTTCACACGTGGCTCGTGCGGATGGGTCCGTGTTGTATCTGGCGAGCGGGGTGTGTGCTTGGTGGTCGCGGCGGTCGTATCTGGTTACGCGATTGCAGGCGAAAGAACCGCTCGGGGTGGGACTGGAAGGGGCCGCCGGCTCGGCGACCCCGGCCGACGCAAGGACCACAGGAGTGAGCGGAGCGAACGACGAGGACCGCAGCGAGGCCCGGGAGTCGAGCCGCCGGGGGCTTCCAAGCTCGTCATACTAGCTGTAGCGGTTCAGTTGGTCTTATCCGAACACTACCATCCTGACCGGGGAAACGGACTTGACGACTGCAGGCCAACCGTGGTATCAGGTAGAACTAAGATGGCCGACTCAGACACCGACTGCATCTTCTGTCGCATCGTCGACGGCGAGATACCGTCCAGAACCGTCCACGAGACCGACGGCGCGCTCGCGTTCCTCGACGCGAACCCCCTCGCGCGCGGCCACACGCTCGTCGTCCCGAAGGCACACTACCAGCATCTCCAAGAACTAGACGGTCCCTCGGCCCACGCGCTTTACGAGACGCTCCACGAGCTCGTGGGGGTCGTGGAGGCGGCCGTCGGCGCGGACGCCTCCAACGTCGCGTTCAACAACGGCCCCGCGGCCGGCCAAGAGATCCCTCACGTCCACGGCCACATCATCCCGCGGTTCGAGGACGACGACGGCAACCCCGTTCACGCCGTCGCCGGCACGCCGCCGGACCCCTCGGACGACGAACTTGACGAGGTGGTGGCCGCCATCTCGGACCGGGTCTGACGCGCGGTGGGCGATGAGGAGAGCCGTTGTCAGTCCTCGCCCCGCTCTTCGCCGTCGTCGCCCTTCCTAGTCGCCTTCAGGACGAGCGGATTCACCGGTGACCCGGTGGCTCGTTCGATGTTCAGCGGCGCGGCGGTAAAGAGGAACTCGTAGATGCCGTCCTCGGCACAGGCCGCGCTCAGCTCCCGCAGGTCGAGAATCTCGTTGAGTTGGACGCCCATATCGCGGAGGAACGCGCCGTGGAGCGGGATAATGAACGTTTCCGAGTCGCCGTCGCCCGTGGCGTCGATCTGCTGGACGACCTTCTCGACGGCCAGATTGTCCGCGCCGATATACGGGATGTCGCGCTCGTAGACGAACTCGTAGAGGTCGTCGCTGTAGACGATGCCGGGTTCGTCGAGCGGCTTCCACTCCGCGTCGGGGTCGCGGGTTCGCTCGACGGCGCCGGTCCGGACGAGCAGGATGTCCCGGTCGCGGATCTGTGTGCCCTGTGCGTCGGCCGTCTCCATCAGGTCCTCGTAGGTTATCCCGTAGCCGAGCGGGAGTCGGCCCTCGTCGTCGCTCACCGAATCGAGCGCGCGGCCCACGTCGAGCAGGACGGCGCGGCCGGCGACGCCGCTGTCGCCGACGTTTCCGATGCCCGCTTTTGAGAGCCCGCGGGTCGTTTCGACGGGTTCGAGTTCGTCGTCGTTGTCCGTCTCTTGGAGCGCGTCGTCGTCCTGCGTTCCGAGCAGTCCGGTGTCGAACTCCTTGACCGCCTCCGTCGTCCGGGCGGAGAAACCGTTGTATATCCGCTCGCCGTACCACGCGTGGCCGAGCGCGTCGACGTGGGTCGTCCCCTGCAGGAAGGCGTCGGCGGCGAACTTGTCGTCGACGAACTTCATGCCGCCGGCGAGCGAGTCGGGTTCGACGGGGGTCGTGTTGTCGCGGCGTGCGGGGGTCCGCGGCGGGAACGCCGGGTCGCCCGTATCCGTCGTCGACTCGATCACCTCGCCGGTCTGGGACAACTGGAGGCTGAACCGCTGGATTCCTTTCGCGCCCGACCGCGTCGCCGCGCGCATTCCCGCGAAGGCCTCCTCACTGCCGAGGAGGTTGAGTCGCCCGAGTTCGTCGTCTTTGCCGAATCGGTCCCAGTCGGTCGGCTTGTCGCCGAGGAGTTCCTCCATGTTGGTGTCGGCGTTCGCCCCGGCGACGGCCTCTGGGGTCGTGCCCGCCAGCGCGAACGCGAGCGTCGCGCCACACCCGCCCGCGAACGCGCGGCGCGTCAGCGTTTCATCGTCACAGCCGCAGTCGTGGTCGTGTCCGTCTGTCATGATGAATCTGCCACGGGTCGTGTGACCGTGGAACAATACCTGTGGGCCACGGCGCTCATATAAATCCATGGACAGGATTGTTAATACAGATTCTCAAGTAGTACAAAAACACCGAGGCGAATGCTTTTCAGGTGTAACGGGGACAAACTGACTATGACGACACCGACGGCGGCGTTCGTCGGCGCGACCGGCGGCGCTGGAACGACCCGGCTCTGTCTCGAAGCGGCGGCGCTGCTCGCGAGCGAGGGCGATGACGCGCTCGTGCTCGACGCCGCGTACGCGACGCAGGGACTCGCCGGCCACGTCGAGGGACGCATCGACACTGACGTGACCCGGCTCGTCACCGAGCAACGCCCGCTCGCCGAGGGCTGTTACGAGGTTGCGACGGCCGGCTCGGGCACCGCCGAGTGTGTGCCGGCACGCGCCCCCTTCGAGCGGGTGGCACACGCGAAGACGCCGGAGACGGCACAGCGCCTCGCGTCGCTGGTCGCGAGTGCCCGCGAGCGGGCCGACGCCGTCCTGCTCGATGTGCCGCCAGTCGCGGCGAACCACCGAGGTGGATGTGGTCGTCGCAACACGGACGGACGACGCCGACTTCGCCGATGTCACGGTCCCGAGGGACGACACCCGCGCCGATGACACGCCGGTCGCAGACGCCGGTGACGGCCCGTTCACGGCCGGCGTCGCAAGCGTCGCGGAGACGGTCTTCGACGTGAGTATCGAGCGGTCGTTCGACGACGGCCTGCTCCCGCTATAACAGGTCGCCCAGATCGGAGCGGGCGTCCGCGAGCGGGTCGTCGCGGTCGACGGCGAGCGCGCCGGCCAGCGCCTCCTCGGCGCTCGGGATGGGGTCGTGCGTTTCGACATATACTGCGAGCGCGAACTCGTCGTCGTCCGTCCCGGTCAGCTCCTTCGCCTCCGCGCGCGAGAGCCGCGCGTTCAGCCAGTCGCGGACTATCTCGCGGCCCGTCGGGGCAAGGGGTGACACGTCCTCGCCGAGCCGGTGGAGCGTCTTCGCGGCCGTGACGGAGGCGACGTTCGCGGCGCGCGCCGCCTCGCCGACGCTCGCGCCCCCAGCGTAGGCGTCGACGACCGTCGCCGCGGCCGCGGACGTACACGGAAACTCGTCCGCGAACGGGGCGAGTCGCTCGGCCAGCGGCGCGTCCACCTCGTCGCGGACGGCCACGCCGCGCTCGCGCTGCTCAGTGGTCACCTCCACCCCGGCGGCGATGTCGTCGAGACTCACACTAAATGTGTATTCGCGATTTATTAAATAATTTTGCCCCGAAAACTACGACAGTGTTCGGGCAAGAGTGACTCGAAAGGTAATGATGGGAAAGAAGTGTAGAAAGCCCCCGGGGGCTGCGGTCGCGCGCCTCGCTGCGGTCCTCCCGCTCGCTTCGCTCACGGTGCGGTCCTTGCGTCGTCGGACTTCCCGCAGCCCCCGGCCCCTTTCAGTCCCACCCACCGCAGTCGCACAGTCGGGCAACGACCCCATTATCTGAACATCGTTGAAAACCACGACCAAACTTACCGGTGACCGGTGGGTAGTCTCGGCGAATCGGGAGTTGTTTCCATCCGATCCGACTTCGTTTTTAACCCCTTTCGCGACCGAGTTTCAGGTATGAGCACGACGCAGACGACGTGCCCGGAGTGTGACGGAAGCGTGACCACTGAAGGAACCGAGCGAATCTGCCGGCGCTGTGGCCTCGTCGTAGGCGAGGACGCCATCGACCGCGGGCCGGAGTGGCGCTCCTTCGAGGACGACGACCGGAACCCCAAACGGACGGGCGCACCGTTGACCCGTTCGCGTCACGACCGCGGCCTCTCGACGGAGATCGGCCGCTCGACCCGACTGAAGGGGCGGAAACGCCGCCGCGTGAACCGGATGCGGCGACAGCACAAGCGCGCTCGCATCGGCACCAAGCGCGACCGGAATCAGGTGTACTCGTTCACCGAGATCCGGCGGCTGGTCGCCGACCTCGAACTCGGCGAGCCGATCCGCGAGCAGGCCTGCGTCCTGTTCGACTCCGCACAGGAGGCGGACCTGCTGCGAGGGCGGTCGCTGGAGGGGTTCGCCGCGGCGACGGTGTACGCCACCTGTCGGGTCAACGATGTCGCCCGCACCGTCGAGGAGGTCGCCGACCGCGCGAAGGCGACGCCCGCCGAACTCCGCACCGCGTACGACGCGCTCAACCGCGAACTCGGACTCCCCACGGGGCCGGTCCACCCGGAGGAGTATCTCGCCCGGTTTGCCTCGGAACTCGACCTTCCGCGGGCCGTCGAGACGCGCGCTCGCGAACTCACCGAGCGCGCGGACGAGGAGGGACTCACCGTCGGACGCAACCCTGCGGGCGTCGCCGCGGCGTGTCTCTACACCGCCGCCGACGAGACGGGTGAGACGCTCACACAGAAGCGTGCCGCCGCCGTCGCAGACGTGACGCCCGTAACGCTCCGGGCAACCTACACAGAGCTAACCGACCGCTGAACGAGCGTCGCCAACTCGTCGATTCGCGCCGTCACCGCACCGTCGGGTGCGATCTCGCCGAGCGTGAGCCCGTGTCGCGCTGCGCGCGCTATCGCCACTGATTCCGGCAGCGCGACCGCCGGCGCGCCGAATCTTTCTCGCACATCTCCCGGATCGGACGCGAAGTTGACGACGACTGCGACGAGTCCGGCATCGAGCGTCCGCGCCAGTTCGCGGGCCCGGAGCGCGTCCGACAGCGCCGCCCGCTCGCGGGTCGTGACGACGAGACACGCGTCGGCGGCCGCCAGCGCCGCGCCCGAATCTCGCCCGAGGCCCGCGGGACAGTCGACGACAGCGCGGTCGTATTCCGCCGCGACCCTCTCCAGCACCTCCGAGAGTGCCGTCGGCTCACAGCCCCGCGCCCCGGCGAGCGTCCGCCCGCACGGGAGCAGGTCGACGGGTCCGGACTCGTCGACCGCTTCTATCGGCGTTGCGCGACCGGCGAGCACGTCGTGGAGATCCGGCCCGCGTCGCGCCGGGAGGTCCGCCATCCCAAGGTCGGCGTCGACACACACCGCGTCGAGTGCCGCCGCCAGTTCGAACGCGACCGTCGACTTCCCGACGCCGCCTTTCCCGCCGATGACGGCGAGTATCACGACAGCCGCTCCAGCGCATCCATCGGCGGCTCGGCGGCCTCGGCTCGCCCGGCCAGTGTCAGCGCCCGATCCGCGACAGCTAGAAGCCGCTCCCGGTCCTTCGCCACCTGCTCGTTCAACGCTTCGACGGCCGCCAGCCCTCCCTCGTCGTCGAGCGCTCGCGTGGCCGCCGGCACCGTCGTCGCCGCCGCGACCGCCGCCAACCGCTCGATGCGCGCCTCGCTGTCGGCGAATCGTGCCTCCAGCGCGAGCGAACCGTCCTCGGTCGACGGCGGCCGCGGGTCGGACAACCCCGCGACGACAGCGGCGTCGCCCGGCTCCTCGGTCGGTCGCTCCGTCTCGATCAGCCGCGCCGATGGCTCGGACGGTTCGGCAGGCGTCGCGAATCCCGTCCCGACGACCGCGTTCCCAGGAACAGTCACCCGCAGGGTCGCGTCCTCGCCTGCGTGTCGCGGCGGCGCAGTCCCGGGCGGCTCCATTTGACTCGCGACGCGTGCGACCCGCGGCTCCGGCGCGTCGTTGCGCAGTCGACAGGCGACGAGCGTGACGCCGCGCTCCCGACGGGTGCGTGTCGTGAGCGTCACCATGCCGTCCGTGGCCGCGGCCTCCTACAAAAACTACAGCTGGACGACCGGCGCGTCGAGCCACCGGGCCGCCTCGCTCGCGTCGAAGGGGCCTGCCGTCACCACCACCGGCGCGGCGACGACGGCGACCCGCGCGGCCGCGAGTGTCCACAGGTGGGTCGGTGGGTCGTCGGGGTCGGCACCGAGCGCGTCGAGCGCCTGCTCGATGCGCGGTCGGACGGCGTCCGCCAGCGACGCTCGCGCCGCGCGTTCGAGATTGCCGATCTCGTCTTCCAGCGCCAGCCGACGCTCGCGAACGTCGTACCGGTCGCGAACCCGCCCCCGCTCGCGGTCGAGACGCTCGGTCGCGGCCGCCTCCGCCGTCGCTGCCTCGGACAGTTCGCGCGCCGCCGCCCGAAACCGTTCGGTCGTCTCCTCGGCGTCGAGCCCGGCCTCGCGTCGGGCCTGTACCTCGCCGCGGAGCCGTGCGACCCGCTCTCGAAGCCGCTCGCGCTCGCCGGCCGTCGCTGCCGCCTGCTCGCGGACGGGCCGGAGGTCGGTCGTCGTCGCCTCGATTGCGGCCAGTTTCTTCCGCGCCGCCGCGAGGTCGTCCGCTTCGGGTGCGCGCAGTCCGCGCGAGCGTGCGACGGCTGCCGCCGCCGCTCGTCGGTTCAGGGCCGCGTCCGCGGCGACGAAGCCGACGTGGTCGTGGACCGGCGCGGCGCGTGGACACCGCACCCGGTCGTCGTGGGGGTCGCGGACGGCCCTGAGCACGCGAGCGGGGTCGAGCGCCGCGTCGCGGCAGTCGACCGCCCTGCCCCACCGGTCCATCCCGTCGAGCCGGAGCCTCACGCGTCGAGCGGTCGGTCGCGTAGTCGGTCGGGGTCCGGGTGGTCCGTGCCGGTCGCGAACCGAGCGTAGGGAGTGTGTTTCGTCGCCTCGCGCTCGTAGGCGACCGCGGCCTCGCGCACCTCGTCGGGCGCGTCGGTGAACTCGTTGAACGGCGCGGTGCGCTCGACCTGCACCGCGTCCGGATGGCGTTCGCGGAGCCGACAGGCGAGGAACGCGCCGTGGCCCGTCGCCGCCAGCAGCGCCGCGCGGCCGAACCGCCGGACGACGCTCTCCTCGTGCGCGCGACAGACGTTCCGCAGCGTCGTTCGGGCCGCCCGCGAGTAGGTGACCACGAGTAGCATGCGCGGGCTGTACGCCCGAGTATATTTAATTCCTTTCGAGCAGGAATAATCTCACATCGGCGCGACGTTCCGGTCCGTCGCCATCGCGACGCGACTCGCCATCGACCCCTGATAGTCGGCGTTCTCGCGACCGCCCAATACGATGAGGTTGGCGCCCACCTCGTCGGCGTAGGACGCGATGACGCGGTGCGGGCGGCCGTATCTGACTGCGGTCTCGGCACACAGGTCGCGGTCGAGGGCCCGCGCGGCGACCGACAAGACGAGTGTCTGTCCGCGGCGGTCGGCCTGCTCTCGGCCGGCCGACGGTAGCGCGGTCGCGTGGTCGTCGGGGACCGGCACGACGGTGAGCGCGTGGACGGTGGCGTCCCACGTCTCCGCGATGGCGAGTGCGTGGTCAACGCCGCGACTCGCGGCCTCGCTTCCGTCGGTCGCTACCACGATGTCCACGTCGCTCGTTTGGCGCATACGCGTAGTACGTAGACCCTTCGGACGTAGACTGAGGGTAACATGTTCGGCTAGCGACGAGAGTGAGGTTCGTCAGTCGTCCGCAGCAGGCGTCTCGCCTGCCTGCTGTTTGTACTCGTGGCGGCGACTGTCTGCGCGCGGCCCGTCCAGATCGATTGCGGGCAACAGGTCACGCAGGTAGCGGCCGGTGTGTGATGCGTCGTTCCGAGCGACCTCCTCCGGTGTTCCCTCTGCCACGATGGAGCCGCCGTCCTCCCCGCCCTCCGGACCGAGGTCGACGATGTGGTCCGCGTTCTTGACGAGGTCGAGTTCGTGTTCGACGACGGCGACGGTGTTCCCCTCGTCGGTCAGCCGCTGGAGCACGTTGATGAGCTTGCGCTCGTCCGCCGAGTGGAGACCGGTGGTCGGTTCATCGAGCAGGTACAGCGTCTCGCCGCTGTCCTGCTTGCCGAGTTCCTCGGCGAGCTTCACGCGCTGGGCCTCGCCGCCCGACAGCGTCGTCGACGGCTGGCCGAGCCGCATGTAGCCGAGCCCGACGTCCTTCAGCAGCTGGAGCCGGCGGCGGAGACCGGTGTGTGACTCGAAGAAGTCGTACGCCTCGTCCACCTCCATGTCGAGCACGTCGGAGATGGTCGCGTCCTTGTACGTCACGTCCAGCGTCTCGTCGTTGTAGCGTGCGCCGTCACACTCCTCACAGGGAACGTACACGTCCGACAGGAAATTCATGTCTATCTTCACGGTGCCCTGACCGCCACAGGCCTCACAGCGGCCACCCTTCACGTTGAAGGAGAAGCGACCCCGCTCGTAGCCGCGCTGTTTGGCGAGCTTCGTCTCCGCGAACAGCTCCCGGATGTGGTCGAAGACGCCGGTGTACGTCGCCGGATTCGAGCGCGGGGTGCGCCCGATGGGCGACTGGTCGATAAGCCGAACGCCCTCTATCCGGTCGATACCCTCAATGTTGTCGTGTTCGCCGGGGTACACGTCGGTGTCGTTCATCCGCTTGCGAAGCCCCTTGTACAGTATCTCGTGGAGGAGCGTCGACTTGCCGGAGCCGGACACCCCGGTGATCGCCGTGAAACAGCCGAGCGGGAACGCCACGTCGAGGTCGTCGAGATTATGCTGGCGCGCCCCGCGAATCGTCAGATGGCCCTCGGACTCGCGGCTCGCGGGTCGTTCCTCCCCGCTCGCTCCTTCCGATCCCTCCCCCGGGTCGGGATCGCGGCGCTCCTCTGGCACCGGAATCGCCTTCCGCCCCGAGAGATACTCACCGGTGACCGACTCGTCGGTGTCCATCACTGCCTTCACGTCGCCGTGTGCGACGATGTCGCCGCCACGCTTGCCCGGTCCCGGTCCCATGTCGATGACGTTGTCCGCCCGCCACATCGTCTCCTCGTCGTGCTCGACGACGAGCAGCGTGTTGCCCAGATCGCGCAGCCCCTCCAGCGTGTCGAGCAGCTTGTCGTTGTCGCGCTGGTGGAGCCCGATGGACGGCTCGTCGAGCACGTACAACACGCCGACGAGTCCGGAGCCGACCTGCGTCGCCAGCCGGATGCGCTGGCTCTCCCCACCGGAGAGCGTCGACGCTTCCCGATCCAGTGTCAGATACTCTAGTCCGACCTCCTCCATGAAGCCGAGGCGTGCGCGGATCTCCTTGCATATCTCCTCGGCGATGGTGCGTTCCCGCTCGGAGAGGTCGGCTTCGAGGCCCTCGAAGTGTTCGAGTGCGTCGCCGATGGACATCCGGTTCACGTCGGTGATGGGCGTGTCGGCGACGAGCACGGCCCGCGACTCCGGGCGGAGGCGCGTCCCCTCGCAGTCGGGACAGGTCGTCGTCGCCATGTACTTCTCGATGTGGTCGCGGGTGCTCTCCGAGTCCGTCTCGATGTAGCGGCGGTCGAGGTTCGGAACCACGCCCTCGAACTGCTTCTGTTTCCGGCGCGTGCCGTTCTTCGTCTGTCGCTGGAAGACGACCGACCCGTCCGTGCCGTAGAGGAACGCCTCCTGTGTCTCCTCGTCCAACTCCTTGAACGGGGTGTTAACGCTCACGTCGAAGTGTGCCGCGACGGAGTCGAGTCGCGTCCGGTAGTACGACCGCGAGTACGACCACGGCTCGAACACGTCCTTGATGGGCTGGGAGGGGTCGGTCACGACGAGCGTCTCGTCGACCTCCTTCGTCTCGCCGATGCCCTCACACTCCGGACACGCGCCGTGGGGGGAGTTGAACGAGAAGGAGCGCGTCTCAATCTCGGGCAAGTCGATGCCACAGAACGTGCAGGCGAGTTCCTCGGAGAAGGTGACGACGAGGCGGTCGTCGCCGGAGCCGGCGAGGTCGCCCGTCGAGCGCGTCTCGCGGCCGCCGATGTCGGCATCGGCAGGCGGGTCGGGTAGGATGAGCTTCAGCGCGCCGTCGGCCTCCTCCAGCGCCGTCTCCACCGAGTCGGTGATGCGCGAGCGGGCGTCCTCGGTGATCTTCACGCGGTCGACCACCACGTCGACGGTGTGGTTGTAGTTCTCGTCGAGCTCCGGGCGCTCGGTCGCGAGGTCGTACTCCTCGCCGTCCACCTCGACGCGGGCGTACCCCTCGCTCGCGAGGTCGTCGAACAGGTCCTCGAAGGCCCCCTTCTGGTCGCGGACAACCGGTGCCGCGAGCTTCGCGCGCGTCCCCTCCGGCAGTTCCAGCACGCGCGAGACCATGTTCTGTGCCGACTGCTCGCCGACCGGGCGGCCACACTCCGGACAGTGCGGGTGGCCGACCCGAGCGTACAGCAGCCGGAGATAGTCGTGGAGTTCGGTGACGGTGCCCACGGTCGACCGGGGGTTGTTGGCAGCGTTCTTCTGGTCGATGGAGATTGCGGGCGACAGCCCCTCGACGTTCTCGACCTGCGGCTTGTCCATCTGCCCGAGGAAGTTGCGGGCGTACGCAGACAGCGACTCGATGTAGCGGCGCTGTCCCTCGGCGTAGATGGTCTCGAACGCGAGCGAGGATTTGCCCGACCCCGAGAGGCCGGTGACGACGGTGAACTCCTCGCGGGGAACCCGGATGTCGATGTCCTTGAGGTTGTGTTCCTCGGCCCCTCGGACCTCGATGTAGTCCTTGCTCATCTGCTTGCGTCCAAGTGCGGGCGCACCGAAACCCTGTCGATCTGAGCAGTATATATTGACGTTCTGAACCAATTTAGAAATCACAACTTTGGCCACGACGTGATGCTGTGCTCTCGTATTGAGATGCCATGGATTGCCAAAGCATATGTATGCCCACTCCATACATGGCTACATGGCAAACGATTCTGGTAGTGAAGTCAAAATCTCGGTTCGGCAAGATGGAGTCCAATACAGTGAACATGGCAGAATCGCACGGATGACAGAGACCTTCGATTGGGACGATGTCGAAGAAGTCAGCATTATTGAACTGAGTGATTTTAGCTCAGCAGACGGGGACAGTCCATTTCCTATCGAATTTACTGGACAAGTCCGAATCGGAAAGGATTCTGGTACTGACATAGGTACAGACACCACGGAGAAATCCTTTTCTGATCGACTACTTTCTGAGGCTGACATCGCTATCGACACTGAGGACGAGACCGTCACATTCGATCCTGAGAAGCCAGATGCACGGAATATGGCTTCATTCTTCAGCTACATAGCTAACAGAGGATATATTACAGAATCGGATGTACCATTCAAAACTCCGCAACAGTCGAACTACATCTTGAATAGTAAGCCACGACACCCCGACAAGGAAATGAACCGACCTATCGAGGTGGCGGATAACATCTGGTTGGAAACTTCTGTACCCATTAATCAGAAGAAGCATCACATCATCAAAGCGGCGCAGCGATTTGTCCTTGACAACTAGATGGAATTATACACGCTGTACCTCGTAGTTGGCATCCTGTTTGCTGCCGCCGGTACAGCGTATTATGTCGTGCGATTGTATGAGAAGCTTAGTATTGAGATTTCATAAAATCGTAAATAAGCTAAAGATCGACTCCTAAATACCGATCATCTTCATTACAGTATGACACATGAACTTTCCAACTTTGAGCTGGAACAGTGTGCGTGGGACCTTGCGGCGGAAGCGGATGTCGAGGTCGAATCCGTCTCAGTCGACGAACTTGATGCCGAACGCGACGACCCGGAGACCGTCGTGTTGGACGTGCGAGACGTGCGCGAACGCTGGATCGAGGGTGCGATCCCCGACGATCAGCACGCGCCTCGCGGGATGGTCGAGTTCTGGGCCGACCCCGAGACGGAGTATTACAAGGACTTCTTCCATCCCGATACGCGATACGTCTGCTACTGCAACGAAGCCGGTCGGTCGGCGCTGGTCGCGCGACGACTGACCGAGATGGGATACGACGACGTGGCGCACCTGACGGGCGGCTTCACGGCGTGGCAGGACGCCGAGAAAGAGACCGTGGCAGTCGAACAGCCGGACCCGTTATCGGCGGCGAAGCCGCCGATTGCTCGGGAGAGCGAAGCTCTCCCGGTGGGCGCTACGGGAAGCACGGCGACGCAAGCACCGCAGCCCGACCGACGGGAGGGCAAGGCGCGCAGCGAGCCGCGCGACCGCACCGACCGGGGGCTTTCTACACCCTCTTGCTAGCTCCTCCAACTAAACAGCCCTTAACCGAACACCACCCTAGCGACGGCCCGGAAGTTTACAAACGAGGCCGGGCCACACAGGGTGTGTCCTCCGAATACGATATCGGCGGCGTCGACCTGACCGACTCCTCGTACACGGTCGTCCAGTCGCTGATACGCAACAAGTACCGCGCGACCGACGCGTCGGGCGATGTCGTCCTCCGTGGGAAACAGAAGATGTTCAAGCTGAAGGAGGAGTTCCCGTTCACCGACGCCGACGGCAACGACGCGTTCACGGTGAAGGCCGGCGGCATCATCGACGTTGCGGGCGACTACGCGCTCGTCGACGCGGCCACGGACGAGGAGCTGGTCACCCTCGACAACGACTACTCGCTGTTCCAAGACACGTGGACTGTCCGGGACGCCGACGACGAGCGCGCGCTCGCGAAAATCGAGTCTCGGGGCGCGCTGACGACCATCGCGCGCAACGTCCTGCCGTTCGGCCACTGGATCCCGCACAAGTACGAGATCACCGACGTGGACGGCAATCACGTCGGCACCATCGCGGGGAAGTTCTCCCTCCGCGACACCTACGAGATCAGCATCGACGACGCCGAGCAGGTGCCGACGGAACCGGTGGTCGCCGCCGCGATGGTCATCGACGCCATCCAAGGCAACTGAGCAGCGACTATCGAGACGCCGCCACCGTCGGGTGGTGGTGTCGGCTCAGAACTCGTACGTCCCCGTCGGCCCGCCGCATTCGGGACACGGCGACTGCGTAGCCTCGAGATTCCGGCCACACCGGCGACACTCACAGTGTGTCTGCTCTCCAGTGTCGATGATGAGCCTCGCCAGCCGTTTGCGGACGCTCATTCCATCCTCCCTACAGAAGGGTGGCTCGCGCATCGCGAATAAGCGTTCGGGGGATTTTCATCATCCTCCATATTCATGCACTCTGCCGGCAGGCGACGGTCTGAGCCGTCTCGACGACGTTCGACCCGAAGGGGTGCGGGTCACACGTCCTCGGGGAGCCAGCCGCCGTCCACCTCGACGTTCTCGCCGGAGACGTAACTCGCCGCCTCGGTGCAGAAGAACAACGCGGGCGCGACGATGTCATCGAAGCCCGCCCACCGACCGCGGGGGGCGTCGTCGGGGAACTCGTCGGAGCTCTCGACCACGTACGGCGAGACGGCGTTGACGGTGACGCCGTCCTCAGTCGTGTCGGCGGCGAGCATCCGCGTGAACATCAGTACGCCGGCCTTGGCGACGAAGTACGGGAAGTTCTCCGGCGCGACCAGTCCGTCTTCGGCGGAGGCGTAGCCCACGTTGACGATGCGACCCCATGCCTGCTCGCGCATCGGCCCCAGCGCGCGCTTCGAGCAGAGCACCGTCGCGTCGTAGTTCGTCGCGGTCACCGACTGCCACCGCTCCCAGTCGATCTCCTCCCAGTGGTCGGGCGCGAAGTTCCCGACGTTGTTGACGAGCACGTCCACGGTTCCGAGTTCCGCCTCGACGGCGCCGAAGAGGTCGTCGACGAGGTCCGGGTCGGTCACGTCCGCCGAGACTGCTGTCGCGTTGACGCCCCGCTCTCGGGCGTCCGCGGCCGTCTCGTGGGCCGCCGTCTCGCTGGTGTTGTAGTGGACGGCGACGTCGGCCCCGTGGTCAGCGAGCGCGAGGGCGAACGCGCGACCGAGCCCCCGCGCCGCCCCCGTCACGAGCGCGACCCGTCCGGAGAGGTCCGGCGTGAGTTCCATGCCGGCGCGACTCGCTCCCCGGACATAGGCGTGCCGACGTTAGTGTTCAGGTAAGAGTGACTCCGGAGACTAGTCGGCCAACGAGGTGTAGAAAGCCCCCGGCCGGTACGGTCGCGCGGCTCGCTGCGCGCCTCGCTCACTCCGTTCGCTGCGGTGCTTGCGTCGCCGTGCTTCCCGTGCCGGCCGGCCCCTTTCAGTCCCACCCACCGCGGGTTCTCGGCCGAGCGACGACCCGGTTATCCGAATGTTGCCCGTGCCGACAGCCATCTCGCTTATTTCCCCTCGTCCCCACGCGTGAGTATGCGACGGCGCGAGGCCCTCCGAGTGCTCGGGGGGAGCGGGGCGCTGGCGCTCGCCGGTGTCACGACCGCGCGGGGTCGCCGTGGCCGCGAGCGTCGCGACGACCCCGCGCTCGCGACGCTCGGCCGACTCACGCTTCCGGGGGCGAAGGAGGTCGTCGTCGCCGACGGTACTGCCTACGTCGCCGTCACCGACGGGTTCGCGGTCGTCGACCTGTCCGACCCCATGTCGCCGGTGCTGACGTACGAGAACCGCTCCGTCCTCGCCGACCACGAGGACGGCTCGCTGCGCGACATCTACGACGTGGCCGTCGACGGTGACCGACTCGCCGTCACCGGCCCCGTCACCGTCCACGAGACGGACTTCTTCAACCACAACTGCGCGCTCGCCGACGACACGGTGTATCTGTGCGGCAACGACGGCGAGCGGAACGCGCTCGTGACCGTCGACGCGGCGACGGGCGAGCGTCTCGGCGACTGGTCGGTCGTCTCGCAGGACCGGACGTGGCAGGACGTTCCCTTCGCCGTGTGGCCGCTCCACGACGTCTCCGTTCAGGACGGCACCGCATACCTCGCACAGTGGGACGCGGGGACGTGGATGGTCGATGTGCGCGATCCGGCGACGCCGGAACTCGTCGGTCGCGTGCGCGGGCAAGACGCCGCGCAGTACGTCGACCGGTCGAGCGAGGCGATCCAACGCGCCCAGTTGCAGCCGCCGGGCAACGACCACTTCGCCGCCGCCAACGACGACGGCTCGCTCGTCTGTATCAGCGTGGAGGCGTGGGACGCCGGCACGACGGAGGAAGACGTTCGCCCGGGCGCGCTCCACCTCTACGACGTGAGCGACCCGACAGCGCCGAAAGCGGTGGCGACCATCCCCGCGCCGGAGACGCCCGACCCGGGGTACGACGGCATCTGGACCACCTCGCACAACTTCGAGATCAGCGGCGACACGCTCGTCTCCTCGTGGTATCAGGGCGGCGTCCGGAGCTACGACATCTCCGACCCGAGCCAGCCGATACTGACCGGCGCGTACCGCGACGTCGGCGCGACGAGTTTCTGGACGGCACAACACGCCGGCGACGGGATCTTCGTCGCATCGAGCCGCGGCGACCCCGGCGACAGCGGCGCAGATACCGACAGTTCGGCGGCAGCACTCTTCACGTTCCAACTGCCGGATACTGCGCCGCCGGAGACACCCGAACCGACGCAGACTCCGACCTCGACTCCGACGCCAACCGCGACGCAGACGGCAACGTCGACCCCGACCGACGTGCCGACGACCGCCGGAGAACCGACGCCGACCACCGGCCAACCCGGCTTCGGTGTCGCCGCGGCGCTGGCGGGTATCGGACTCGCGGCGTGGCGACGCCTTCGCGGCGACTAGAGTGCCTCCTCCAACTTCGCCGCGACCGCTCGCGCCCGCTCGGCCAGCGGCTCAGAGACGTTTCCGGCCGCCACTGCCGCGTCCAGTTCGTCGTCGTCCACCCGGCGCACATCGCCGTCCGGGCCCTTCACCACGTCGACGTGGAGGTCGACGTAGCGCACGGCGTCCGGGAACACCTCGACCGGCGTACAGACGTTGACGTAGGTGCCCCGGCGCGTCCCGTCGTCGCCCCGGTAGACGGTCGCATACCACCAGCGTCCCTCGACGAACTTCGTGACGGCCACGTCGCCCGCTCGCCGCTCCACGTCCAGCGCGTCGTACTGTCCGCCGGGGTGCATCTCCCGCTCCATCCGGACCTCACCGTCCGGGTCGCGCTCGGTCACCGCACCCTGTCCCAGGGTGATGAGGCGGCCGTCCGGCTTCCCGTGTTCGATGCGGAGTCGGTCACCCTCCCGGGGACCGAACTGCCGGGTCGCGACGCCAAACGGGAACTCGCCGTCCGGGCCGGGGTCGGTGAGCGCCTCGACGAAATCGACCGCCGCGCTCGCCGCGTCGGTCGCGGCCTTCGTCCGGTGGTGACCCGGCATCGTCGCCGTCACGCCCCGCCGCTTCCCGTCGAGCGCGAATCGCCCCTCGCGCCCGAACCAGACGTGGGCGGTCGCGAGCGGCGTGGCCAGTCGAGCGGGAGCGTCGTCCCCCGTCGCGTCCGCGAGCGCCACGTCGAACAGGTCGGCTCGGTCGGCCGCCGCGTCGAGCGCGTCGCCTAACGCGTCCATCGACGCCTCCTCCTCGTCGCGGCCCCACCGGGGTACCCAACCGTCCGGCACGTCGACCGGGAGGATATCGACCAACTGCGCGCCGCCGGCCGCCTCGTTCGCGGTGCCGCGGACGAGTCGGACGAGGGCGCCCGACACCTCGATGTCGGCGTCGAGGCGGGGCCGCCGGTCAAGCCACGGCGGTTCCGAGCGGCGAACCTGCACGCGAACGCGGTCGTCCGTCTCGACGTAGCCGTCAACGGCGTCGTAGGGCAGAAACCCCTCCGCGTCGCCGAGGTCGACGACCGCACCCGAGCCGAGCGTCTCGGTGACGACGCCCTCGAAAACGGCGTCCTGTGGTGCGGCGTCGCCCCACGCGAGCGTGTCGCGCGACACCCCCGCGAGTCGCTCGCGCGCCCGTTCGACGGCTCCCCGCGCCCCGACGAGCGTGACGCCCTGTCGGTCGTCGGTCGTCTCGATTGCGGCCGCGGCGGGAGCGACCGGGAACTCAGCGTCGAACCGCTCGCGGATCGCCGGCGACGCCTGCACGACCGTCTCGTCGCCGAACAGCGCCGTCAGCGCGGTCGCGTAGATGCCGCGAACGCGGACGTTCATAGCGCCCCGGGGTCAGTCGCGAACCGCGTGCGACCGTGCCGCCCGCTCAGCGTGAGTTCGACCACCTCCTCGGAGAGCACTCGGCCGTCCTCGACGCGCACGCCCCACGTCTCGAAGCGGAGCCAGCCGTGCAGGTCGGCCGCATGCGTGTACGTGTCGAGGTAGTCGACGGCGTGTTCGGCGACGCCGTCGCTCGCGTGTGCCAGATCCATATCCGAGTAGAACGTCCCGCCGTCGCCGAAGAACGCTTCCAGATCCGCGGCCGCCTCCGTTGCGAGGTCGGCAACGCGGTCGGAGGCCGCCTGCAGGTCGGCCGTGTCGAGTCCG
Organism: Halobacteriales archaeon QS_9_67_17; assembly: GCA_003023185.1. Classification (GTDB taxonomy): domain Archaea; phylum Halobacteriota; class Halobacteria; order Halobacteriales; family Haloarculaceae; genus Halosegnis. The sequence goes on along the minus strand of PXSB01000050.1, from coordinate 40,850 downwards.
ACCGCGCGGAGCGCGGCCTGTTCCCGCTGGTCGAAGTGCATACGACGGATTCGAGGGCGGTCGTAAAAAGCGACGCGACGGCGGGCGACTGCTGTCCGTGTCGCTCCCGACGGCCGACGGCGGTGTTCAGATACACGAGCCGTCGCTCGGTCGAGCAACCGTGTCGGGCGGGACTGAAAGGGGCCGGTCGTTCGTCAGCCGAGCCGACGCAAGCACCGCAGGTGGTGAACGAGCGGAGCGAGTGAGCCCCGAGGAGCGCAGCGAGGCGCAGGCGACGAACGACCGGGGGCTTTCTACACCCTGTTATTAGCCCATCTAACTGAAGCGCGCTTATCTGAACAACAGACGGTGCGGGGTTTTACCACGGGAGGGTTCCACCGTCGGATATGAACGAGGAGGACCCCGTCGAGGCGCGAGCCGACGGGACGCGAGACCTCTACGACATCGCGCGGTGGGAGCCCCGGACGGCGCTCGACCGGCTGGCGGTGCGCGTCTACCGGACGGCGCTGGCGGTCGCACGGGTGGTGTTGATACTGCTCGCGTTGGCCATCCTACTGGCGCAGTTCCTGCTCGGCGGTCTCGGTGCGGCACTCGCACAGGATCCGTACGCGATTGGGCTGGGGTCGTGCCGCTGGTCGGCACCGTCCTCTTCTTCTATCTGGTCGTCGGCCCTGTCGAGGAGTCGGTGAAACTGCTCGCGGTTCGGCTCTACCCGTATCGCGACGAGCGGTTCGACGCCGTGGTCGACGGGGCCGTCTACGGTGCGGCCGCGGGCCTCGGCTTCGCCACCATCGAGAACGCGCTGTATATCACGCGCCAACTCGGCGCGAGCGGCGGGACGGAGGCGCTGGCGGTGCTCGGTCTCGGCGGCGTGGCGGTCGGAACGGGCGTACTCGCCCAGACCGGGCTCGGCGGCTTTCTCTCACAGATCATCGGGGAGGGCGGCGGCATCACGGCGGTCCGGGCGCTGGCCGGGCCGGGCCACGTCATCTACTCGGCGTTCGCCGGCTACTATCTCGGCTTGGCGAAGTTCAACGGCGACGACGCCGGTCCCATCGTGGTGAAGGGACTGCTCATCGCCGCGTTCATCCACGGCACGTACAATCTGCTGGCCGGTCTCGTACCTCTCGTCGTTTCGGCTTTCTTCCAGCAGGTGCCGCCGATACTCATCTTCTTCGGCTTCGTGCTCGTCTACGACGGGGTGTTTGGGGGGCTGCTCGTCCGGAAGCTCTCGCGGTATCGGTCCGCCTACCACGCGGTCGACGACGACGGACGCCCCGCCGACGTGGTCGACGCGGCGACGCTCACCCCCGAACGAACGGAGTTCGAGGACTGAGCGCCGGGGGCGGTCCGGGACCGCGGGTGCTCGCGTCGACGCGTCCGGATGTGACCTCCCTCGGGACTACTCGGGCCCGTCGCCCGCCTCCTCAATGCGCTCAACTCGCCGTTTCAGCTCGCGGACGGACCGAGTGAGGTTCCAGAGGAGGTAGACGACGAGGAGCAAGAGCGCGACGATCCCCGACGCGACCGCGAGGCCGGTCGGAGCCATGAGCGCGGCCACGACGACGAACGAGACGAGGACGGCACCGAGCAGTACCCTCGCAACCGACCGCGACCTGACACCCTTGCGACCGGAGACATCGCTCTCGTCGGCCATCGACACGACCGGTTGGAGAGGCCACACACATCACTCCTTTGAATGGACGGACGGGTCCGCAGTGTGGCCGGCCGCGCCCGACCGACGCCGGACGGCAAGCGTTATCAGCACTGGCAAAGTATGCTGGTTAATCACCCGGGACCCGGAGCATGATCGAACTCACACTCGACATGGAGCAGTACGACTGCCCGTTCATCGACACGACCGTCGAGCACGAGGTGGCGTTCTCGGCGGTCCACTGGGAGTTCGACGAGACGGCGCGGTCGCTCGCCACGCGGATGTTCGTCGAGGGGGCAGACCGTGAGGCGCTCGACAACGGCCTCTCGGCGCTGTCCGACCACGAACACATGCAGGAGGCAACGCTGCTCTCGAAACAGGACGACGTGGCCCACGTCCGGACGACCATCCACGAGACGGCCGCGATGGCGACCATCCGGCGCAACGACGGCTACATCACGGGGCCGTTCCACATCGAGGGCGGCAGCGAACTGTGGCAGGTCGGCTTCGACCGTGCGGACACCGCCGACGGCACGCTCGCCTCGCTGGAGACCGACAACGACTTCGCCGTCGTGGAGCGCTCCGAGATGTCGCTGGCCGACATGAACGGCTTCGTCAGCAACGTCGGCGCGGCGATGACACTTGTCGACGGCTGTCGCGACCTCTCGGAGACGGAGCGCGAGACGCTGGAGGCGGCCGTCGACGAGGGGTACTTCGAGTCGCCACGCGACGCCACGCTGGGCGACTTGGCCGACCGGTTCGACGTGTCGAAGCCGGCCGTCTCGAAGACGCTCCGGCGCGGCGAGGGGAAACTGCTCGGCCGCGCCGTCGACGCGCTCGACGACTTGGACGAGTGACCTGCCGTTGACAGCGACGGCTCTGTCTCGGCGTCTTCACGCCGAGTTGTACGCTGTTCACATGTTAACGTCGCAATCCTTGCCGGTGGCTGGCTATTCGGAGGTGTGTCATGGGACGAGACAGCTACACGCGACGGCGGATGCTCGCGAGCGTCGGCGCGGCCGGAATCGCCGGGCTCGCCGGCTGTTCGGGCGGCGAATCCGACGGCGATACGGAAGGGTCGACGGGGACGGACGGGACCAGCACGTCGATGAACGCCGAGGCGTCGGGCACGGTGAAGGTCGGCGTCCTCCAGCCGGTGTCGGGGAACCTCAAGTACTACGGCGAGCAGGCGCTGTGGGGCTTCTATCAGGGGTTGAGCTACAAGAGCGACGACGACTTCGCGCCGCCCGCAGAGACGGGGACGCACACGGTGACGGTCGGCGATGTCGACTACGAACTGCTGGTACGTGACACGCAGTTGAATCCGGACGAGGCACAGACGGCCGCGACGGACCTCGTCAGCAGCGAGGACGTGGACGTGCTGTTCGGCTGTACCTCCTCCGCGTCGGCGACCCGGGTCATCAACACGGTCGCCAAGCAGTCCGGCGTCACGACGCTCGTCGGCCCGGCCGCCTCGGCCGACATCACGTCGAACGGCGACACCTGCGCGGCGAACGTGTTCCGCGCCTCGGAGAACGTGGCCATGGACGCCCGCTCGGGCGGCCAGTACGTCGCCGACAACACCGACGTGTCGAAGGTGTATCTGTTCGGCGCGGACTACTCCTTCGGCCGGTCGGTCGTCAACAACTATCAGAGCGTGCTGGAGGCGAACGGCATCGAGATCGTCGGCAAGAAGTTCGTCCCGCAGGAGTACTCCGAGTGGGAGGGACTACTCGACAACGCCGAAAGCGCCGGCGCGGAGGGTATCGTCGCCGGCTTCACCGTCGCGACGCTCCCGCAACTGTTCACCACGTTCCTCAACGGCGACTACTCGTTCCGGGTGTTCGGCGGCTTCGCCACCCAGATCACGACCGGTATCGTCGGGCAGACGCTCCAGAAGGTGCTCGGCGAGCCGCTCACGGCGGAGAAACTCTCGAACGCGAAGCTCGGGCCGTTCACCACCCGCTACCACTGGAACCAGTACGACAACGAGATCAACAGCGCGTTCGTCGAAAGCTACACCGACGCGTACGGCGTCGTCCCGGACCTGTTCTCCTCGGGAACGTTCACCGCCTCCTCGGCACTCGTGCAGGCCGTCGAGGCGTCCGGCTCCACGGCGAGTGCGGACATCAGCGCCGAACTGCGCGGGATGGTCGTCGCCGACACGCCGAAGGGGGCCGACGGCTACGCCTTCCAAGAGTACAACAATCAGGCCCGCTCGCAGATGAGTATCGCGGAGCTGACGGTCAACGACGAGGACAACTGGAACGCCGCGATCAAGCCGAGCGCGCCCGTCACGACGGTCGACGCCGAGCGGACCACCATCCCGTCGGACGCCTCGGAGATGGACTGTAGCCTCTAATGCTTGAGACCGCGGGACTCACGAAGGAGTTCGGCGGATTGACGGCCGTCGACGCGGTCGACTTCGCGCTCGCCGACGGCGAACTCTGCTCGCTCATCGGTCCCAACGGGGCCGGTAAGACGACGTTCTTCGACCTGCTGACGGGCGTGCTGGAGCCGACGACCGGCACCGTCTCGCTCGACGGCGAGGACGTGACTGACCTGTCGCCGGACGCGACGGCGCGCCGCGGTCTCCACCGCTCGTATCAGGTGACGAACGTCTTCCCGACGACGAGCGTGTTAGAAAACGTCCGCGTCGCCGCACAGGCCCACGGCGAGGACTCGTTTCGGCTCTGGCGCAACGTCGGCGCGTTCGACGGCTACTACGAGGAGGCGTATCAGATACTGGAACGGGTGGGACTCGCCGACCGGGCCGAGCGACCCGCGGAGAGTCTGAGCCACGGTGAGAAGCGGCAGCTCGAAGTCGCCATCGCGCTCGCGGGCGACCCGTCCGTCCTCCTGCTCGACGAGCCGAACGCCGGCGTCTCCTCCGAGAGCGTCGGCGACATCATCGACCTCATCGAGGACGTGGCGCGCGATCACGCCGTCCTGCTCGTAGAGCACAACATGGACATCGTGATGAACGTCTCCGACCGCATCGTCGTCCTGAATCGCGGGCGCGTCATCGCCGACGGGCCGCCCGACGAGGTGCGGGGCGACCCGACGGTGCAGGAGGCGTATCTCGGCGGCTACGAACCCGGCCAACTCGCCGAGGACGACTCGTCGCCGGAGGGGACCGCATGAGCGGGGAGGCGGCCGACGCGTCGACGCCCGACGCTTCTGCGCCGCTGCTCGACGTGACGGACGTGCACACCTACTACGGCGAGAGCCACATCCTCGAAGGGGTGTCGCTGTCCGTCGACCGCGGTGAGGCCGTCGCGCTCATCGGGCGCAACGGCGTCGGCAAGACGACGACGCTCCGGAGCGTCCTCGGACTGACGCCGCCCCGCGAGGGGACGGTGCGACTCGCCGGCGAGGACGTGACCGGCCGCCCGACGAACGAAGTCGCGCGTCGCGGCGTCGGCTGGATTCCCGAGGAGCGGCGGGTGTTCTCACAGCTCACGGTCGCGGAGAATATCCGCATCGCGGCCCCGGCAGACGCCGACACGCAGGCCGCCCTCGACCGCGCCTACGACACGTTTCCGGCGTTGGGGGAGCGACCGAACGCCAACGCCGGCGCGCTGTCGGGCGGCCAACAGCAGATGCTCGCCATCGCGCGCGGGCTCGTCGGCGACAACGACCTGTTGCTCGTCGACGAGCCATCGGAGGGACTCGCGCCCCAAATCGTCGCCGACGTGGCCGAGGCGCTCGCGGCAGTCGCCGAGGAGACGACGATACTGCTCGTGGAACAGAACCTGCCGCTGGCGATGGATCTGGCCGACCGCTTCTACCTACTCGACAACGGGCAGGTCGTCGCGGACGGCGAGGCGACCCGGGGCGTGACCGAAGACGAGGAGATACGGAGGTATCTGTCCGCATGAGCCTCGCCGTGCCGCTGGTCGCCTTCCTCGACGCGCTCGGGCAGTTCCTCCGGCCGTCGACGCTCGCGGAGGTGATCCTCAACGGGCTGTCGAAGGCGGCCCTCTACGCGATGATCGCCGGCGGATTGACACTCATCTTCGGACTGATGGGCGTACTCAACTTCGCGCACGGCTCGCTGACGATGTTCGGCGCGTATCTGGGCGGGCTCGTGCTCGTGCTCGCCGTGGGGCAGGCGACAGGGCCGCTCGCCCGCGTCGCCTACTTCTTCGTCGCGGTTGTCGTCGTCTTCGGCGCGCTGGCTGGACTGGGCGGCGCGCTAGAGGTCGGGCTCATCCGCCCGCTGTACGACCGCCCGCCCATCTACCAGATACTGCTCACCTTCGGCGTGACGCTCGTGCTCGACGAGGCCGCGCGCATCGTCGTCAGCTTCTACGGGCTCCAGCCCATCTCCGACTGGCAGGCGGCACTCGGGACGAAACCGGGGCCGCTCTCGGCGTCCTACGAATTTGCAGGCGTGAGCGTCAGCGGACTGGCGCTGTTCGAGATACTCGTCGGCGCGGCGACCGTCGCGGCCGTCTGGGGCTTCCTCACCCGGACGCGCTACGGGCTGGTCGTCCGGGCCGGCAGCGAGGACAGCGAGATGACCGAGGCGCTCGGTATCGACGTGCGCCGCGTCTTCACGACCGTCTTCGCGCTCGGCGCTGGTATCGCCGGTGTCGCCGGCCTGCTACTCGCGTGGGACCCCGTCTGGGGTGCGTCCGTGCCGCTCGCCTCCGAGACACTGCTGCCTGCATTCGTCGTCGTCATCATCGGCGGGCTGGGGACGTTCCGAGGCACCGTCTACGCCGCCCTGCTCGTCGGTCTCGTCGACGCGTCGATGACGTGGTGGTTCGTCAACGCCGTCGACTTCTCGGGGCTGCCCCAGATGACCATCTTCCTGATTCTCGTGCTCGTTCTAGTCGTCAAGCCGCAGGGGCTGTTCGGCGTCGCGGAGGTGGGCGGCCATTAGCGCCCCCGATGCCGACGCGGAGGCGGACCCGCCAGCGGGCGACGCGACCGGCGAGACGGCTCCCCGCGTCCACGAGTCGGCCACGGCGTGGCCGCTACGGTATCTCCGCGAGCACGCCGTCCACCTCGCCGTCGTCGCCTTCTTCGTCGTGTATCCGGGGCTGTACCATCTCGCGGTCACCAGCCCCGTCGGTGCGGAGGCGACGGCGCTGTTGCCCCGCGTTGAGACGATGATCGCTGTCTTCTACTTCGGTCTGTTCGCCGCGAGCTTCGACTTCATCTCCGGCTACACGGGCTATCTCTCCTTCGGCCACGCGACGTTCTACGGGGCCGGCGCGTATCTCGTCGTGCTGGCGGCCAACGGTAAACTCCCGCTCCCGTACGACACGCCGTTCATGCTGCTGATCGTGCTGGCGGGCCTCCTCGCGGTGGTGTTGGCGCTCGTCATCGGCGCGGTGTCGTTCCGCCTGTCGGGCGTCTACTTCGCGATGATCACCCTCGGCTTCTCGCAGGTGATCTACGTGTTCGTCCGCGACTGGGACTTCGTCTCCTCGTCGCCGCGCGACGGCGCGGCGGTCGTCGGTCCCGGCGGCGGCGAAATCCCCGTGTTCAACGTCGGCGTTCCGGGGGTTGACGCGCTGAACCTCGCCATCGGCCAACTCACCGGCGACACCGTGGAGGGGCTGTTTGGCCTGCTCTCCCTCTCGGCCGTCGGCTACGACACCTTCCGGTACAAGCTGGCAGCGTTCGCGATCAGCGGCTTCTTCGCCGGCGTCGCGGGCGCGCTGTTCGCCGGTTTCCGTCGCTCGGTCGCGCCGGACAACTCCCTCTTTTTCCTCGTCTCCGGCGATGCGCTGTTGGCGTCCATCATCGGCGGCTTCGGGACGCTCGCCGGCCCCATCTACGGCCGCCTGTTCGACGAGACGGTGCGCGAGTTCCTCTCGAAGGAGGGGGCCGGTGGCGGGCTCCTCCCGTATCTCCGCGGTCGGCTCTCGGAGGGGACGCTCGCGACGGAACTGTTCAACGGGCTCACCGTCCGCGAGGCCATCGCTACGTTCCTCAACGGCCACGCGAGCCTGTATCTCGGCCTGCTGTTCGTCGCGTTCGTGCTGTTCGTCCCGCGTGGCCTGCTGGGGACGCTCCGCGACCGCGTGGGGGACACGCTCGCCGCGGCCGTGTCGAAGCGACTCCGATAGAACCGACGACTTTCTTTGCACCCGCCCCCTCGATCCGTGTATGGCAACGCAGGACACGGTTCCGAACGCGTACGACGATCTGCTCGACCAGTACGAGCGCGCCACCCACATCGCCGACGCCACGACATCCTCACGAGCGACGAGTTCGCCGCCGCGCTCGACGAGGCGGAAGCCGCCGACCTCCCCGACCGGGAAGCCGCCGTCGTCCGCGAGATCCGGCGTGAACACGACCGCGCCGCGAAGGTGCCCACGGCGCTCGTCGAGCGCATCTCCGAGGAGACCTCGAACGCGCTCCCCGTCTGGAAGGAGGCCAAGGCCGAGGACGACTGGACGACGTTCGCGCCGCAGGTGGAGACGCTGCTCGACCTGAAGCGGGAGTACGCCGAGCACATCGACCCCGATGCCGACCCCTACGAGGTGCTGTTCGGCGACTACGAGCCGTGGCTCGACCTGTCCGTGGCCGAGGAGATCCTCGAACGCCTCCGCGACGAACTGGTGCCGCTCATCGACGAACTGAACGACGCCGACGCCGACCTCGCGGACCCCTTCGACGGCGAGTACCCCGAGGACGACCAGTTCGCGCTCGCCGAGACGACGCTCGACCATCTCGGCTACCCCGACGACCACGGCCGGCTCGACACCGCACCGCACCCGTTCTCGTCCGGGACGCAGTTCGACGCCCGCGTCACCACGCGCTTCGACGAGTCCGACCCCGTCGGTGCCATCGGCTCCACGATCCACGAATTCGGCCACGCCACCTACACGCTCGGCCTCCCGAAGGAGGAGTACGGCACCCCGCTCGGCCAGCATCGCGGGCTCTCGGTCCACGAGTCGCAGTCCCGGCTCTGGGAGAACCACGTCGGCCGGTCGCGGACGTTCCTCGACTCGCACGCCGGTCGAGTCAACGATCACCTCGACACCGACGTGTCCGGCCGCGAACTGTACGAGGCGGCCAACCAGATCTATCCGCAGAACTGTATCCGCGTCGAGGCGGACGAACTCACCTACCACATGCACATTATCCTCCGGTTCGAGATCGAGCGCGACCTGCTCGCCGGCGATCTCGACGTGTCGGAGGTGCCGGCCGTCTGGAACGAGAAGATGGAGGAGTATCTGGGCGTCACGCCCGAGACGGACGCGGAAGGGTGTCTGCAGGACATCCACTGGGCGCACGGCTCCTTCGGCTACTTCCCGACCTACTCGCTCGGCAGCGTGATGGCCGCACAGCTGTTCGACGCCGCGAGCGAGGATCTTCCCGGTCTGGACGAGGACATCGCCGCGGGCGAGTTCGACGCGCTCCACGACTGGCTCACGGAGAACGTCCACGCCCGGACGCGTTCGTCGACTACGCGAACGAGAAGTTCCGCGCGCTGTACGGCGTGTGACAGTCTGACCGGACACGTCGCACAGAACCAACGCCGGGAGCGCCCTCCGTCAGGGTTCCCAACCGCACACCGAACACTCGGCTGCCGACATCTCGTGGACTCCGCCACACTCCGGACAGCGCTTCTTGTTGTAGTCCTCCTCCCAACTGGCCGTCTCGGTTTCGTGACCGTTGTCCTCGAGGAACTCGTCGAAGATGTCGTCGTTCGCGGTTGCCATACACGTTTGACTCCGCACTACTGAGACATAAATGTGTGCCACGGGGTAGCACGCGACCCCGCCGCACGGCTAAAACCGCCCGAATACGTAACCTTAGAGTCCGTAGAGGTCGGTGAACTTTGTCTCGACGTAGTCAACGAACGCGTCGGCCGACAGCGGTTCGCCGGTGGCCTCCTCGACGAGTTCGTCCGCAGTGTACCGCTGGCCGTGGCGGTGGACATGTTCCGTCTGCCACTCCCACAGTTTCTCGAACGCGCCGTCGCGAATACACCCTTCCACGTCCAGATCCTCTTCCATCGCCGTGGTGAGTTGGGCGGCCAGCACACTCCCGACCGTGTAGCTCGGGAAGCCGCCGAAGCGACCGGTCCAGTGGATATCCTGTAGCGGTCCATCGGCGTCGCTCTCGGGCGTGACGCCCAGATACTCGTCCATCTTCTCGTTCCACCGCGCGGGGATCTCCTCGACGGAGAGGTCGCCGTCGAGATACTCCGCCTCTATCTCGTGGCGGAGGATGATGTGCATGTGGTAGGTGAGCTCGTCCGCCTCCACGCGAATGCAGTTCTCGGGGTGGATGCGGTTCGCGGCCTCGTAGGCCTGCTCGGGCGTGAGATCCTCGACGCCGGAGAGGTGCTGCTTGAACGTGGGCAGGAACGTCTCCCAGAACGCCCGGGTACGGCCGACGTGATTCTCCCAGAAGCGCGACTGCGACTCGTGGACCTCGCCGCGCGCGCTCCCGAGCGGCGTGCCGTAGTCGTCGTCCGGTAAGCCGAGTTGGTAGGTGGCGTGGCCGAACTCGTGGATCGTCGCCATCAGGCCGTCGAGCGGGTCCTTCTCCTTGTAGCGGGTGGTGATGCGAGCGTCGAACTGCGTGCCGGACGTGAACGGATGCGGCGAGGTGTCGAGCCGGCCGCGGTCGTCCGGATAGCCGAGGAAGTCGACGACGGCGCGGTTCAGCGACTCCTGCTCGCTCTCGGGGAACGTCTCATGCGCGAACGGTGCCGCGAGGTCGTCACCGCGTGCCGTGATGTCGTCGATGAGCGGTATCAGGGCGTCTTTCAGGTCGTCGAATATCTCCTCGACGGTCTCTAGCGGAAGCGTCGGCATGCTCCCCTCGTACAGCGTCGGATAGACGGAGTCGTCGGGCGCGATGTGGGTTGCCCGCTCAACCCGGAGGTCGCGGAGTTCGTCCAGCGTCGGCGCGAAGGCGTCCCAGTCGCTCTCGGCCTTCGCGTCCTGCCACGTCGCCTGTGCGTCCGACGAGCGAGCAGCGTGCCGTTCCACGAGGTCGCCCGGCACGCTCGTCGCGCGGTCGTGTCGCCGCCGGAGTTCACGGACGACGGCCGCCGACGCCGCGTCGAGGTCGGCCGCCTCACACGCGTCGAGCAGCTCCGCCATCTCGTCGTCGACCAGCATCTCGTGGGTGAGCCCCGAGATGGCCGAGAGCTGTTTCCCGCGGGCGGGTGCGCCGCCTGACGGCATCGTCACCTGTTGGTCCCAGCCGAGGACGCCGCCGGCGTCTTCCAGATGGGTGAGTCGCTCCACGCGGTCGAGGAGAGCGTCGTACGAATCGCTCGTGACGTTACCTGTCGTGTCTGCCATGGCCGATACAGCGTGCGTGCCAGTATCAAACCACCGACGGCACGCCCCACTCAAAGCCCGAGCTTGCGCTTGACTCGCTCGACGGGGCCGGGGTCGTCGAGACCGAGTTCCACGGCGATGGCGTCTATCTCCGCGTCGTCGTAGCGGTCGTCCTTGCGGGCGTCTGCGACCCACGCCTCCCACTCCGAGTCCGAGAGCACGCCCCGCGACCGGTCGCTCCACTCCGAGACGAACGCCTCGCGCGACGGCACGGGCACGTCCATCCCGCCGCCGTTCCAGTAGAGCGGCGAGAGCACGAACGCGACATCAGGGTCGTCGCTCGGCCGGAACCGGTACGGATACTCCTCGTAGTGGAACACGTCCTCGGGCGTCACCGCCTCGCCGGTCGGGAGTTCGAGCGTCTCCACGTTAGTAGTAGGATTTCGAGCCGCAAAGCCGTTCGGTTGCCACGGACGGTGCTGTTTGGTTGGCCTTGGAGTTGCAGTGAGAGGGGCTGCGACGATTTTGGAAGCCCCTGCACGCTCGACTCGATGGACTCGCTGCGGTCCTCGTCGGTCGCTTCGCTCCCGCCTGCGGTCCTTGCGTCGCCCGTCTTCGTCGAGCGTGCAGCCCCTTCCAGTCCCACCCTGAGCGGTTCTCTCACCAGCAATTGCGGAACCAAACACGACCCCACGGACCGCCGCGCGTCGCCAGCGGCAATGAGCTACCGTCGGCTCAGTCGGCTGCCGTCGGGGACTGACCGGGCTCGGGCACGATGCCATCGTCGGTCCAGCCGCGCGCCTCGTAGTAGCGCGACAGGGCGGCGTCGAGTCCGTCGATGTCGTACGGGAGTTGGTCGTCGCCGCGGTCGAAGCCGCGCTCGTTGTTGAAGTGCCGCTCCAGCTCGACGACGCGGCCGCCGACCGACAGGAGTTCCTCGAAGTCGGCGTCGAACAGCGTCGCGAACCGCTCGGGCGTCATCATTCCCCGCGAGAAGCGACAGACGACGCCGCAGTCCTCCAGCGCGCGGGTGTTCTCCAGTTCGATCAGCTTCTCAGCCTTCTCGTTGCCGATTCCATCCGGGTCGAACGCCTCCTCGCGCGAGACGAGCGGATACTCGTAGGCGTAGAAGGTGGCGTACATGTGGTCCGCGCCGCGGTTGGAGACGGCAAAGGAGAGTCCCTGCCCATTGAGCGCGCGGCCGTCGTGTGCGGGGAACTCCATTCCCTTCACCGACCAGTTCTCGACGCCCAGCTCGTCGTGGGCGCGGTCGACGCCCTCCGCGAGCACGTCACCGATGCCCTCGCGGTGGGCGATCTGCTCGACGGTCTCGTGGACCAGCTCCGCGTCGCCGAAGGCGTCCTGCGTTTCGAGATACGCGGCGACGGTGTCGCCACAGGAGATGACGTCCATCCCGAGCCGGTCGCACAGCTCGTTGGACTTCATCACGTCGACCACGTCGTCGACGGCGCAGTTGCCGCCGAAGGCCATGATCGTCTCGTACTCCGGGCCCTCGGTCTCGACGCCCCGCTCCTCGTCGCGGGTTGGGAGCTTGCACGCGAAGGCACACTGCGAGCAGGTTCCCTTCTTGTACTTCTTCGACTCGACGGCGTCGCCGTTGATGCGTTCCGCACCCTCGAAGGAGCGCTCCGAAAAGTAGCGGGTCGGGAACGCCTCCATCTCGTTGCCGAGATCGGTGACCGAGGCCGTCCCCTGTCGCTTCATGATGTTGTCGGAGGTGGCGGCCTCGCGGTGGATATCGCCGCCGAGTCCGGGGAGGTCCACGTCCAACGCGTCGTCGCCCTCGAAGGTGACCGCCTTCACGTTCTTCGCGCCCATGACCGCGCCGAGACCGCCACGACCGAAGGCGCGCGACCGACTCGTCATCACGCAGGCGAACCGGACCTGATTCTCGCCGGCGGGACCGATACAGGCGACGTGCTCGTCGTCGAGACCGTGTTCCTCGGCCATGTAATCGCAGACTGCTGGCACGTCCGCGCCCGCGAGGTCGGGTACCTCCTCGAAGGTGACGCCGTCGTCGCGGACGTGGACCGCGAGCAGCTCGTCGCTCGCGCCGACGAGTTCGACGGCGGCGTTCCCGGTGTCGGCGAAGTTGCGCGACATGAAACCGCCGGCGTTCGACGAGAGCAGGCCGTCGGTGAGCGGCGAGACGCCGGTGAGCGACATCCGCCCGGTGAACGACATCTGTGAGGCCTGCATCGGTCCCGTCGTGAGGTAGAGGCGGTTCTCCGGGCCGAACGGGTCGGCGTCGAACGGGACGCGGTCGTGAGCGAGCTTCGTGGCGACGCCGCGCCCACCGATGAACTCGGCGAGCGTGTCGTCGATGGCCTCCGTCGTCGCCTCCCGAGCGCCGATATCGACCGACAGCAGCGGACCTTCCATGTGACGCATACCCGTGAATCCGGCTCCGCGAAAATAAATGGTGGTACGAGGCCGTCGGTAGTGTTTAGCTAAGAGTGACTCCGGAGATGGTGAACGTCTCGACCACGCTTTCGCCGCCGTCTGGTAGTGTTCAGACAAGGGTGACTCCGGAGAGTGGGAGACCAACGAGGTGTAGAAAGCCCCCGGTCGGGACGGTCGCGCGGCTCGCTGCGCGCCTCGCCCTCCCGTTGGTCGGGCTGCGGTGCTTGCGTCACCGGGCTTCCCGTACCGACCGGCCCCTTTCAGTCCTACCCGACTCGGTTATTTGGCCGAGCGACGACCTCCGTATCTGAACACCGTTCAGTCGGCGGGAGTTTGCGGCGTGACTGTCGCGCGGGTGCCGGCGTGAATTAAGTTCCCCCGTTTCCTTCTGTCGACCATGCAGATCGGTTCGCGCCGCGCGATTCTCAATCCGGCCAGCGGGACCGGCGACCACGCCGACTACGTCACGCGACTGCTGGAGGCGCGCGGCTTCGCCGTCGACCGGACGGAGGACGCGGGCGACGCGCTCCGTCTCGGCCGCGAGGCCGGCGAGCGCGGCGTCTCCGAGCTCGCGGTGTGTGGCGGCGACGGCACGGTCAACGAGGTGTTGCGCGGGCTGGCGGCCGCCGACAGCCTCGCCGACACGACCGTCGGCGTCGTCCCCTGCGGGACCGCGAACATCCTCGCGGAGAACCTCGGCATCGAGGATGTCCGCCACGGCGCGGAGATGGCTGACAGCGGCGACGTGCGTGAGGTCGACGTGGGCGTCGCCGACGGCGAGCCGTTCGCCGTCTCTTGTATCGCCGGGTTTCCCGCCGACGCCAGCCTCGCGGCCTCCGGCGACCTGAAGGAGCAGTACGGCACGTTCGCGTTCGTCATCACCGGCGCACAGGAGGCGGTCGACTTCGAGGGGATCGAGATCGAACTCGACGCGACCGTCGCGGACGGCACCGAGACGTGGCATGGCGAGGCCACCTGCGTGCTCGTCGGCAACGCCCGGAAGTTCATCGAGGCGGGGGGACAGGCGAACATGGAGGACGGCTACTTCGACGTGGCCGTCGTCGAACACATGCCGACCGGCTCGCTCGTCGCGGAGGCCATCGGGCACCGCCTGCTCGGACAGGAGACGGACGGCGTCACCCACCTCCGGGCGAGCGAACTCACCGTCTCCGGCCCCGAACCGATCACCTTCTCTCGCGACGGCGAACTCGCCACCCACGAGTCGCTCCGCCTGCGGTGTCGGCCGCAGACGCTCTCCCTGCGCGTCGGCCCGGATTACGACCCGGAGCCGGACCCGTAGTCCTCGCCCGGCACGAGCGGGTCGCCACCCAGCGGCGTCGTTACGTCCGCGAAGCCACACCCGTCACAGGCGACCGTCTCGCGGTCACCCATCCGGTAGCCGACGAGCGCCGCGCCACACCGCGGGCAGGGGTCGCCGGCCTCCGCAGGCGGCCGGACCGGAACGACGCCCGCGAGCACGACCCGGGCCGTCACCTCGCCGTCGTGTGCCCTCCCCTCGCGGTGTTCGTCGGCGTCCGTGTCCGCGCCCCAGATGACGTGACTCCCGTCGACGAGTCGGTCGCGGACGGCAGCGACCGCGTCGCCGGCCGCCTGCACGGAGAGTTCCCGCTCGCCTTCGAGGTGGACGAGCGCGCCGCTCGCTCGCGTGAGCGATACCGGCCCGCAGGCGTCGACCGCGGCCGTCATCGCCGCCGCCGGATCGGGGTCGGTCGCCGCGCCGACCGCCGCGAAACCGCCCGTCGCCACCACCGTCTCCGCGTCCGCGAGGTCCACGTTCACGTCGTCGGACCCGGCGATCAACCGTACGAGTGTCCGAAGGCCGGCGGCCGTCCCCGCGACGGGTTCCTCGCCGGCCGAGAGCACCACCGCGTCCGCGGCCTCGCGGAGCGTGGCGAGCGCCGTGCGCGCCTCCGCCGTCGGTCGCGGGTCGACTGCCGCGACCAGCACCGCGAGCGTGTCTGCGGCCGCACACCTGCGGGCCAGCGCCACCGCCGGCGACGGGTCCGCGAGGTCGACACCGACGAACGCCGCCCGCGCGTCGTCGGGAACTACGTCGTCGGCCCGCGCCACGACGCCCTCGACGGCCACCTGCGCGGCGGCTTCCCGGCCCACCTCCCCACAGCCTGCGACGACGACGGAGCCACGGAGGGCGTCGGCCGCCTCGCGCAGGTCCTCTTCGCTCACGGTCCGGGTTGCGCGGCCGCGAACATGACCGTTCTGGGTAGCCGGTCGCGCCGGAGTGGGGTTCCCTCACGGCGTTTCGGCGCTACGCTCGCGTCACCACGCGCGGTCGAGCACCGCGCGGAGTTCCGCCTCGGTCGCGTCCAGCCCCTCGGGCGCGTTCGCCATGAACGCGTCCTCGTGGGTGATCTCGGCTGCGCGGTCGAGGCTGTCCTCCGGGACGACGGTGTCGCGCAGCTGCGTCGGGAGACCGAGACCGTCGCGGATCGTCGCCACCGCGTCGACCACGCCCGCGGCCGCCTCGTCGGGCGTGTCCGCCTCGATGCCGAACCCTTCCGCGAGCAGATCGCGGCGACCGTCCGTCTGCTCGAACAGATACTCAAGGGCGTGTGGCGCAATCGCGCCGTGGGCCGCGCCCTGCTGGATGTCGCTCACGGCGGTCAGACCGTGCCCGAAGGCGTGGACGAGGGAGAGCGTCGAGCCGTCCGGCCGCGATGCCCCGTACTGTGCGAGCATGATCCCGGTGACGGCATCGCGGAGCGCGTCGCGGTCGCTCGTGCCACCACCGAGTTCCGGGAGCGCGTCGCGGCACAGCCGGAGCGCGTGGATCGCCGTCGCGTCCGAGATAGCCGTCGCGTTTGCGGCGTACAGCGTCTCGACGGCCTTGTCGAAGCCGTTCATCGCCGACGCGGCGAGCACGCCGGCAGGCGTGTGCTCAAACAGCGCCGGGTCGTAGAAGAGCGCCGTCGGCATGAGCCGCGGGTCGGAGATGCCCCCGCCGACGGTCTCCTCGACGCCCCCCGACTCGGGGGTGGCGGTGAGACCGGCGACCTGTGACAGGTCCGCGCCCGCCAGCGTCGTCGGCACGGCCGCGATGGGCGGGAGGTTGCCTGCCGGGATGTCGAGCGTGCCAGTTGCGGCGACATCGGTGGCCGCCCCGGCGACCGGTTGGTCGCTCGCCGTCAGGACGGCCGCGGCCTTCGCCACGTCGAGCGCGGAGCCGCCGCCGACTGCGAGGAAGATATCCGCGTCGTGGTCGTGAAACGCCTCTCTGGCCCCGGCGGCTTCGACGAGCGCCTTCTGGGCGCCCGTCCCGGCGAAGGTGGCCGCGTGGCGGTCGCCGAGGCCGTCTTCGACCGCCTCGCGGACCGGCGAGCTTCCGACGCTCTCGCCACAGCAGACGAGCGCGCGGTCGATCCCCTGCTTCGCGAACTCCTCGGCGAGCGCATCGACACAGCCGTCGCCGAAGCGTACGACGCCGGGTTCGTAGTCGAATCGGAACGGTGTCGGCAGGTCCATACCCCGCGTTCGGCCGCCCGCCGAAAAAACCGTGTCACCGGTGACACTCGTGTCACCGCCTGACGCGGCAGTTGCCGAGACTACTTGCCCCGGCAACCCGTACGAAGTGACATGACGGATGATAACGCGGTGAGCGCGGCCCGCCCCGACAGCGTCCTCCAGACAGCCGGCTGGGACCACGTCACCCTCATCGGAAGCAACGCCGAGGACACAATCGAGTTCTACCGCGACGTGCTGGGGTTGCCGCTGGTGATTCGCCAGCCGAACCTCGACCGGCCAGAGGTCGAACACCTGTTCTTCGACGCTGGCGACGGCCGCATGGTGACGTTCTTCGTCGACGAGGAGCGCGCCTCGGCCGACGAGCAGGACCCCGGCGTCGGCGCGGTTCACCACCTTGCCCTCCGCATCACGCCCGACGAACTGCCCGAGATTCGCGACCGGCTGTTGTCTGCGGGCCACGCTGTCAACGAGTACGACCGCGGCGCGTTCCACTCGCTGTACACCGAGGACCACAACGGTCTCACTATCGAGTTGGCGGCCGACAAGTACGACATCCCGGACGAGCGCCGCGGCGAGGTGTACGCCCACGCACAGGCCGCCCGTGTCGAGGCCGGCGCGGAGTTCGTCTCCAACGACCATCTCGAAGCCGCGCTCGACGCCCTCGACCTCCCGGTCGAGCCGTACGACCTGCCCGACGCGACGGCCGGACGCGGCACCTGACGCGGCGCGAGGGCTTTTGCCCGTCGCCCGTCAAACAGGCGCGTGACCGAACGGCTCGCCCTCTCACACGACCTCCCCGAGGACACCGCGGACGCGCTCTCGGATGATCTCCGCACCGTCGGCACCCTCTACAACGACATCCAAGACCTCTCCGAGGAGGCGTTCGCTTCCCGCTTCGGTGACGCCCTCGACACGCTCCGAGCGGTCGACCCGGACGCGGACTTTGTCATCGCCGTCCTCGGCCTCGGGGTCGACGTCGGGGAAGGGCCGCTCGTCGACGAGGCCACCGTTGTCTCCGTTCACGAGCCGAACGACGACGGCAGTGTGGCCCGGCTGTTCTACACCGGCGACGCGGACGCGGCCGACGACACCTTCCTGATGTTGCCGCTCCGCCCGGGCGACTGTCCACCGGGCACCAGCGGCACGCTCGGTGATCTCTCGCTCGCCGAGTTCCGCGACATCGTGAGCGCGATGACGTTCAAGCGGTTCGACCTGCTGGAGAACGACCTCGACTCATACCGCGACTCGTATCTTCGACCGGCGGTACGAGGACTGGAGGCGTACGCCAAGGACGACGGCTGAGGCGATTCGTCCGTCGACGCTCCCGGTGTTCGAGTGCGTCGTTCGCCTCAGCTTCGACTGTGTGCCGGGAACGTGAGCGCGACGGTCGTTCCGTCGTCGCCCTGCTCGACCCGGAGTCCGCCGCCGACCGCCTCGACGGCCCACTGCGTCAGCCAGATACCGACGCCCTGCGTGTGTTCGAGCTGCGTCTCCGTGCCGGCCGCCAGCGCCCGTTGCTCGACGTCGGGGAGCGGCTCGCCGTCGCTGCGCACGCGTAGCGTCACGGTCTCGACGCCCGCCGTCACGGTGAGCCAGATGGTCGGGGGTTCGTTCGCCCGCTCGACGGCACTCCCGACGAGTTCGTCCAGACAGAAGCGAAGCTGTGCGGGACACCGCGCTCGCGCCGTCTCGGGGAGGTCCGTCGTCAACTCGACCGACGGATACTCCGTCCGCAACTCCGGTTCACACTCGCGGACGAACGCCGCCACGTCTCGCTCGACGGCCGACGCCTCGTCGGGTCTGACATCGAACTCGCGGATGGCGTTGACGATATCGAGCAGGCTCCCGGTCGCGGTTTCGATCGACTCGGCGGCATCGCTGACCCGCTCGCCCTCGGGGCTCTGTGCCGTGAGCGTCTGTGCGTGTCCGGCGACGATATTCAGCTTGTTGCGGAGGTTGTGGCGCAACACTCGGTCGAGCACGGCCAGTCGGTTCTGGTGGCGACGGATGTCCGTGATGTCGCGTGCGACGACGATGACCTGCTCTTCGCCGCCGAAGGACGCCAGCTGAAACCGGACCTGATAGGTGGCGGCGCCGCCGGTCGACCCGAACAGCGACAGCTCGCGGGTCTGCTCCTCGCCCAACTCGCGGAGTGTGGACAGCGCGTCCTCGACGGCGGCCGCCCCATCGTCGTCGAACAGGTCGGCGAACGTAGTCCTGTTGGGCACGGGGCCGAACGTCTCCTGTGCCGTCCCGTTGGTGTACGTCACGTGTCCCTCCGTGTCGAGCACGAGGACGGGGTCGGTGACCGTCTGGATGATGTGTTCGTACGCTTCGAGTTGGGTCTCCCGCTCGCGCCGCTCGGTCACGTCTCGCTGGAAGCCGATGTAGTGGGTGACCGACCCGTCCTCGTAGACGGGAAGCACCTCCACCTCGTTCCAGAACTGTTCGCCGTCCTTTCGGTAGTTGACGAGTTCGACCGTCACCGGCTCCTCGACGGCGAAGGCGTCGCGGAACTGCTGACGCTTCGACTCGTCCGTCTCCGGACCTTGGAGGAACTGACAGCCGCGACCGAGCACCTCCTCGCGGCTGTAGCCGGTCAGCCGGCAGAACTGCTCGTTGACGTAGACGAGCGGGAGTTCCTCGGCGGTGGCGTCAGCGATGGTGATGCCGACCTGTGCGTCGTCCATCGCGCGGCCGTACAGCTCCAACTGGTCCTGCTGGTCGCTCGCCCGCTCGGAGTAGCGACGGAGCGCGGCGAACCCACTGATCCGCGACCGGATCGCGCGCTTCGGCGCGGGGACGGGCTGGACCCCGTCGATGGATTCGCCTATCACGTCGGCGTAGCGGTTCCACAGCTCGTTCTCGTCGCCGCTCGACACGAGCAGAGCCGGTGCGGCGGTCGGCCGTTCCTCGCGTCGCCACGCCGCGAGCGGCTCGCGCAGCCGCTCGAACCCGCCCGCGTCGACAATACAGATATCGGTGCCGTCCGGCACCGTCTGCTCGGCCGTGACCACGTCGTACCGCTCCAGCAGTCCGGCGAGCAGTTCGCGGTTGCGGGCGCTCTCGAAGCCGAGTGCGACGGAGAGCGTAGCGTCGTCGTCGTCGATCTCTCGCTCGACCGACTCGTCGCGAGCGTCCGCCATTAGCCCTCGTCGACCTGTTCGGGCACTCCGGTCAGCACGCCCCGCATCCCGGAGAGTCGTTCACCGACGTGGACGCCGCCCTCGTCGATCTCCAGCCGTCGCAACGACTGCTCGAAGTCGCCGAACCGCTTCTTGAGCACGCCCATCACCTTCTCGACGCTGCCGCCGTGCTCCATGTACCGGAGGAAGACGATGTTGTCGGCGAGATAGCTGATCCGTTGGTCCGTCGGCGTGAGGTCGCCGGTGACGTTGCGCACCTCGTCGATGAGGATGAGGCTGACGCCCATCCGCTTGCAGTAGCGACACAGCGCGTGAAGCTCGCGCGTCAGCATCTCCTCCGTCTCGTCGCCCCGGAGCGAGAGCCGATAGCCCGGAATGCCGTCGATCATGACGACCTCGACGCTGTCCTCCTCGACGGTCCGTCGGATGTCGTGTGCGAACTCGTCCGTGCTGCGCGTCAGCGACTCGACTTCGGTGAGGTCGAGTCGTCCTGCGTCGTAGTGGTCGGTCACGTCGAGACCGAGCGCGTCCGACCGATAGAGATAGTCGTCGAGCAGCTCCTCGAAGAGGAACCCGGCCGCCGTCCGGTCGGACGCGGCGGCCGTCTGGAGGAACAGCGAGCCGAGGGTCGTCTTCCCCGCGCCGGAGGGACCGGAGATGACGGTCACCGAGCCCGTCTCGATGCCGCCCTTCAACAGCGCGTCCACCTCGCTGACCCCGGCAGATAGCTGTTCGCGCTCCTGTCCGCGTTCGCGCTCGTGGTCGCCGGGGACGAGTTTCGGATACACTCGACCGCCGGTGTCGCCACGGATGCGGTAGCTGTGGCGGCCGCTCGCGGCGTCGGTGCCGCGGGACTTCGTCACCTCCAGCGTCCGGTGGTTCGTCTCCCGGTTGATATCGACGGTCAGGTCGCCGAGAAACTGGAGGTCGCGGTCGGAGCCGGCGGTCGACTGAGTGGTACACAGCGTCGTCACCTCGCGGCCCTTCAGCTCGTTGAACAGCGAGGAGATGTTGCGGCGAAACCGGTAGTCGTCGGGGACGAGCGACCGAAGCTCCGAGAGGGGGTCGATAGCGAGCCGCTCCGGCGACTCGCCGTCGATTGTCGCCGCGATCTCGTCGAGCATCTCCTCGCCCTCCACCTCTTCGTGGGGGAAGATGGTGTACTCCTCGCCCTCGAAGAACCGCTCGCCCGACGCGCTCAGATCGAGGATGGTTACGTCCGAGAGATCGATGCCGAGCGCCGCCGCGTTCGCGCGGATGTCCGTCTCACGCTCCTCGAAGCCGATGTAGAGGCCGCTGTCGCCCGCGGCGAGAAACTGGAGTGCGAGGACTGTCTTCCCGGTCCCGGGGCCGCCGGTCACCACGGCCGTCTGCCCACGGATGAAGCCGCCGTTGAGAACGCCGTCGAGACCATCAGTCCCGGTACTGACACGATCAGAGCGTTGCGGGGCCATCATGCTAGTGTAACACTTTACGACTATGATGGTTTGGGTGGACGGGCCACCGGGTGCGGGTGGATCGGCGTCGTCGCGGCCGCACCAGCCGGTTCCCGATACCGTAACCCATAAACCCGCCACCGGCGGAATTTCGGGTGCAGCCGAGGTAGCCTAGCCCGGCCAAGGCGGCAGATTCGAAATCTGCTGTCCTCACGGACACGTGAGTTCAAATCTCACCCTCGGCGCTTCTCGCGACCCCACGCGTGAGCGGAATCCCACCCTCGGCGTCTCTCGTGACGGCTGGCCAAAAGTTACTTTTCGCTTGTCGGAGAACTGAAACTATGAGCGACGGTGTCAGTGCGCTGTTCGACCTCATAGTCTTTCCGGCCGTTGGTGGGGTCGCTGGCACCGTACTCGGTACACTGATGCTCGGCAGTGCCAGTGGTTTTCTCGAGATCTTCGGTGGGGGACTTGGCGGATTTCTTGGATTCTTTGCTGGGAGTCTCGCGGTGCTTCTGGTGACGACACGAGACACAGAGGACGTGAACGACGCCGACGAGTGAGAGGCTTACCTCCCCGGCTCGCCGGTGCGGTCGCGGACGAAGCCCCCGCGGAACGCGAGCCACGCCAGCACGCTCACGAAGATGATCGGCGGGAGGATCATGAACCCCCACAGCGGGTCGAGACCCCACTTCAGCAGGAGGACGACATCGGCCAACCCCAACAGGAGGAAGGGGAGGGCGGCGAAGAACGCCCGCCTGCGGCTGAGTTCGTGTTCCTCGGGGTCCACGCTCATGCGCCACGCTTCGACGGCCGCAGGCAAAAGCCGTGTGCCTCGACGGTTTAATTCGTGCCAAAAGAACTAATATAATCCATGCCATCATGTGGCGTATGGGCGTTGGCCACCCCGTGTCCCTTTGCCCCCGGCGCGGGTCCCCTGTAACCGGCCGCGCCCAACCCTGACCCGTGTTCCGGCGGCCCGCTCCCGGCGACCGCCGCAACCTCTCCTCGCCGTCGGGGCTGTGCCCCCGGCCCCGACGGTCGTTTCGAACGCCGAGCCACCCGGCTCCCAACGACCGACAGTTCCGACGGGCCGTCTCCGTGTCAGCGCGTCCACCGTCCGAGATACCGACCAGATTCGCGCCCATCCGTGGGTTTATAATTATTGTTCACTACGAACGCATATGTCGCGTATCGAAATCGAGTACTGTGGAGCGTGTCGCATCGGTTCGAAGGCGGTCACGACGCGTCGCACGCTGTTGTCGTGGCTCCGCGAGCGCCCCGATGTCGATCACGAGGACGTAACGCTTCGGCCGTCGTCCGAAGAAGATGTGTTCTGCGTCTCGGTCGACGGCGAACGAGTCTGGTGTGCGAACAACCCCGAACGCCGGGTTGACGCCGTCGCGGCGGTCAACGCCGTTCGGAGACAGTTAGCAGGGTAGTCGATCCTCGGGCGTTATCCGTCGTTCGGTGCGCTGTCGCTTCCGCCCGGCGTCGCGCCGGAGACGGCCTCACCCAGCGAATCGACGGTGCCGCCGATGAACTCGTTCACCGTGCCCAGCACGTCGCCCACGAAGTCAGGGACTGGTCCCGGGAGGTTGCTCGGCGGGCCGGCGTCGGCGTCTGGTCCTGCGTCGCTACCTGCCGCACCGGGAGCCGCGGCGACCGTCCCCGCGCCCGCGACGAGCAGCAGGGCGGTCACTGCCGCGACTGCAGTTCGGATTCGTTTCATCGCATCTGTCTCTCGTCGGCGACGGTACTTGAGGGGTCGAGAGCGTTCAGTCGCGTTCAACTCGTACCCGGTGAGGCGGTCGAAAACGCCGGCGTTGAACGGTCTGAACCGTTCACGGCTCCGGCGAGGAGCGCTGTTCGACGGGAAGCGGCTCCTGATCGCCGGGGTCGGGGTCGCGTCGGGGAGCAGTGCGTCGGCCGCCGACGACGTAGCCGTCGACGCTGTCGTCCCACGGCACGGCGTCCTGCACCCAGACGGTGCGACCGGGGGGTGACATCGTCCGCGCCCACTGCTTGGCGAGCGCCTTGCTGGAGAAGGTCCGGCGGTTGCCGTGCTCGCGGACCCACTGGCCGGCGCCCGGCGACACCTTCCGGGCAGAGGCTTTCACCTCGACTTCGTACCGGTCGCTCACGTCCCGCTGTTGTGCCCCGTACCGTCAAAATCCTACGGGTCAAGCGCCGCCTCGCGTGCGAGCGGTCGACAACCCCACCCACGGCTTTTTGTCTCGCCAACCCGAACATATGCGGGTGTCACGCGCGAATCTCGTCGTCCGGCTCTCGGACAGCGAGTGGGCCCACGATGTCTCGACGCGCCATCCCGACGCTGACTTCGAACTGTTGGCCGTCGAACCCGGCGAGATGGAGTGTTTCCAGCTGGTCCGGGTGACGGCCTCGGACCCCACGGCTGCGACCGAGTTCATGGCGTCCTCGCCCGGCTTCCGCTCGTTTTCCGTCGTTCAGTCGGGCGAGGCGGCGGCGGTCGTCCGGTTCCGCGCCGAGACGCCGCTCGTCCTGTTCACGCTCCACCGGGCGAACATCCCGTTCGAGCCGCCGTTCACCTGTCGCGACGGTCGCGGGTCGCTGCAGGTGACCGCGCCCGACCCGGCGCTGTCGGAGCTGACCGGCTACTTCGAGCAGTACGGAGTCGCCTTCGAGGTTGAGTCACTCCGACAGGAGATAAACGTCGAGAGCACCCTGACGCCCCGCCAACGCGAACTAATCCTGACCGCAGTCGAGAAGGGGTACTACGACACGCCGCGGGACTGCACGCTGACAGAACTCGCCGAGGCGGCGGGCGTCGCGAAGTCGACGGCCTCCGAGACCCTCCACCGCGCAGAGGGGGCCATCGTCAGGCAGTTCGCGGGCGCGGCCCGGTCTGAGTCCATCGAGTGACCGTTGGAGAAGCGGGGACAGGGGGGCGGGAAAGGGAGCAGGGGTGGTTGCAGGGTGTGGCCGCACTGTGGCGGCACACGGGGGGAACGCGCTGGCGACGGGTCGTGTCCAACCGACCCATTTATTCGTATACCTCGCGAGTGGGCGTACGTTTCGCCGAACAGGTTCGGCTTTTATATGCGAGGCGCTCTGCTCCCCTGTCCGCCGGACGAAGCGGTAGCAGTATTACTGCGCTCTGGGCGAACCCTTCGAACGGCTCGCGTCTGGCTGGCTGCCCCTCGCTCTCCGTGTCCCGACGACACTGATAGATCCGTCCCTGCCCCAAAGTTCGACAGCTGTTGTAGAAAAGTTTAGTGTACGTCGTGAAATAGCCGGGAGCGTGATGTCTTCGCTCAGGACGCTGTCTTCGGAGACGGCGAAGCTCGTGTATCTGTACCTGACAGAGCGCGGCGAAGCGACGGCCGACGAGCTGGCGGCCGCGCTGGACGAACAGCTGTTGACTCTACTGCCGGTGCTCCGCACGCTGGAACGGGAGGGACTGGTCGCGAAACGGGGCGGTCGGTACGCGCCCACATGAACAGATACTTTTCACCCCCGGACGCGTGGCGGGGGTATGCGCGCTGCTGTCCTCCGCGAGTACGGTGAACCGCTCGACGTGACGGAGCGTCCAGCCCCCGATCCGGCCCCGGACGGTGCGGTCGTCGAGGTCGAGGCCTGCGGGATCTGTCGCTCCGACTGGCACGCGTGGCAAGGCCACGGCGAGTGGGCCGACGATCAAGTTCCCCTCGATTACGTGCTGGGCCACGAGCCCGCCGGTCGGGTGCGCGCGACCGGCCCACGCGTCGAGCGGTTCCGTGAGGGTGACCGCGTCGTCGTGCCTTTCAACCTCGGCTGTGGTGCGTGTCAGAGCTGTCACACCGGCCACGGCAACACCTGTACCGACGGCACCGCCCTCGGCTTCGAGTCCGCCGCGCCGGGGGCGTTCGCCGAACAGGTGGCCGTCCCGAGCGCCGACTACAACCTCCAACCCGTCCCCGAGGGCCTCCCGTTCCGCGACGTGGCGGCCGTCGGCTGTCGGTACATGACCGCCTTCCACGCGCTGGCCGACCGGGCGGCCGTCGGCGGCGGTGACTGGGTGGCAGTTCACGGCTGTGGCGGCGTCGGTCTCTCGACCGTCCAGATCGCCGACGCTCTCGGTGCGCGACCGGTCGCCGTCGACGTATCCTCCGACGCCCTGTCGCTGGCCGCCGAGGTCGGTGCGGCCGTGACCGTCGACGCGAGCGAGCGTGACCCGGTCGTGGCCATCGACGACGCGACCGACGGCGGGGCCGACGTCTCCGTGGACGCGCTCGGCCGGGCGGAGACGGCTCGCAACTCCGTGCGCTGTCTCCGCGAGCGAGGCACTCACGTGCAGGTCGGGCTGACCACCGACGCCGAGCAGGGAGAGGTCCCGCTTCCGACGGACTGGATGACCCGCTGGGAGGTCGACTGGCTCGGCTCCCGTGGGATGCCCCCGACCCGGTTCCCCGAACTGCTCGGCATGGTCGAATCCGGCCGACTCGACCCCGGTGCGCTCGTCGGTCGCGAGGTGTCGCTCGACGAGGTGTCGGACCGTCTCGCCGCCATGACCGACTACGACACGGCGGGCGTCGAAGTGCTGCGACCCTGAGCTGCGAGACGACACATCCTCTCCAAACGTTCACAACAGTTGGACTGTTAGTGTTAGGAATGCGATTCGATAATGTCGACGACGTGCTCGAAGAACTCGCGGGACTGCCGAGCTTTCAGCATCCGACGGTGTCGCCGGATGGCTCGACGATTGCCGTCTACTACGACGACTCCGGCCGGAACGAACTCCACCTGATAGACACCGACACCGGCGAGTCCCGGCAGGTGACCGACGGCGAGGTGCCGCGCAACGCCCGCTGGTATCTGAAGTGGGGTAGCAACGACGAGGTGTTCTTCCACATGGACGAGGGCGGCGACGAGCAGAACGACATCCACGTCGTCGACCGCGAGGGCAACACCGAGCCGGTCGTCGAACAGGCGGGACAGAACGCCCTCCAAGCGGTGAGCGACGACGGCCGCGTCCTCTACTTCGGCTCCTCGCGAGACGGCCAGATGAACGTCTACCGGCACGACCGCGACGCCGACGAGACGACGAAGCTCACCGACTACGAGCGAGCGGCCGGCAGCACGACGCTCTCGCCCAACGGCGAACGGATCGCCTTCAGCACCAACGAGGCCGACGACTTCGAGAATCAGGACGTGTACGTTGCGGACGCCGACGGCTCGAACCCCCGAAACCTCGACATCGGCGAGACGGGCGCCGAGGCTTCGCCCGTCGACTTCTCGCCGGACGGCGACCACCTGCTCGTCTCCGACAACTCCGAGGATGTCTCCCGGGCGGGCGTCTACGAGTTCGAGTCGGGCGAGGTGACGTGGTACGGAGGCGAAAGCGAGGAGTCGCCGGTTGCCTTCCTCGACGACGGCGACCGGTTCCTCGTCCACCGGACGCGCGAGGCGGCGGTCGCGCCGGTCGTCTACGACCTCGACGGCGAGTCGCGCGAACTCGACCTGCCCGAGGGCGTGGCCGCCTTTGCTGGCACCGGTCGCACGCAGATCGACGACGACCGCCTGCTCGTTACCCACACCACACCCAGCACGCGGTCGGACCTGCTCGCGTACGACCTGACCGACGACACGACCGAGACACTGCTGGCGGCCGACTACGGCCCGTTCGACCCCAACGACTTCGCCGACGCGGCGTTCTTCACCTTCGAGTCGGACGGCGTCCCCGAGACGCGGCAGGCCGCCGTCGAGCACGACCCCTACGACACGCTCGAAATTGAGGGCCTACTGTACGACTCCGGCGAGCGACCGTCGCCGCTCATCGTCAATCCACACGGCGGTCCGCGCGCGGCCGACTACCGCAACTTCGATCTGTACACGCAGTTCCTCGTCTCTCGGGGCTACTCCGTGTTGCAGGTGAACTACCGCGGCTCGACGGGACGGGGCCGCGAGTTCGTCCGCGAACTGTACGACGACTGGGGCGGCGCGGAGCAGGGCGACGTGGCCGTCGGCACCGAACACGTCCTCGCTGAACACGACTACCTCGACTCCGACCGCGTCGTCGTCTTCGGTGGCTCCTACGGCGGCTACTCCGCCTACTGGCAGACGGTCCAGTATCCCGACCTCTACGACGCCGGCATCGCGTGGATCGGTCTCACAGACCTCGAACGCATGTTCGAGACGACGATGCCCCACTTCCGCACCGAACTCATGGAGAAGAACCTCGGCACACCGGCGGACAATCCTGACCTGTACCGCGAGCGGTCGCCGGTCGAACACGCGGGGAATCTCGCCTGCCCGCTGCTGCTGGTCCACGGCGTCAACGACAGCCGAGTGCCCGTCGAACAGGCGCGACTCTACTGCGACCGACTGGACGAGTTGGGCTACGAGGAGGGCGAGGCGAACGACTACGAGTACGTCGAACTCGGCGAGGAGGGCCACGCCTCCTCCGACATCGACCAGAAGATCCGGCTGTTCCGCATCCTCGATGACTTCCTCGACCGCCGCGTCGGGACGACGGTCGAGGCGGCAGGCGACTGACAGGGCATACGTCCGGAGCGGACACCGGCGGGCGCTCGCGGACGACGGACAAGCTTCAAGTCGAGCGGGGCTGAATCACCAGTCGTATTGAACAGCGGCTCTTGACCGGCGCGACCCTCGCGTCCGCCGGTCGGCTCGCCGGCTGTGGGTTCACCGCGATTCGCTCCCGGACGAGGGGATGAGCGGTGGGTCACGCTGTTCGGCGCTCGGCTCCACGCGGTCGGGAGCCGTCGGCTCGTTCTCCGGTTCGTCACGGCTTCGCCGCTTGCTCCGGCCACGACTCCCGGTAGCGTGGAGGCTGTCCCGTTTCCGACCGCCCACAGCCACCACCACACCGGATGTTCACGCCCACGACACCAGAGACGCACCGCTTCCGACCGATTCGGCCGACTACAGGGGATGCCCGATGAGCCCGGAGTTGACGCTCAAGGCTCGGGTAGATGCCCCCCGTAACGAGTACCACTTCCGAACCGCCGATGGTCTCGACTCGCCCGATTGCTTCCGTGACCGTGACCTGCTGCTCTTGGAGGAGTTGTGGGACAGAGCCACGGGACGAACGCTCGTCCCTGCCGCGAACTACGGCGTCGTCGGAACCATTCTCGGCGACTCCCGCCCCGCCACGATGGCCGAACGCGACGCTCGTGCCGCACGATTCGCCCGCGAGAACGCCCGCAGGAACGGGGTCAATGCGCGAGTTGAGCTCGTCGGCGCCCTGACGGCGCTCGCTGACGACTTCGACACCGTCGCTATCGCCCCGAAACCGTACACGCCGCTCGCCGTCGGGAAACAGCGGCTCGTCGACGCTTGCTCGCGGCTCCGCGACGGCGGTACCTGCTTCCTCGCTGCCGCGCCGACAGCGGGGCTTACTCGCTACGAGGCGACGCTCGCCGACTGTGCCACCACGGTTGAGCGTGTCGGCTCCCGCGGCGAGATAGAGTGCCTCCGGGCGACCGTTTCGAGTGCGTTCGACCCGCCGACGTACGCCACTCCTGAGCGGTACTGCGCGACCGTCTCCGGCGTCGACCTAACGCTCTTCGGGTATCCCGGACTGTTCGCCGCCGGTCGCGTCGACGACGGAACGCGACTCCTCGCCGAGACCGCGACCGTTCGCGACGGGGACCGCGTCCTCGACACCTGCTGCGGGGACGGCGTCCTCGGCGCGTATGCCGGACTGAGTGCCGACATCACGCTCGTGTGCTCCGATGTCGATGCCGTTGCGACCGGCTGGGGGTGGCGGGACAGGTCGTCACCGCCGACACGCTCCGTGGCGTTGACGGCCGGTTCGACACTGTGCTCTGCAATCCGCCGACACATGCGGGCGACGGCGTGCTCTCGTCGCTGTTCGGTCGCGTGGATGACCTGCTCGCTGACGACGGACACGTGTTCGTCGTCCACCACGCCGGTGTCGACATCGATGCGGCGTTGCGCCGTGTCGGAACCCCGACTGTCGTCGGCAAGAAGGACGAACACGTCGTCGTCCGGGTCGAGTAGGGCACAAACCATATGCTCGCGCTCGCACTCCCCCAGCACGAACGGTCGATATGCCTCCCCTCTCCCGCCCCAAACGCGTCCTCAATGGGGTACGCGATGTCCTCCGCCCCCGCCTCGGCGTCGACCCTCGCGCGCTGGCTGCCCTCCGAATCGCGCTCGGCCTGCTCGTGCTCGCGGACCTCGCGTTGCGCGCGCCCGACCTCGTCGCCTTCTACACCGACGCGGGCGTCCTCCCCCGCGAACTGCTGTTCGAAATCTATCCGACGGTTGGTCGGCTCTCGCTGTACGCGCTGTCGGGGTCCGTCTGGTGGGCGGCGGGCCTGTTCGTCCTGACGGGGCTCGCCGCGCTCGCGCTCGTCGCGGGCTACCGGTGTCGTGCCGCCGCGCTCGTCTTGTTCGTCCTACTCGTCTCGCTGCACACCCGGAACCTCGCGGTGTTGAACGCCGGCGACTCGCTGCTGCGGCGACTCCTGCTGTGGGGCGTGCTGCTCCCGCTCGGCACCCGCTGGAGCCTCGACGCGGCCCCCGATGCGACGGCCGAGGAGCGCGTCGTCTCCGTCGCCACTGCGGGACTGCTCGTGCAGGTGCTTGCCGTCTACCTCGTGAACGCGGTCCTGAAGCTGCGCGGGTCGGCGTGGCGCTCCGGCGAGGCTGTCCGGCTCGTCTTCGGGGTGGACGCGCTGACTGTCGGCCTCGGTGACCTGCTCGCCGGCTTCCCGCTCCTGTTGCAACTCGGGGCCCACGCGTGGCTGGCGCTGTTGGTCGCCTCGCCGCTGCTCCTCCTCACCACCGGTCGCGCCCGGACGGCGCTGGTCGCGGCGCTCGCCGGCGGCCACCTGTTCATGCTGGCGACGCTCCGGCTCGGCGTCTTCCCGCTCGTCTCCGTCGCCGGCCTGCTCCCCTTCCTCCCGTCGGCCGTTTGGGACTGGGTAGAGGCGCGGACCGGCCGGCTCGCCACCCGCGCTCGGAGCGAAAAGAGTCGGCTCCCGCACCCTAACTCGCTCCCGCCCGACGGCGTTCGTCGGGTCGCGCGGACCGTGGCCGTCGTCCTGCTCGCGTTCGTACTGGTGTGGAACGCCGCTGGCGTCGGAGTGGTCGACCTCTCGACCGGCGGGACCCTCGACCCGGAGGAGCGGCGGTGGGACATGTTCGCGCCCGAACCGCTGTCGACGGACGGCTGGTACGTCCCCGTCGGAACGACGGCCGACGGCGACCGGGTCGACGCGCTCCGGGGTGGCGACCCCGTGTTCAACCCAACCGACCCGAGCGACACGTATCCCAGCCACCGCTGGTACGTCTACCTGACCGACCTGCGTCGCGGCGACCAGCTTCAGGAGGGGTTCGCCGCGTATCTCTGTGCCCGATGGGAGCGAACCCACGAGCGCCGGCTCGACAGCGTGACCGTGGTCCTGGTCACCCAAGAGGTGCGGCTGGACGCGCCCGACCGCACGCAGCGGCGGACGGTCGCAAGTAGGGAGTGTTGATGAGCGGAGCCGTACCGCTACGGGATCGAGAGCGGAAGGCCGAAGCCTCCCCGAACCGAGTGTCCGGTCGATGACGCGGACGCTGCTCGTCGCCGGCACCGCGAGCCACGTCGGGAAGAGCACGGTCGCCGCCGGCCTCTGTCGCCTGCTGGCCGACCGCGGCTACGACGTCGCGCCGTTCAAGGGCCAGAACATGTCGAACAACGCCCGTGCTGTCGCCGCGCCGGTCGGGTCGGAGCCGTGGGGTGAAATCGGCGTCTCGCAGTACGTGCAGGCGCGGGCCGCTCGCGTCACCCCGACGACCGACCACAATCCCGTCCTGCTCAAGCCGCGCGGCGACGGCGAGAGCCAACTCGTCGTAAATGGTCGCGGCGTCGCCAACGTCACCTCCGACGGCTACTACGACGACCACTGGCACGACGCGGTAGCGGCGGCCGCGGACGCTCACGACCGACTCGCCCGCGACCACGACGTGATCGTCGCGGAGGGAGCCGGCTCGATTGCGGAGCCCAATCTGCTCCACCGTGACCTCGCGAACGTCGAGACGGCGCGGTTCGCCGACGGCGTCCGGCCCAAGCAAGCGGACGGTGTCGCTGACGATGTTCGGCCTGAGCAAGTGAACGATGTCGGCGACGGTACCCACGAGGATGGTACTGCGACCGCCGACCGCGACTGTGATATCCTCCTCGTCGCCGACATCGAGCGTGGGGGCGTCTTCGCACACGTCGTTGGCACGCTTCAGTTGATGCCCGAGGACTGCCGCGAGCGCGTGGCCGGCGTCGTCATCACGAAATTCCGGGGGTCGCGGGACGTGCTCGAACCGGGCATCGAGGACCTCGAAGCACGGACCGGCGTGCCGGTGCTCGGCGTCCTCCCATACGACGACCCCGGCCTGCCCGAGGAGGATAGCGTCGCGCTCCCGGACACCGACGCCCGGGCGGTGCGGGGCACGGACGACCACGAGGGCGTCACTGTCGGCGTCGTCCGTCTGCCGCGCGTCTCGAACGCGACGGACGTGGAGCCGCTGGCCGCCGAACCCGGCGTCGAGGTCGCCTACCTTCCCCCCGACGCTCCGCTCGACTGTGACGCGCTCGTGCTCCCGGGGACGAAGAACACCGTCGACGACCTGCTCGCGCTCCGCGAGGCCGGCTTCGGCGACCGCCTCGCAGACTTCGACGGGCCGGTCGTCGGCATCTGTGGCGGCTACCAACTGCTCGGTGAGCGCCTGCTGAACGCGGGCGTGGAAGCTACCGGCGAGGTCGAACGGCTCGACGGATTCGGGCGACTCCCGGTCGAGACGCGGTTCTCGCCGGAGAAGCGCGTCGCCGAGACGACCGTCCCCGTCGACGGGGCCGGCCCGCTCGCGGGTGCGACCGGCGAAGCGACCGGCTACGAGATACATCTGGGCGAGACGCGAGCGCTGGCTGACGTGGCCCGGCCGCTCGGCCCGGACAGCGCCGCCGTGGGCGACACGCTCGGCACATACCTTCACGGGCTCTTCGAGAACGACGGCGTGCGCGACGCCTTCCTCCAGCGTGTGTTCGACCGCGCCGGTGTCGACCGCCCCACGCCAACAGACGCCGACCGCGACTCGTACGATGCAGCCGCGGCGCTCGTCGGTGAGCACGTCGACCTCGGCCCGCTGGAACTGTGAGTGGTCGGCTCGGAAAGAGAGCGATTACGCCTCAGTTACCGGAATCTCGACGCGTCGCGGTCTGTCCTCGTTCGCGATCGCGCCGGCCTCTTCCGTGTCCGTTGGCTCGACGCGGCCGCCGTCCGGCATGAGTTTTGCCCCCGAAGGACACGAAGGCGTCAGTTCGTCGGCGATGTCCGGTCTTCGCTCCGAGTCGTGCACCGATACTCGCGCCGACGGAGGTGGCGCCCTTCTCGACGTTGAGTAGCTTGCAACCCATCGGGTCATAGTAGGTGTGCCGAACGGAAGTGCTTAGCGCCGAATCAGTCCGTCCGAGCAGGATGCACAACATGGGACTACGGCCTCCGAATATCCGAGCCAATACATCAGATACGAGCACTGGTCTCACCCCGCCTTTTCGAGTGTCCATACCTGTGCCGAGTGGTCGTCCGTTAGACGCTCGTCGGTGTGGTCGCCGGTCACTTCCCAAGACTCGAACGGCGACAGGCGCGCGAGTAACTCGAGTTCGCGGTACGGCAGTAGCGTCGCTCGGCCCTGAAAGGCAAACAACTGCTCGCCGTCTTGTGTGATAGCTTTCTTTTCCGAAACGTAGTTTTGAGTTACTTCATCGACGATGCGCGAGCAGGTGTGGAACTCGATGGGTTCGCCACGAAACTCGACTGTCCGCTGTTGCCACTCGCCCCACTTTTCGCCGATATACTCGAAGTCCGGAACAAACGTGTCGAAAACAAAGATTCCGCCGGGAGCCAGCACGTCGTATACCGATTCGAAGAGCGCCTGCTGCTGTTCAATCGTCGTTAACTCTTGAATGGCGTTGAAAGGACACGTGACGAGTGCATACTCCCTGTCGGCACTAAAATCAGTCATATCTGCCTGCCAGACGTTCGGGTCGAGTCCCCCTTGTTCAGCTTTCTCCCGGAGGACGGCCAGCGAGTCCGCCGAAAGATCGATGCCGTCAGCACCGACACCCGCTTTGAGTAGTTCGAGATAGATTCGCCCGGCACCACAACCCAACTCAAGGACCGGCCCTTCAGCCGTCGTAGCGCGGGCGAGATAATAGGTCACGTCATCGCGGGAGGCAGATTCGTAAACGGTGTTCATGAACTCTGCCTGCAATCGGTCGCTGTCCATGTCTATCGTCTCTGGTAGCGAGTCGTAACTGTTGTGTGATACTTTTCCGAGCCACGACGAGATCGCGTCGTGGCAAGAAATGACACGCCGTAAACAGCACGAAAGATGTCACTTGCGTAGCCTCCCCAAATGCTTATTTCAGACTATTACGTTCTATTACGCGTGCCTATCAGCATCGACCGCTTCGACGAGGAACCTGCCGACGTTCTCGATCTTCAGGAGGGGACACAGCCGTACCGTATCCTCCAGTTCCTCGCGAAGAACAGCGAGCAGGCGTTCACGCAGACGGAGATTCACGAAGCGACGAGTATCAAGCGCGGAAGCGTTGGCGCTGTGCTGTCGCGGCTGGAGGACCGCGGTCTCGTCCGCCACCGCGGGCGGCATTGGGCCGTCGCCGAGGACGACCGTCTGGCCTCGTACGCGGCGCAGGCGAACGCCGACTCCGCCTCCACGACGGACGACTACTACGGCGACGAGGAATGAGCGCGGGCTACGAGCGCGGCACGGTCGCGAAAGGCCCCGACCTTTTCGCGGACCACGATTACCGCCCGTACGTGTACCTGAGCGACGATACTCACCCGTTTAGTGACGAGGAAGCGCTCTACGCGGCGGTTACGACGACCCGTCGCGCCGTCGCTGTCCCGCTCACGGACGACGATTTCAGGTCGGGTGGTCTCCCGAGGGACAGCTACGTGAACCCTTGGACGGTGGTTTCGATCCGCCACGCGGACATCCAGACGAAAGAAGCCCGCCTCGTCGACGCGACGACCGAGGAAATTGCTCAAGCGGCCGCCGACTACCTCGGCGTCCGGTAGCCCCCGCGTCCGCGCGGGGAGGCTGCCCATCGGCGAGGCAAACGGCACGAACGGATCGTACTCGCGTTTCGCTGAGAATCGACCGTCCCGCTCCAACTGTGCTAACCGTAGAGGGCAACGTTCAACCGAGGTTCCATGGACGTGGAGCGCCGAATCAGTTTCGACCGAGCAGGACGTACAGCAGGATGCCGAGCAGCGGCGCGAGGACGACGACAATTGCCCACAGCCACGCCGGCTGGTCGCTGTTCGTCTTGGCGTCCGTGTACGTCCAGTAGACGGCCGCGACGAGGACGAGGAGGGTGAGCAGACCGAACAGCAGGCCGAACGCGGCGTCTCCCTGTAGCGGAACGAGAACCATGTGCTCCGCCACTCACCACCGGAATAAATTGCTTGTGGCGGTCACTCCAGCCGGCCCGCCAGCACCTTCGCGGCGACGAGGATGGGGTCCCAGACGGGCGAGAACGGCGGCGCGTACGCCAGATCCAGCCGTTCGAGTTCCGCGACGGTGTGGCCGGCATCCAGCGCCGTGGCGAGGGTGTCGATGCGCTTTGCCGCGCGGTCGGTGCCCACGACGCTCCCGCCGAGGACGCGACCCGTCCCGCAGTCGGCGGTGAGGGTGACGGTCGTCTCTGCGGCCCCCGGATAGTAGCCCGACCGCGAGCCGGCGGTGATCGTCTCCGTGACGGGTTCGAAGCCGGCCGCGCGGGCCGACTCGTCGCCGACGAATCCTGCTCGTCCCGCGCTCACCTCAAACGCCTTCACGACGGCGGTGCCCGCAACGTCGCCCACCGGCGTTGGCTCGCCGCCGACAGTCGCGCCGATGGCACGGCCGGCCCGGTTCGCGGTGAGACCGAGCGGCACCCACGTCGGTTCGCCCGTGACGGTGTGGCGTGCCTCAGCACAGTCGCCGGCCGCGTACACGCCCTCGACATCCGTTCGTCCGTACCGGTCGACCGCGACCGCCCCCGAGTCGCCGAGCGTCGCTCCGGCGTCCTCGGCGAGCCCGGTGTTCGGTCGGATACCGACGCCCACGACTGCCATCTCAGCGTCAAGGGTGCCGTCCGCGTGTTCGACTCGTTCGACTCGGTCGCCGCCGGCGATGCTGTCGACGGCGGTATCCGTGTGGACGACGACGCCCTCCGAGTTCAGTTCCGCGCGGACGGCGTCACCGATGGCCGCCCCGAACGGCGGAAGCAGCTGCTCGTTCCGCTGGAACAGATGGACCTCGATGCCCCGCGCCGAGAGCGCCTCGGCCAGTTCGACGCCGACGTAGCCGCCGCCGACGATGGCCGCAGTCTCGGGCACCGGCGCGTCCGCCAGCGGACGGAGTCGTTCGGGGTCCATCGGGCCGATGTCGGCCGTCGCGGGGTCGAAATCAGGATCGACGAACGCCCGCATCGCGGCGGCGTCCGGCAACCCGTGGAGGGTGAACGCGCCCCGCCGGTCGAGGCCGTCGAACGGCCCCTGTACGGCGTGGGCACCGGTAGCGAGCAGGAGGTCGCCGTACGGCTGTTCGAACTCGCCGTCCGGGCCGACGACGGTGACGGACCCCTCGGTCACGTCGGTCACCTCGTGGCCGCGCCGGAGATCGATACCCCGCTCTGCAACGTCGGCCGGCGACAGCGACACGAGATCCGTCAGCCCGTCCACTTCACCCTTCACGTAGTACGGGGTTCCGCAGTGGGCGTAGCTCACCCACTCGCCCTTCTCGAAGACGATCACCTCGCGGTCGGGGGCCGCTCGCTTGCACTTGCTCGCGGCACTCAGCCCGGCGGCGTCACCGCCGGCGACGACGAATGGCTTCATGGCCAAGAATAGGCGAACACGCGGAAAAGCGTGCGGCGGCTTGCCCCGCCAGCCGCACAGTAGCGGCTCAGGGCGGCTCCGGTGCTCGCCACGCGAGCAGTGCGCCACAGGCGGCGACGCCCGCGACCCCGAGAAACGCCGGCCGATAGCCCGCCGTCTCGATGAGTGCGCCGCCGGCGATGGGCGCGATGAACGCACCCGCGAGGCCGACGGCGGTCTGGAAGGCGACGGCGGTCGCGGCGACCTCCGGTTCGACCAGCTCGCGGACGTACGCGAACGCCAGCCCCAGCGTGAGCTGGATGGCGAGTCCCGACAGGAGGAGCGCGGCCACGAGCACGGCGATGGTCTCTGCCTGCGCCAGCGCGACGGTCAGCGGCACGGCGGCGACGAAGGAGCCGAACACGACCGGGCGGCGACGGCCGCCGAACAGCCGGTCCGAGAGCGCCCCGCCGCTGATCCGCGAGACGACGCCGACGGCGGGGAACAGCGCCACGAGCGCCCCGCTCGTGGCGAGCGAGAGGCCGACGGACTCCGTGAGGTAGGTCGGTCCCCAGCTGTTGACGAACAGATACAGCGCGTACGCCAGAAAGCCCAGACTCCCGACGAGCCAGACGCGGCGGTTCCGGAGCACGCCGCCGAACGCCGCGAGTGAGGGCGTCCCGCCGCCCACGCCACCCAGCCCGCGGCTGGCCGGCCAGAACAGCGCCAGCCCGACCACCGCGAGCCCGGTGTATGCGACGAGCACGGCGGGCCAGCCGAACCACGCCGCGACCTGCGGTCCGGTCGCCTGCCCGATTGCGAAGCCGACCGGCCCACTCGCGGTGAAACATCCCACCACGGTCGCCCGGCTGTCCGCGGGGACGGCCTCGCTCACGATATCGATGCCGGCGTTCCAGACGACGACGTACGCGATGCCGCCGAGCACGCGTGAGGCGACCAGCGACCGGTACGCACTCGCTCGGCCGGCGAGCAAGCCCCACACGCCCGCGAGCAGGACGCCTACGACGGCGACGGCGACTGCCCGCCGGGAGTCGACCCGGTCGAGGACGACCCCGACCGGGAGGCTCGCGACGACGGCCGTCCCGAACATGACGCTCACGATGAGGCCGGCGGCCGACGCGGTCACGCCCAGCGTCTCGCGGACGAGCGGCGTCACGCTCGCCGGCGCGATCTCGTACGCACCCAGTCCCGCCGAGATGAGACTGCCGCCCGCGACGAGCGCGGCGACGCTCGCCCGGCTCCGTGGAGGGTCAGTCACTGCCGGTGTCTCCGACGGTGGCCTGTATGAACCTGTCTCCAGCGGCACGACAGTCGGGTGCGCATTACAGCTATTCGAGACGAAAGCTCACGGATGAAGCCGACATCGTGGGAGGCCGAGGACGGCGGTATTCAAATAAGCGGGTCGTCGCTCGGCCAAGCAGCCGTGCTGGGCGGGACTGAAAGGGGCCGGGCGAGCGACCGGGGGCTTTCTACACCTCGTTGTCCGCCCAGCCTCCAGAGTCACTCTTATCTGAATACTGCCGCCGAAGACCCGCGTAATCTTGAATTCTCCTTCGGAGAATCCCACCCCTCAAGCGTGAGAGGAGGTCAGACTACCTGTTCGTCGCCGGGCGCGAGATGTGGTCGGTCGCCCGCGAACAGTTTGTCGAAGGTCGCGCCCAGCAGATAGCCGTACAGCAGGTGGCCGCCGAACGTGGCGACGAGATACAGGAGGAGGCGAGCGCCGGCGAAGCCGTCGTACCACGCCATCGAGAAGCCGGTCCAGATGGCCGCCCCGAGGAACAGCCCGCGGACCGCGTACCGCTCGCCGGGAAAGAACGTCCCGATAGACGCCAACACCAGCGGCCACGTCACCATCGCGCCCAGCGCGAAGACGACGTAGCCGAGCACCTGCGCCGTCGCCGGGGAGAAGTCGACCACCAGCCGGAACACGTCGCTGAGCGTGCGGAACTCGGTCAGGCTGAACGCGCCGACCTGCGAGAGCAGCATGAAGATGATCGTCAGCGGGCCGACGCCGATGAGACCGCCGAGCGCCCCGACCAGCCCGTCTTCTACGAGTTCGCGGATCGGCGTCTCGTCCGCCCGCGAACTATCCGTCTCCGTGTCCACGCTCGCCTCGGCTTCAGCCATGGTACCACATTGCGTGGCAGAGCGGTAGTATTTTTCGCGCCCGAGTTCAGGTCGGGCGGGCGACGAGGGTGAACGCCGTCTCGCCCTGCTCGCGGACGACCCGCACGTCGAACGCGACGGCGACGAGCGTCGCCTCGCCGGCCCGCTCCTGTAGGACGACGCCGCCGTCCGCCACGCACGGGCCGAACTGCCGTCCGGGACCGCCGGAACAGGCCGTTTGCGCCCACGTGCTCGCCGCCGTCGCGTTGTACGTGACCAAGACCGCGGTGCCCTCTGCGACCCGTTCGGCTTCGAGTCGGTCGACCCGGGGCCGGAGCACCGCCCGACTCTGGTCGGCCGCGGCAGTCCGGGCCGACCACGCGTACTCGCCGGCGATGTTGCTGGCCGCCTCGAACGTCGCTCGGTCGAGCACGGTCCGGGCGTTCGTCGCCGGATCCTCGAAGTCGCTGGCGGCGTCCACGTCGGCGTGGTACCCCAACTGGAGATACGCCAGCAGCGCCGGCGCGAGTGCCGCGGCTATCACGGCTGCCACCGCGAGCACGAGTTGGGCTCGGTCCCGTCCCACGTTCGTTTCGTGTCTCGCTACTGGATATAAAACTACGGACCAACGGCAGTACCGCCTGTGACTGCTTCCTCATCGGCCGCTAGTTACTCGGGACTGCGCTCGGACGGCCCTTCGACCCGGGGGAGCGACGTGGCAACCGCAAGCTCGCAGTAATCAAGTAACACTGCGAACATTAGCACAAAAGAACAACATTCTCTGAACACAATCTGTTGTATGAACGTTCCTCCTCCCGGGATACCGCTGAGCCGGGTAATCGCAGCATGTACGCTGGTTGCCTCACTCACTTGCAAGGAATGGGCTCCAGAATCAAGCCGATACTATCGTGACAGTGTTCCTTTATTGGTCATGTTCTGCTCGCTATGCTTGCTAGTCTGGTCGCTTTTCACATAAACCGACGCGCAAGCGGCGTGACACACCACCGGCCGAGCGACCGAGAGTCCGACAGCAGCCCGACCTACACAGCGAGCGAACCGCAGGCCCGAGGCGGAAAGTAATCGGATCTATGCCCGTGAACCGCGCAAGGCTTTATTCGCCGGCCCGCCAGTTTCGGTCGATGCCGCACGTGGAGAATCTCTGGGTGTATCCGGTGAAGGGTCTTGACCGGGCGGCGGTCGATGAAGTGGAGATCACCGACGCGGGGACGTTCCGGCACGACCGGGCGTACGCGCTGGTCGACCCGGACGCCGACCCGGAGCGCGACGAGTTCGACACTGTCGGCGAGACGTTCAACGCGAAGGAGATCGACGACACCCACGCCGTCGCGTCGGCGTTCGACCCCGCGACCGACGAACTCACGCTCCGGACGGACGACGCGACCCACACCTTCGACCTGACGACCGACCGCGACGCCGCGAGCGCGTGGTTCAGCGACTTCGCCGGCGAGCAGGTCACACTGCGCCACCGCGATCCGCCGGGATTCGTCGACCGCGCGGACCTCGGGCCGTCGGTCATCAGCACCGGCACGCTGGAGGAGGTGGCCTCGTGGTTCGACGAGATGACCGTCGCCGGGGCGCGTCGCCGCCTCCGCCCGAACGTCGAAATCGGCGGCGTCCCGCCGTTCTGGGAGGACCGTTTCCTCGGTGACGACCCCGGCGGCTTCACCGTTGGCGGCACCCGCTTCGAGGGTGCCCGCGCCTGTGCCCGCTGTGTCGTTCCCTCCCGTGACCCCGACACCGGCGAGCCGATCGAGCGGTTCCGCCAGCGGTTCGCGGAGCGGCGTGAGGCGACCCTGCCGGCGTGGGCACCGACCGACGCCTTCGACCACTACTTCACCGTCATGCTCATCACACGCGTGCCGGCGGCGGGTTACGGCGACAGGGTCGCCATCGGCGACTCGGTTCGGGTCGAGACCGACGCGTGACTGCCCGGAGGTCCGTCCACCGGTGCCGTTAAGCCACGCTCGGGCGGACGGTTCGACAGACCCTCGCGCTCCCCACCATGCGCCGGCAACAGCTGTTGAGCACGCTCGAACCCGTCGCGCTCGTCGCCGTCGGTGGCTTCCTCGGCGCGAACGCACGGTATCTCGTCGGCCGCGTCGTCGCGGGGATGTCCGGCACGTTCGCCGCCAACGTCGCCGGCTGTTTCCTGCTCGGCTTCCTCGTGTACGAACAGCAGTTCGCGGGGTCGCTCGGGGAGCGGTCGCGGCTGGTGTTCGCCGCCGGCTTCCTCTCGTCGTTCACCACGTACAGCACGTTCGCGCTCCAGACGGCGCTGGCCGCGCCGCTCGTCGGCGCGGGGTACGTCCTCGCCAGCTACGCCGCCGGCTTCTTAGCTGTCGGCGGTGGGCGAGCCGTCGCATTACGAGTCGCCGACCGGAGGACGACGCCCGGAG